>JBJMII010000114.1:0-6524 GCA_045806925.1 Mycobacteriales bacterium
CCGGCCGGGGACAACTGACGACGACGGGACGAGGACTCGGAGGTCGCGGTGGAGATCGGTCTGATCGGACTCGGCAAGATGGGCGGCAACATGGCGGAGCGGCTGCGCCGCGGTGGCCATACGGTGGTCGGCTACGACCGCAGCGAGTCGTCCCCGCGGGACGTGGCCAGCCTCGAGGAGCTGGTCCAGAAGCTGGCGAAGCCGCGGGTGGTCTGGGTGATGGTCCCGTCCGGCGGGCCCACCCGGGCCACCGTCCGGGAGCTGGGCGCGCTGCTGGAGCGGGGCGACGTCGTCGTCGACGGCGGCAACTCGCGCTACACCGACGACCAGGAGCACGCCGCCATGCTCGGGGAGAAGGGCGTCGGGTACGTCGACGCCGGCGTCTCCGGCGGCGTCTGGGGCCTGCAGAACGGGTACGCCCTGATGGTCGGCGGCGAGGCGGAGAACGTGGCGAAGGTGCAGCCGGCGTTCGACACGCTCAAGCCGTCCGAGGGCGGCTTCGTGCACGCGGGCAGGGTCGGCGCGGGCCACTTCTCGAAGATGGTCCACAACGGCATCGAGTACGGGATCATGCAGGCGTACGGCGAGGGTTACGAGCTGCTGACCGCGTCGGACCAGGTGACCGAGGTGCCGGACGTGTTCCGCAGCTGGACGCAGGGCACCGTCATCCGGTCCTGGCTGCTCGACCTGCTGGTCCGGGCGCTGGACCAGGACCCCGACCTGAAGAAGATCCGCGGCTGGGCGGAGGACTCCGGCGAGGGCCGCTGGACGCTGCAGGCGGCGATCGAGCACGCGGTGCCGATGCCGGTGATCGCGTCCGCGCTGTTCGCCCGGTTCGCCAGCCGGCAGGACGACTCACCTGCGATGAAGGTCGTCGCCGCGCTGCGCAACCAGTTCGGCGGGCACGCGACCAGGACCGAGGACGAGCCCGCTCCCGGTGTCACGCCGGACCCGTCCGGCGGGCACACCCCGCCCGCGCCGCCGGCCCCGGGCGGCTGACCGGGGTGTACGTCCGGCACCTGTCGGTCGCCGACTTCCGGTCCTGGCCCGCGGCGGAGGTGGCCTTCGAGCGGGGGCCGAGTGTGCTGGTGGGGCCGAACGGGCAGGGCAAGACCAACCTGGTGGAGGCGGTCGGCTACGTCTCCACGCTCGGGTCGCACCGGGTCGCGACCGACGCGCCGCTGGTACGTCACGGCGCGGCCCGGGCGGTCGTGCGCACCGCGGTGGTCAGCGAGGGCCGCGAGCTGCTGGTCGAGCTGGAGATCAACCCGGGCCGGACCTACCGGGCCCGGCTCAACCGGTCGCCGGTGCCGCGGGCCCGGGACGTCCTCGGCGCGCTGCGCTCGGTGTTCTTCGCGCCCGAGGACCTCGCGCTGGTCCGCGGCGACCCGAGCGAGCGGCGCCGGTTCACCGACGAGCTGCTGGTGCAGCGGACCCCGCGGTACGCGGGGGTGCGAGCGGACTACGAGCGGGTGCTGAAGCAGCGCGGAGCGCTGCTGAGGACGGCGAAGCTGAGACGAGCCGGCGGCGCTCCGTCATCATCCGGCTCCGCCGGAGCTGACCTGCGCACCCTCGACGTCTGGGACGGTCACCTCGCGCGGCACGGCGCGGAGCTGCTGGCCGGGCGGCTCGCCCTGGTCCGGGTGCTGGCCCCGTACGTGGCGAGCTCCTACGAGGAGGTGGCCCGCGGCGGCGGTCCGGCCGAGCTGACCTACTCGTGCTCGCTGGGCGGGGCGCTGCCCGCGGGCGAGCCGTCGGCGGAACTGCTGGAGGCCGCGCTGCTGTCCGAGCTGGCCCGGCTCCGGTCGCAGGAGGTCGAGCGCGGCGTCACCCTGGTCGGGCCGCACCGGGACGACGTGGTGCTCACGCTCGGCGACCGGCCGGCGAGAGGCTACGCCAGCCACGGCGAGTCGTGGTCGTACGCGCTGGCCCTGCGGCTGGCCTCGTACGAGCTGCTGTCCACCGAGGGGGCCGAGCCGGTGCTCGTCCTCGACGACGTCTTCGCCGAGCTGGACACCGCGCGCCGCAGCCGGCTCGCCGCGGTGGCCGGCAAGGCCGAGCAGGTGCTGGTGACCGCTGCAGTGGCCGGTGACGTGCCGGACGAGCTGCAGGGCGCCCGGTACGACGTCGCGGACGGGCAGGTCCGCCGTGTCCGCTGACCGTCCCGAATGGACAGTGCCGGACCGGGCCCGGTTACCGTCCGATGTGGACGGCGACGGGGCGGTGGCGCCTGTGGACGGACCTGTGGAAGCTGTGGACGACGGGGTGAGCCTCGGCCGCTCGGCGTTGCAGTCCGCCCGCGCCGCGTCCCGCCGGTCGCCGCTGCGCAAGGGCGCCCGCCAGGTCGCCGGCCGCCGGGCCGAGACGAGGCGGGGCGGCTACAGCGGGTCCGGCCCGGATCCGCGCGACCCGCAACCCTTCGGCACGCTGGTCCGCCGGCTGGTCGAGGACCGCGGCTGGGAGGCGACCGCGGCCACCGCGAGCGTGCTGTCCAACTGGGCCGGGGTCGTCGGCACCGAGCTGGCCGCCCGCTGCCAGCCGGTCAGCCTCCGGGACGGCGAGCTGACCCTGGCCGCGGAGTCGACGGCCTGGGCGACCCAGCTGCGCGGCGTGCTGCTGCCGATGCTGATGACCCGGATCCGCGCCGAGCTCGGCCCGGACGTGGTGACCCGGATCCGGGTGCACGGCCCGACCGCGCCCACCTGGGGCTCGGGGCCGCGCCGGATCGCCGGCCGCGGCCCCCGGGACACGTACGGCTGACCCGCTGGGGAAACCGCCTCCGGCCGGGGTGGCCGGCGGGTAGCATCCCGCCCATCGCCCCGCGCCGGAGGAGCAGCCATGCGCCTGCGCTCCCTGCTCGCCTCCCTGGTGCTCGCGGTGGTCCCGGTCGCCGTCCCGCTCCCGCCGGCCGCCGCCGCGGTCAAGCCCAACATCGTCTTCTACAACCTCGACGACCTCCGGGACGCGGCGCCGGGCAACGTCGACCCGATGACGTACATGCCGAAGACCCGACAGTGGATGGCCGACGGCCGCCGCTTCGCCCGGCACTTCGTCACCGACCCGGCCTGCTGCCCGTCCCGGGCGGCGCTGATGACCGGCCGGCTGTCCCACAACAACGGCGTCCGGCTGCAGTCCCAGGGGCCGGTCTTCGACTACCCGCACTCGATGGCGTGCTACCTGCATGGCGCCGGCTACTCGACGTACCTCGCCGGCAAGTTCCTCACCACCTGGCCGAAGGACACCCGGCCGCCGTGCTTCGACCACTCGACGGTGATCTGGGGCGGCTACACCAACGTGGCGAGCAAGGTCGACGGCGTCTCCCGCACGCTGACCGGCTACTCGACCACCGGGCTCGGCGTGCGCGGCCGCCAGTACATCACCAGCGCACTCGGGCTGGCCAAGCCGTTCCTGCTGTACGAGACCCCGCAGGCGCCGCACTGGGTGAGCGTCACCAACCCGGACGGCACCACCTCCCACCGCGCCGTCCCGGACGCCAAGTACGCGACCGCGCCGGTGCCGACCTGCTCCGCGCCGGTCGAGACCAACCGGTCCGACAAGCCTGCCTACGTCCGGAACATGAACCAGACGCCGGCTCAGGGCCAGGAGATGTGCGCCAGCCAGCTGCGCGCGATCATGACCGCGGACGACGAGCTCGACGCGACCATGCAGCTGCTGTCCGACCGCGGCGTGCTGGACAACACCCTGGTGATCTTCTCCTCGGACAACGGCTACATGTGGAGCGATCACGGGCGGACCGAGAAGTTCGTGCCGTACGAGCCGTCCGTCCGGGTGCCGCTCTACCTGCGCTGGCCGGGCCACGTCCAGCCGGGCACGGACGCTACCCGGCTGGCGTCCTACATCGACCTGCTGCCGACGATGCTGGCGGCCGCGCAGGTCACGCTGCCCGTCGGGGCACCTCCCCTGGACGGCGAGTCACTGCTCACCGCGACCGCCCGCACGACGGCGTACGCCGAGTACTACAAGGACTCGGCGAACGGGAACGTGCCGACCTGGAAGATGATCCGCACCGCGACGGTGAAGTACATCCAGACGTACGACCAGACCGGCAACGTCATCTTCCGGGAGTACTACAACCTCACCGCCGACCCGCAGGAGTTCACCAACCTGCTGAACGACGGCACCGCGGGGAACGACCCGCCCGCCTCGGAGCTGTCCACGCTGGCCGCCCGGCTGAACGCCATGGCGACCTGCGCCGGGAGCGCCTGCGTGGTCTGATGCCGTCAGCGCGCCGGCGCAGTGGGCGGCAGCACGTCGTCGGCGAAGGCGGTGACCGCGGCCAGCCACCGGTCCGGCACGTCCCGGTGCAGGCAGTGCCCGCCGGGCAGCTCGACGAAGCGCTCGGCCGGCAGCGCGGCCCGCACCGCCGCCCGGGTCGGCTCGCCCAGCGCGCTGCCGCCCGCCCGGTCGCCGAAACGCCCGCCGGTGGCGGCCGCGGCGATCACCAGCACCGGCACCGGCGCGGCCGCGATCAGCGGGGTCAGGTCCCGGTCCCCCAGCCCGCCGCGCAGTCCGGCGGCGACGGACGCCGCCTGGGCCCGGGCGATGCCCTCGACGTCCTGCTCGACGTCCGGCGGCGCCCAGCCGGGATGGTCCGTCGCCGACCGGCGCACCAGCCGGTCCCGGTCGCTGCGGGCCAGCTCGCTGTCCAGCTCGACGCCGCGGGCCAGCTCCTCGGCCGGACCCAGCTCGCCGGGCGGGTCCTCGAGCACCACCGCCCGGGCCAGGCCCGGGTGCCGGTCGACCGCGCTGATCGCGGTCCGGCCGCCCAGGCTGTGCCCGATCAGCAGGTCGACCGGCCCGTCCAGGTCGGCGAGCACCTTCTCGACCAGCGCGGTCACCGTGAGCGGGCCGTTGAGCGGGGGGCTGGACCCGTGCGCGGCCAGGTCGAGGGCCCGGACGTCCCAGCCGCGGGCGGCGAGCTCCGGGCCGATCTGCCACCAGGTCGCGCCCAGCGACATCATCCCGTGCAGGAGCGCGGCGGTGCCGCGGCGCGGCATGGCCGCCGGCCACCACGGCGGCGCACCGCTGCCGCCTGCACCGCCGCCTGCACCGCCGGCGGGCACTCCGGCGCCCGGACCGCCAGCCGCGCCCAGTCCGCCGGCGTCCAGTCCGCCGGCGTCCAGTCCGCCGGCTGTGGCTGCCGGCGGCACCCACCCCGCTCCTCCGGCGGCCCCCCGGGTGCCGGCGCGATCCGCCCCGCCCGTACGGTCGTCCATAGGGAGGGTCCTCCCCGGTCCGGCCCGGCGCCGAACCGGACCGGCCGTCCGGCTCGGGCCCGGTCGCCCCGCGCCCGACCGCGGCGCCGCCGAGCACCGGCCCGGGGGTCCGGAGCGTGAACCGCTGAGCGGCCCGCGGCCGTCGCGGACCCCCCGCCTCGCGTGGGGGACCATCGACGCTTTCCGTGCGACGGGCTCCCGACACGTCAGGCCCGGCGATGCCCGTTCGGGCGCCCGTAACGCGCTAGACTGGACAGGACGAATCCGCGTGCGGCGGCTCAGGAGCCCGCCAGCGCTGCATCAGCGCCGGCCGGTCAGGAGCCGCCGCCCGCGTGCCCACCCCAGGTCCCGTCGAAGCGTGGCGGGAGGAAGCGAGCGCGCGTGGCGCCCAAGGCCCAGCCCACCGACTACAGCGCCAAGTCGATCACCGTGCTGGAGGGTCTCGAGGCGGTCCGGAAGCGCCCGGGGATGTACGTCGGGTCCACCGGCGAGCGCGGCCTGCACCACCTGGTCTACGAGGTGGTCGACAACGCGGTCGACGAGGCGCTCGCCGGCTTCTGCGACAAGATCGTGGTCACCCTGCTGGCCGACGGCGGCGTCCGGGTGGTCGACAACGGGCGCGGCATCCCGGTCGACCGCCACCCGGTCGAGAAGCGGCCGGCCGTCGAGCTGGTGCTCACCACGCTGCACGCCGGCGGCAAGTTCGACGGGAAGTCGTACGCGGTGTCCGGCGGCCTGCACGGCGTCGGTGTCTCGGTGGTCAACGCGCTGTCCAGCCGGCTGGACGTGGAGATCCTCCGGGACGGCTTCACCTGGACCCAGGTCTACACCAACAGCCGGCCCGGCCCGCTGCACAAGGGCGCGCCGACCCGCAAGTGCGGCACCACGGTCACCTTCTGGGCCGACCCGGGGATCTTCGAGACCACGACGTACTCGTACGAGACGCTCACCCGCCGCCTGCAGGAGATGGCGTTCCTCAACCGCGGGCTGTCCATCACGGTCCGGGACGAGCGGCCGGACACCCCGCGGGAGGTCCACTACCAGTACAAGGGCGGCATCGAGGACTTCGTCCGGCACCTCAACGCGACCAAGGAGCCGATCCACCGGTCGGTGATCGGCTTCGCGGTGGACGGCGAGGGCATGTCCGTCGAGGTCGCCATGCAGTGGAACTCGACGTACGCCGAGTCGGTCTACACCTTCGCCAACACGATCAACACGCACGAGGGCGGCACCCACGAGGAGGGCTTCCGGGCGGCGCTGACCGGCCTGGTGAACAAGTACGCCCGG
>JBJMII010000115.1:0-20655 GCA_045806925.1 Mycobacteriales bacterium
CCGGAACCCGGCGTCGCCGGCCAGCGGCAGGCCACCGCCGAGGTGCTGGACGGCGCCGGCAACACCGTCGCGTCCGCCACCGGCACCTACCAGCCGGCCTCGGCCGAGAGCTCCCGGCAGCACCTCGCGCTGTCCGACGCGGACCGCCGGCTGCTGGCCGACGCAATGTCCACTGTGTCCATTGAGCAGGGGAACCACTCGAGCGGGAGGGACGGCGGATGAGAAGCCGGCAGGAGATCGTGGAGCAGGTCCGGTCCATCGCGGCCGGTGAGACCGGCATCCCGGTCGAGGAGCTGAGCCCGGAGCTGGACCTGCGCAAGATGGAGGGGGTCGACTCGGTGAAGGTGCTGCGGGTGGTGGCCCGGATCGAGCGCGACTACGACGTCGAGCTCTCCGACGAGCAGGTCTTCTCCTTCGCCTCGGTGTCCGACGTCGCCGACGCGGTGGTGGAGGCGCTGCGGACCGCGGGCGCGGCGCCGTGACCGCAGCTCCAGGGACGGCGGCTGCTCCAGGGACGGCGGCCGACACCAACCAGCACTACGACCAGGACCCGCGGATCTTCACGCTCTTCCTGGACGAGTCGCACAAGTACAGCTCGGCGCTGTACGGCTCCCCGGACGAGCCGCTGGCCGCCGCCCAGCGGCGCAAGCTGCACTTCGTGGCCGACCGGCTCGGCCTGCGCGGTGGCGAGCGGCTGCTGGACATCGGCTGCGGCTGGGGCTCGCTGGTGCTCTTCATGGCCGCCGAGTACGGCTGCCGCACGGTCGGCATCAGCCCGGCCCCCCGGCAGCACGACTACATCACGGCGCGGGCCGCGCAGCGCGGCCTGACCGACCGGGTGCAGACCCTCCTCGGCCACGTCGAGCAGCTGTCGCTGCCACCCGGCGGCTTCGACGCGGTGACGATGCTCGGCTCCGTCGTGCACATGCCGGACCTGGACGGGGTCTTCGCCACCTGCCGGGAAACCCTGCGCCGCGGCGGCCGGCTGTACGTCTCGGAGAGCTGCTTCCGCAACGAGGCCGCCCGGGTCAGGTTCGGCGACCGCAGCGGCACCGCCTACGTCCGGGACGCCATCTTCGGCTGGGGCGACATGCGACCGCTGTCCCGGCTGGTCAAGGCCGCCGAGGACGCCGGCTTCTCGCTGGTGGCGCTCGACGACCTGACCGATCACTACCGCCGCACCATCGAGGACTGGGTGTCCAACGTGGACCGCAACGCGGCCCGGCTGGACGAGGTCGAGGACGGGCTGGCCGAACGGCTGCGCCGCTACCTGCAGACCGCGAACGCCGGCTGGGGCTACACCACCAAGCACTACGCGCTGACCTGCCAGCGGAGCCGGTGATGGACGGTCAGGTGCACGGGCCGCTGCTGCCGCCGGCCGAGATGGACGCCGCGGTGGCGGCGTTCCTGCGCTCGTCGCCGCCGCAGCGGCGGTGGAGCGTGGAGACGGACATCAACTACGCGGACGCGGACGCGGACCGGCTGACCGACGGCCAGCAGTCGGCGGTGCGCTTCGTCAGCTTCATCGAGGACCACCTGCCCGGCTACTTCGCGCTCTACCGCCGGCACTTCCCGGTCGACGGCACGGTGGACCGGCCGACGTACGTGCACAACCGCGAGCTCTACCACTTCACCGTCCGGTGGGCCGACGAGGAGGACTCGCACGCGCTGGCGCTGGCCCGCTACCAGGTGGCGGCCGGGCTGGCCGGCTTCGACGACCTGCGCGACTCGCTGGCGGAGGAGGGCAGCAAGCCGTTCCGGCTGCCGTACCGGCAGGCGGTGCAGTTCTTCACCTACCCACTGGTCCAGGAGAAGGCGACCCAGCTCTACTACCAGCACCTGCGCCGGATGGTCGGCGACCCGGTGCTGGCCGACCTGCTCGGCCGGCTCAGCCGGGACGAGGCCCGGCATTTCACCTTCTTCGCCGACGTGGTCACCCGCTACCTGCGCCGGTACGGCGACGCCGTGGTGGAGCCGATCCGGGAGGTGGTCGCGGACTTCCGGATGCCGCTGGCCGACACGCTGCGCGGCTACTGGCGGTGGGCGCTGCGGATCGCGGACACCGCCAGGTACGACCACACCGAGGCGTACGACTCATTGGTGCAGGTGGTCGAGCGGGCCGTCGACGCGCGCACCGACAAGGTGGACGAGCTGCTGCGCTTCGTCCGGGCCTGCTCGACCGGCTGACCGGGCCCGCTGATCGGACCGGCCCAGCGGGCCGGTCAGCCGGACGGCGGTGTCCACCCCGGGTCACGGCCGGCGGAGCCGAGCGCCCGGTCCAGCGGCGGCGCGTCCTCGGGCACCGGCACCACCGGGCCGAAGAGGCCGGCCCGGCCGGCGGCGTTCTCCGGCTTGGCCGACTCACTGGTGAACTCCAGCACCGCCGAGGCGCTGGCCGGATCGCACCGGAACGCCTGCCCCGTCGCCCGGGCCAGGTCCCAGCCGTGCAGCACCAGCTCGTCCAGCGCGACCAGGCCGGTCACCTCGGCCGGCATCGTCACCCCGCCGGCCTCGGTCATGCCTTCCCAGGCGGCCGGGTCCCGCCAGGCCGCGGCCAGCTCCTCGAGCCGCCGCGGCAGCACGGTGCGCCATTGCGGGTCGAGGTGGTCCGCGCTGGACGAGGGCGGCTGCGAGCCGCCGGCCGGGGGCGTCTTGCGGGCCGCCAGGGTGAAGGCGAGCGACAGGCCCATCAGGTGGTCGAGCAGCTGCGCCACCGGGGTGCCGGCGCACGGCGTCGGGCCGGCCAGGCCGTCGTCGGGCACGCCGTCCAGCAGCCGGGCCAGCTCTCGGGTCGCCGGGTCGAGATCGAGCACCGCAGCTCCTCTCCAAGTCGTCCGCGCCGGCCACCGTAGCCGAGCTCGGCCGCGAGCCGCGGCGGTGGGCTACCGGGGCTCCTCCAGCAGCTGGAGCAGGTAGTCGCCGTAGCCGCTCTTCAGCAGCGGCTCGGCCAGCTTCTCCAGCTGGCCGTCGTCGATCAGGCCGGCCCGCCAGGCCACCTCCTCGACGCAGCCGATCTTGAGGCCCTGCCGGTGCTCGACCAGCCGGACGAACTCGGCCGCCTGCAGCAGCCCCTCGTACGTCCCGGCGTCCAGCCAGGCGGTGCCCCGGTCCAGCGCCGAGACGTGCAGCTCGCCCATCTCGAGGTACGCCTCGTTGACCGCGGTGATCTCCAGCTCGCCGCGGGCGCTGGGGGTGATCCGGCTGGCGATCCCCGGCGCCCGGTTGTCGTAGAAGTAGAGCCCGGGCACCGCGTACGGCGACTTCGGCACCGCGGGCTTCTCCTCGATGGAGACGGCCCGGCCGTCGGCTCCGAACTCGACGACGCCGTACCCGGTGGCGTCCGCGACCCGGTGGGCGAAGATGCGCGCGCCCTGCACGTCGGTCAGCTCGGCCAGGTGCCGGCCGAGGCCGACGCCGTAGAAGATGTTGTCACCGAGGATCAGCGCGATGGAGTCGTCCCCGGTGAAGTCCGCACCGATGGTCAGCGCCTGGGCCAGGCCGGCCGGCCACGGCTGCGTCGCGTACCGCAGCTGGAGGCCCCACTGGCCGCCGTCGCCGAGCAACTGCTGGTACTGCGCCTGGTCGGCCGGAGTGGTGATGACCAGGATCTCCCGCAGCCCGGCCATGATGAGGGTGGACAGCGGGTAGTAGATCATCGGCTTGTCGAAGACCGGGAGCAGCTGCTTGCTCACCGCCCGGGTGATCGGCCAGAGCCGGGTGCCCGAGCCGCCGGACAGCACGATTCCACGCATGAGGCCGAATCCTACCGAGCCGGCCGGGACCCGGCCGGCCGCGCCCGAACCTGGCAGCGGTTCAGCCTGGGCTGTACTGTTCTCGGCGTGCTGACCGTCGGGACGCGCCTGGACGCGATGAACCGGCTGGGTCGGGCGCTGGCCGACCCGACCCGGTGCCGGCTGCTGCTCGCGCTGCTGGACGGTCCGGCGTACCCGGGGCAGCTGGCCGGCACGCTCGGCCTGACCCGTCCCAACGTGAGCAACCACCTGACCTGCCTGCGTGGCTGCGGGCTGGTGGTGGCGACGCCGGAGGGCCGCCAGGTGCGGTACGAGCTGGCCGACCGGCACCTCGCGCACGCGCTGAGCGACCTGCTCGAGGTCGTGCTCACGGTCGAGCCGGGCCGGTCCTGCCGGTGACCGGTCACTCCCACCGGCACCCGCACCAGCCGGCCGAGGACCGGCGGCGGCTGCTGCTGGTCCTGCTGGTCACCGGCACCGTGCTGGCCGCGGAGGTCCTCGGCGCGGCCCTGTCCGGCAGCCTCGCGCTGCTCGCCGACGCCGGGCACATGCTCACCGACACCGCCGGGCTGCTGATCGCCTTCCTGGCCGCGACGCTGACCGCCCGGCCGGCCAGCGGCCGGCGGACCTGGGGGTACCAGCGGGCCGAGGTGCTGGCCGCCACCCTGCAGGCCGCGATCCTGCTGGCGATCGGCGTCTACGTCCTGGTCGAGGGCGTACGCCGGCTGGTCGAGCCGCCCGAGGTGATCACCTCCGCGATGGTCGCCTTCGGCGCGGTCGGCCTGGCCGGCAACGTCCTGGCGATCCTGCTGCTGGTCCGCTCGCGGGGCAGCTCCCTCACCATGCGGGCCGCGTTCCTCGAGGTGGTCAACGACGCGCTCGGCTCGGTCGCCGTGCTGGTCGCCGCAGTCGTCATCGCCACCACCGGCTGGCAGCGGGCGGACGCGGTGGTGTCCGTCCTGATCGGGCTGCTGATCCTGCCCCGTACGCTGCTCCTGCTCCGGGAGACCACCGACGTGCTGCTGGAGAACGCGCCCCGCGGCCTGGACCTGGACCACGTCCGCGCGCACCTGCTGGCGCTGGACCACGTGCACGCGGTGCACGACCTGCACGCCTCGCAGATCGCCACCCGGCTGCCGGTGCTCACCGCGCACGTGGTGGTGGACGACTCGTGCTTCCACGACGGCCATGCCCCGCAGATGCTCGACCAGCTGCAGAGCTGCCTGGCCAGCCACTTCCCGGTCTCGATCGAGCACTCCACGTTCCAGCTGGAGCCGGTCACCCACGCCGACCACGAGTCGGCCGCGCACCCCTGATCCCGGCCCCGACCCGGCAGCCGGGTCGACGGTGCGGGACGCCGGGGCGGCCGACCCGGGTCCTCAGTGGACGGTGGCGGTCCGGTAGCGGCGGATCGCCAGCGGGGCCACCACGGCCATGATGAGGACGAGCCAGATCGCGCTGGCCAGCAGCGGGTGCACGACCGGGAACGCGTCCGAGACCAGCGCGGCCGGGTTGCCCCACAGCTCGCGGGCGGCGCCGACCACGGCGCTGAGCGGGTTCCAGACCGCGATCGCGCGCAGCCACTCCGGCAGCCCGGCGAGCGGGATGAACGCGTTGGACAGGAACATCGCCGGCATCAGGATCAGCCCGGGCAGGGACGCGGCGGTCTCCGGGGTCCCGGACACCAGCCCGACCAGCGCGCCGACCCAGGCCATCACCAGCCCGAAGGCCAGCAGGACGGCGAAGCCGGCGAGCAGCCCCAGCGCTCCGGTGTGCACCCGCCAGCCGATCAGCAGCCCCACCGCCGACATCGGCACGCAGCTGATCGCCCGTACGGTGGTGTCCCCGACACTGCGCCCGACCAGCACCGCCGAGCCGGCCATCGGCAGCGACCGGAACCGGTCCACCAGCCCGGTGCGCAGGTCCTCGATCGCGCCGATCGCCGAGTTGGGCACCGAGGACAGCATCAGCTGCAGGAAGATGCCGGCCATCACGAACTCCTGGTAGCCGCCGCCCGGCACCGAGATCACGCTGCCGAAGAGCACCCCGAAGACCAGCGTGAAGACGGTCGGGAGCAGGGTCAGCGCGATCAGCCGCTGGCGGATCCGGCGCAGGTGCAGCAGGTGTCGCTCGATCAGCGCCAGCCAGTCGCTGAGGATCTTCCACATCAGGCGGCCCTCCCGGTGGTGCCCGTCAGGGTGAGGAAGACCTCCACCAGCGTCGGACGCCGGACGCCGAAGTCGGAGACCTCCACACCGGCCTCGTTGAGCGCGGCCGCCGCGGCGGCGGTGGCCGCGATGGCGCCGACGTCGCCGGTCAGCGGCACCGACACGCTGCGACCGTCCGCGCCGACCACCGGTGCCCCGGCGGTCGCCCGGCCGAGCGCGGAGACGACCAGCGGCACGTCGGCCGCCGCGGCCGGGGAGACCTCCAGCCGCTCGCCGCCGACCTTGCGCTTGAGCTCGTCCGGGGTGCCCGCGGCGATCACGGTGCCCGAGTCGACCACCACCACCTGGCCGGCCAGCTCGTCCGCCTCGTCCAGGTTCTGGGTGGTGAGCAGGACCGTGGTGCCGCCGGCGACGTAGTCGCGGATCATCCGCCACAGCACCTGCCGGCTGGCCGGGTCGAGGCCGCTGGTCGGCTCGTCCAGGAAGAGCACGGCCGGGTCGGCCACCACGCTCGCGGCCAGGTCGAGCCGCCGCCGCATGCCCCCGGAGTACGTCCTGGTCTCCCGGTGCGCCGCGTCGGACAGCTCGAAGCGCTCCAGCAGCTCGTCCGCCCGCGCCTTGGCCACCCGGCGCGGCAGCCCGTGCAGGACGCCGATCAGCTTGAGGTTCTGCCGGCCGGTCAGCCGGGAGTCCACCGCGGCGTACTGCCCGGCCAGGCCGATCTGCTCGCGGACCTTCTCCGGTTGCCGGACCACGTCGAAGCCGGCCACGGTGGCGGTGCCGCCGTCCGGCGGCAGCAGCGTGGTGAGGATGCGGACCGTGGTGGTCTTGCCGGCCCCGTTCGGCCCGAGCAGGCCGAGCACGGTGCCGGTCGGGACCGCGAGGTCGACCCCGCCGAGCGCCTCCACCTCGGCGTACCGCTTGCGCAGGCCCTCGGCCCGGATGGCCAGCCGCACGGCTACCCGCGCTCCTCGTCCATGGCCCGGACCAGGCTGCGCGGGCGCATGTCGGTCCAGTTCGCGGTCACGTAGTCCAGGCACGGCTGCCGGCCGTCCGGGCCGTGCGCCACCTCCCAGCCGGCCGGCACCTCGACGAAGGTCGGCCACAGCGAGTGCTGGCCCTCGTCGTTGACCAGCACGTAGTACGAGCCCTCGGGGTCCTCGAAGGGGTTGGTCACGGTCCGCTCCTCTCGTCGAAGTCGGTCAGGGCCCGGGCCACCTCGGCCAGCGGGCCCGGCTCGGTCATCTCGTCGTGCCGGCAGGGCAGCTCGTGCCGCAGCACCCGGCCGGTCACGTACGGCTGCCACTGCTCGGGCACCGGCGCGCCGGCCGGCCGGTCCCGGGCGGCGAGGAAGTGCAGGACGTCCCCGGTCAGCACCGCCGGCAGGTGCCCCGCCTCCAGCCGCCGGTTGTTCGCCGCGACCCGGCGGACCGCGGCCAGGTGCCGCTCGCCCAGCGCCGCCAGCGCGCTGCCCGGACCCGGCGCCGGCAGCTCGCCGAGGCCGGTGCCGACCCGGCCGGCCGGCGGGTACGAGTCGAGCAGGGCGAGCGAGCCGACCTGGTGCCCGGCCGCCCGCAGCCGGGCCGCCAGCTCGTGCGCGACGACGCCGCCGAAGGACCAGCCCAGCAGCTGGCAGGGCCCCGGCGAGAGGCCCCGGACCTGCGCGACGTAGTCGTCCGCCATCTCGGCCAGCGTCCGCGGCAGCCGGCCGCCGAGCAGGCCGCGGGCCTGCAGCGCGTACACCGGCCGGTCCGGCGGCAGCGCCCCCAGCAGCCCCGCGTACGACCAGCCGAGGCCGAGCAGCGGGTGCACGCAGATGACCGGTACCCCGTCGCCGCGCGGCCGCAGCGGCAGCACCACCTGCAGCGCGTCCTCGACCGGGTCCCGCGCCGGCGTGCCCACCGGGTCGCCCGGGGCGAGCCGCCCGGCCAGCGCGGCCGCCGTCGGCGCGGCGAACAGGCCCCGCAGCCCGAGCTCGACCCCGAACGTGGCCCGGACCCGGCTGAGCAGCCGGACCGCGAGCAGCGAGTGCCCGCCGAGCGCGAAGAAGTCGTCGTCCACGCCGACCCGGGACAGCCCGAGCACCTCGGCGAACAGGCCGCACAGCAGCTCCTCGTCCGGAGTGGACGGTCCGCGGCCGGTGACCCGGGCGGCCAGGTCGGGCGCCGGCAGCGCGCGGCGGTCCAGCTTGCCGTTGCGGGTCATCGGCAGTGCCGGCAGCGGCACCACGGCGGCCGGCACCAGGTGGTCCGGCAGCGTCCGGGCGACGTGCGCGCGCAGCCGGTCCGCCTCGATCCGGCGCCCGGCGGCCGGCACCGCGTAGCCGACCAGCCGCTGGTCGCCGGGCCGGTCCTCGCGCAGCAGCACGACCGCCTGCGCGACGTCCGGGTGGCCGGCCAGCGCGGCCTCGACCTCGGCCGGCTCGATCCGGAAGCCGCGCAGCTTGACCTGGTCGTCCACCCGGCCGAGGAAGGCCAGCTGGCCGTCCCGGCGCCAGGCCACCACGTCGCCGGTCCGGTACATCCGGGCGCCCGGCCGCCCGTACGGGTCCGCCACGAACCGGCCGGCGGTCCCGCCCGGCTGGTTCAGGTAGCCGCGGGCCAGCTGGCTGCCGCCGAGGTAGAGCTCGCCGGGCACGCCGACCGGCACCGGGGCGAGCCGGCCGTCCAGCGCGTACGCGCGGCTGTTCGCGAACGGGCGGCCGATCGGCACCGGGCCGGGCGGCACCGGACCGGGCGGGATCTCGTACTCGGTGCAGTTGACCGTCGCCTCGGTCGGCCCGTAGACGTTCCGCA
Source organism: Mycobacteriales bacterium (assembly GCA_045806925.1). Taxonomy (GTDB): domain Bacteria; phylum Actinomycetota; class Actinomycetes; order Mycobacteriales; family CADCTP01; genus CADCTP01. The sequence goes on from JBJMII010000115.1 coordinate 8,716, forward strand.
CGGGCACCGCCGGCCGGCGCCGCCGCCAGGCCGCCAGCGACTCGCCGACCAGCGCCTCGCCGCCCAGCAGCAGCTCCTCGCTCGGGCAGAAGTCGTCCGGCAGCGTGGCGAGCAGCGGCAGGTGGCTCGGCGTCGCCTTGAGGAACGTGACCCCGGCCGGCCGCGCGGCCCCGTCGTCCGCCAGCGCCGCCAGGTGCACGCGGCCGCCGACCACGAGCGGGGTGAACAGGCCGGTGACGGTGTGGTCGAAGGAGACCGGCGAGTGCAGCAGCGCGGTGCCGCGTGCACTCGGGTAGGCGGCCGCGCACCGGCGCAGGTAGCTCGCCACCGCCCGGTGCTCGACCACGACGCCCTTCGGCCGGCCGGTCGAGCCGGAGGTGTAGATGAGGTACGCGGGGTGGCCCGGCGCCGGCGGGGTCGGCGGCGCCGTCGGAGTCGGCAGCCGGTCCAGCGGCAGCCGCCGGACGCCGGCCGGCAGCCGACCGTCCAGCGTGGACGTGGTGAGCACCAGCACCGGTCCGGCGTCGGCGAGCAGCGCGGCCAGCCGGTCCGGCGGGTGGCCCGGGTCCAGCGGCAGGTACGCGGCGCCGGCCCGCAGCACGGCGAGGATCGCGACCACCAGGTCCACCGAGCGCGGCAGCACGATCCCGACGAAGCGCTCCGGGCCGGCGCCGTGCGCGGCGAGCACGCCGGCCAGCCGGTCGGCCCGGGCGTGCAGCTGCCGGTAGGTCAGCCCGCTGCGGCCGTGCACCAGCGCGACGGCGTCCGGGGTCCGGCGGGCCTGCCCGGTGAGCAGGTCGCAGACGGTGCCGGCGGCGGCGTCCCGGCCGGTGCCGTTCCACTCCACCAGCACCCGGCGCCGCTCGGCCGGGTCGAGCACGTCCAGCGCGCCCACCGGCCGGTCCGGCTCGGCCACCGCGGCGGCGAGCAGCCGGGCCAGCCGGTCGCCGAGCGCGACCGCGGTGGCGTCATCGAAGAGGTCGGTCCGGTAGCGCAGCGCGAGGTCGAGGCCGGCCGGCGCCCCGTCCGCGCCGAACCGCTCCGCCAGGTGCACGGCGAGGTCGGTCCGGGTGCCGTCCTGGCCGACCGGGTACGGGCTGACGGTCAGGCCGGGCAGCTCGAGCCCGGCGCCGGGCTGCTGGTGCCCGGTGAGCATCACCTGGAACAGCGGGTGCCGGGCCAGCGACCGGGCCGGGTTGACGGCCTCGACCAGCAGCTCGAAGGGCAGGTCCTGGTGCGCGAACGCGGCCAGGTCGGCCTCCCGGACCCGGGTCAGCAGCCGGCGGAAGCTCGGGTCGCCGGAGGTGTCCGTCCGCAGCACCAGCGTGTTGACGAAGAAGCCGACCAGCTCGTCCAGCGCCTGGTCGGTCCGGCCGGCGACCGGCGCGCCGATCGGGATGTCGGTGCCGGCGCCGGACCGGGTCAGCGTCGCGGCCAGCGCGGCCTGGACGACCATGTACGGCGTCGCGCGGGTCGCCCGGGCCAGCGCCCGCACCGCGGCGTGCAGGTCGGCGCCCAGGCCGACCCGGTGCAGCCGGCCGCGGTGCCCGGCGGCCGCCGGCCGGGGCCGGTCCGTCGGCAGGGTCAGCTGCTCGGGCAGGTCGGCGAGCGTGCGCCGCCAGAAGGCGAGCTGCCGCCCGCCGAGGCTGCCCGGGTCGTCCAGCGCGCCGAGCAGGTCGCGCTGCCAGAGCGTGTAGTCGACGTACTGCACCGGCAGCGGCGTCCAGCGTGGCCGCTCTCCGGCCCGCCGGGCGGCATAGGCCGAACCCAGGTCGCGGCCGAGCGGCGCCAGCGACCAGCCGTCGCCCGCGACGTGGTGGTGCACCAGCAGCAGCACGTGCTCGGCCGGGCCACCGGCCCGGAGCACGAACAGGTGCGCCCGCAACGGCGGGTCGGTGCGCAGGTCGAAGGGGCGGCGGGTCGCCTCGGCGAGCGCCGCGTCCAGCTCGTCCGGCCCGGTCCGGGTGACCACCAGCTCGGGCGCGGCGGCGAGCACCAGCTGCCGCGGCACGCCGCCCTGCTCGGGCAGCACCGTGCGCAGCACCTCGTGCCGCTCGACCAGGTCGCCGAGCGCCGCCCGCAGCGCCGGGACGTCGAGCGGCCCGGTCAGCCGCACCGCGAGCGGGGTGTTGTACGTCGCCGCCGGCCCCTCCAGCCGGTTGAGGAACCACAGCCGGGTCTGCGCGTAGGACAGCGGGACCACCGCCGGCCGCGGCACCGGGCGCAGCGGCGGGCGGGCCGCCTCCGCGCCGGCCAACCGGTCCACCAGCCCGGCCACCGTGGGCGCCTCGAACAGCGCGCGCAGCGGCAGCTCGACGCCGAAGACCGAGCGCACCCGGCCGACCAGCCGGGTGGCCAGCAGCGAGTGCCCGCCGAGGGCGAAGAAGCCGTCCTCGACGCCGACCTCGGCCAGCCCGAGCACCTCGGCGAACAGGCCGCAGAGGATCTCCTGCACCGGCGTGCGCGGCGCCGTCCGGCCCGCCGCGGCGCCCGGGTCCGGCGCCGGCAGCGCCTGCCGGTCCACCTTCCCGTTCGGCAGCACCGGCAGCCGGTCCAGCGGCACGAAAGCGGCCGGGACCAGCTGCGCCGGCAGGCTCGCTGCCGCGGTCGTCCCGACCGCGGCCAGGTCGAGTGGTGCGTCCGAGGTCAGGTACGCGACCAGCCGGCGCTCCCCCGGCTGGTCCTCGCGCGGCACGACGACGGCCTCGCGCACGCCGGGGTGGGCGCGCAGCACCGCCGCGACCTCGGCCGGCTCCACCCGGACACCGCGGATCTTCACCTGGTCGTCCACCCGGCCGAGGAAGTCCAGCTGGCCGTCCGGGCGCCACCGGCACCGGTCGCCGGTACGGTACATCCGCCCGCCGGGCGGGCCGTACGGGCAGGCCACGAAGCGCTCCGCGGTCAGCCCGGGCCGCGCCACGTAGCCGCGGGCCAGGCCGGTGCCGGCGACGTACAGCTCGCCCGGCACGCCGGCCGGGACCGGCCGCAGCGCCGCGTCCAGGACGTACACCCGGGTGCCGTGCACCGGCCGCCCGATCGGGGCCGGCGCCAGCCCGGTCAGCGGGGCGCTCAGCGTCGCGCTGACCGTGCACTCGCTGGGCCCGTAGCCGTTGACCATCCGCCGGCCGGCCGCGAACCGGGCCAGCACCTCGGCCGCCGCCGGCTCGCCGCCGACCAGCACGGTCACGTCCGCGGGCAGGTCGGCGTCGGGCGGGACGGTGGCCAGCGCGGACGGCAGCAGCACCAGGTGGCTGACCCGGTGCCGGGCGACCAGCTCGACCAGCGGCCGGCCGAGCAGCCACGGCTGCGGTGCGGTGACCACCGCCGCGCCGGACAGCAGCCCGAGCAGCAGCTCCAGGAACGCCACGTCGAAGCCGGGAGCCGCGGCCTGCAGGACCCGGCTGCCCGGGCCGACCCGGAGCCGCTCCCGGTGGCTGGCCAGCAGGCCGGCGATGCCGGCGTGCGGCACCGCGACGCCCTTCGGCCGGCCGGTCGAGCCGGACGTGTAGACGACGTACGCGAGGCCGGCCGGGCTCGGCGCCCGGGTCGGGACGTCCACATCGGACAGCTGGTCGCCCGGCCGCAGGACGAGGACCGGCCGCGTGTCGGCGAGCATCGCCGCGACCCGCCCGGCCGGCAGCTCCCGGTCGACCGGCAGCACCGCCGCCCCGGCTGCCAGCACGCCGAGCACCGCGACGACGAGCTCGGCGCCGCGGGGCAGCGCGACCGCCACCACCCGCTCCGGACCGGCGCCTCGCGCGGTAAGCGCGCGGGCCAGCCGGTCGACCCGCCCGGCCAGCTCCGCGTACGACACCGTGCCGTCGTCGCCGACCAGCGCGGGCGCGGCCGGCCGCCGGGCGACCTGGGCGGCGAAGAGCTCCGGCACGGTCGACACCGGCGGGTCGGCGCCGGTGTCGTTGACCGCCACCAGGACCCGGTGCCGCTCGACCGCGCCGAGCAGGTCCAGCGCGCCGACCGGCCGGTCCGGGGAGGTGCCGACCGCGGCCAGGATGCGCACCAGCATCCCGGCGTACCGCTCCACCGCGGCCCGGTCGAGAAGATCCGGCCGGTGGTCCAGCCGCAGCGTCAGCCGGTCCCCGACCAGCCCGGCGGCGAGCCCGAGCGGGTAGTGGGTGCCGTCCCGGCCGTCCGCCCCGGTCAGCCGCAGCCCTGCCACCTCGGTCGCGGCCACGCCCGGGTCCACCGGGTAGTTCTCGAAGACGGTCAGCGTGTCGAAGAGCGGCCCCGGCCCGGCCAGCCGCTGGATGTCGGCCAGGCCGAGGTGCTGGTGCGGCAACAGCGCGGCCTGGTCCCGCTGCAGCCGGCCGAGCATGGCGGCCACCGGCAGCGCCGGGTCCAGCCGGACCCGGACCGGCACCGTGTTGATGAAGAGCCCGATCATCGCCTCCACGCCGGGCACCTCGGGCGGCCGCCCGGCCACGGTCGTCCCGAACACCACGTCGGACCGGCCGGTCAGCGCGCCCAGCAGCAGGGCCCAGGCACCGTGCACGACCGTGCTCAGCGTCAGCGCGCGCTCCCGGGCCAACTGCCGCAGGCTCGCCGCCAGCTCGCCGGGCACGGCCCGGACCAGCCGCGCCGGCTCCCGCGGCGGCCGGTCCCGCCCGGCCGGCAGCAGCAGCGTCGGTCCGTCCAGCCCGCCCAGCGCGGCCCGCCAGGCGTCCTGCGCCGCGGCCCGGTCCTGGCCGGCCAGCCAGCCGAGGTAGTCCCGGTACGCCGGGGCCGGCGGCAACGCGGCCGGGTCGCCGCCGGCCCCGTACAGCGCGAAGAGCTCGCGCACCAGCACCGGGGAGGACCAGCCGTCCATCAGGATGTGGTGCTTGGTCAGCACCAGCCGGTGCCGGTCCGGCCCGAGCCGGAGCAGCGCGCAGCGCAGCAGCGGCGCCCTGGCCAGGTCGAAACGGCGGGCCTGCTCCTCGCGCTGCAGCCGGTCCAGCTCCTCGGCCTGCCGCCCGGCGTCCAGCCGGGACAGGTCGAGCAGCCGCCACGGCACGGTCACCGCGCGGCGGATCACCTGCACCGGCCGGTCCAGCTCCGCCTGCCGGAAGCCGGCCCGCAGGTTGGGGTGCCGGTCGAGCAGCGCCCGGACCGCCTGCTTGAGCGCCGGGACCCGCAGCGGGCCGGCCAGGTCGAGCCGCAGCTGGGTGACGTACGGGTCCGGGCCGCGCTCGTCGTACCCGGCCTGGAAGAGCATGCCCTCCTGCAGCGGCGAGAGCGGCAGCACGTCCTCGACGCCGGACCGGGTCACGTGGCCACCTCCCACTCGTCGGCCGGCTCCTCCGCGGCCGCCACCTCCGGCCCGGGCTCCGCCTGCAGCCGTTCCAGGTCCGCCTGGCTCAGCGAGACCAGCGGCAGGTCCGACGGGGTGAGCCCGCCGCTGCTGCCCTGCCCGGCGTGCGCGGCCAGCGCCGCCAGCGCCCGGTCGAAGCAGTCGGCCAGCTCCGCCACGTCGGCCTCGCGCAGCAGCGTCCGCGGCCAGGACCAGACCGCCCGCAGCCGGGCCCCGTCCGGACCGTCCTCGGTGAGCGCGGTGACCGCGAGGCAGTGGCCCAGCGGCGTCTCCGGGTGCGGCCGGCCGCCGGCCAGGTCCGCGCCGCCGAGCCCGGCGGCGTCGGAGACCGGTGTCCACGGCGCCCCGCCGGCGCCCGCGGTCGGCCCAGCCGACTCCGCCGCGGCGAACCGGCCGAGGTAGTTGAAGCCGAGCTGCGGCCGCGGCAGCTCCGCCAGCTGCGCGCGGGTGTCGTGGTTGAGGTGCCGCAGCAGCCCGTAGCCGAGCCCGCCGTCCGGCAGCGCGCGCAGCTGCTCCTTGACCCGCTTCACCGCGTCCCCGACCGCCGGTCCGCCGGCCGGCACCTCGGCCCAGGCGACCGGGCCGAGCGCCAGCCGGACCGGGTGCATGCTGGTGAACCAGCCGACCGTGCGGGACAGGTCGACGCCGGGCACCAGGTCCGCCCGCCCGTGCGACTCCAGGTCCAGCACCACCGAGGTGCCGCCCGGCCGGCCCCCTCGCCGGCGCCAGTCCGCGACCGCCAGCGCCAGCGCGGTGAGCAGCACGTCGGTCACCCCGGCCCGGTACGCGGCGGGCAGCGTGGTCAGCAGCGGACCGGTGACCGCGGCCGGCGCCATCCGGGTCAGGTAGCGCAGGGTGGCGAAGGTGTCCTGGCCGGGGTCCAGCGGGCGGTCCCCCAGCAGCGGGTCGGGTTCGCCGAGGATGCCGGTCCAGACCGGCAGCTCGGCCACCCGGGCCGGCTCGTGCGCGAGCTCGGCCAGGTGCTGCGACCAGCGCCGGAAGGAGGTGCCGACCGGCGGCAGCACCGGCTGCCGACCGGCTGCCAGCTCGGTCCACGCCGCGGCCAGGTCGGCGAGCAGGATCTGCCAGGACACCCGGTCGACGACCAGGTGGTGCGCGACCACCAGCAGCCGCCCCGGCCGGTCCGGACCGGCGTCGAACCAGACCACCTGCATCATCGCCCCGGCCTCCGGGTCGACCCGCGCCCAGGCCGCCTCGCTGTGCCCGGTGGTCGCCGCCCGCAGCGCCGGGCCGTCCAGCCCGGCGACGTCGACCCGGTGGACCTGTGGCGCGACGGTCCCCGGCGGCGGCACCGCCAGCGTCCAGTCGCCGGTCGGGGTCCGGGTCAGCCGCATCCGCAGCACGTCGTGCTGGTCCAGCACCGCCCGCACGGCGCCGACCAGCGGCGCGAGGCCGAGCGCGGCGGGCGCCACCACCAGCGCGGACTGGTTGAAACGGTCGACCGGGCCGCCACGCAGCCGGAGCCAGTGGATCGCCGGGGTGGGCAGCACGTGGCCGGTCCCGACGTCCGGCTCGCCGCCGACCACCTCGTGCACGCTGCCGGCGACCGCGGCCAGCGCGCCGAGCGTCTGCTGCTCGAAGACCTGCCGCGCGGTGATCACCGTGCCGGCGCTGCGGGCCCGGCTGACCAGCTGGATGGACAGGATGCTGTCCCCGCCGAGGTGGAAGAAGTTGTCGTCCGGGCCGGCCCGGTCGAGCTTGAGCAACGCGGCGACCAGCCCGCAGAGCAGCCGCTCGGCCGGCGTCCGCGGCTCCCGGCCGCCGGCCGTCGCCGGCTGCGGGGCCGGCAGCGCGGCCCGGTCGAGCTTGCCGTTGGCGGTCAGCGGCAGCTCGGCCAGCGGCACGTACGCCGCCGGCAGCATGAAGTCCGGCAGCCGCGCCGCGGCGTGGTCCCGGACCGCGCCGACATCCACAGTGAACGGGACCAGGTAGGCGACCAGCCGCCGGTCGCCCGGCCCGCCCGGCTCGACCGGCTGGTTAGCCCGCACGGCCACCGCCGCCGTCCGCACGCCGGGAGCCTGCGCCAGCACCGACTCGACCTCGCCCGGCTCGATCCGGAAGCCGCGCAGCTTGACCTGGTCGTCGCTGCGGCCGAGGAAGGCGAGCTGGCCGTCCGGGAGCCAGCGGGCCAGGTCGCCGGTGCGGTACGTGCGCGACCCCGGCGGGCCGGCCGGGTCGGCGACGAAGCGCTCGGCGGTGAGCGCCGGGCGGCCGAGGTAGCCGCGGGCCAGCCCGGCGCCGGCGACGTACAGCTCGCCGGGCACGCCGGCCGGCACCGGCTCCAGCGCGGCATCGAGCACCTGCACCCGGCTGCCGGCCACCGGCCGGCCGATGGGCGGGGCGCCGGGACCGGTCAGCGGGTCGCTGACGGTGGCGCACACGGTCGTCTCGGTCGGGCCGTAGACATCGAGCATCCGGCGGCCGGGCGCCCACCGCCCGACCAGCTCCGGCGGGCAGGCCTCGCCACCGACGATCACCGTGCCGACGCCGGGCAGCGTCGCGTCCGGCGGCATGACGCCGAGCACCACCGGGGTGAGCTTGAGGTGGGTGACGCGCTGCCGGTCCAGCAGGTCGGCCAGCGGGGCGCCGAGCAGCAGCCGGTCCGCCGGCGGGATCACCAGCGCGCCGCCGGACAGCACGCTGAGGCACAGCTCGGAGAAGGCGGCGTCGAAGCTGGCCGAGGCGAACTGCAGCACCCGCGCGCCGGGTCCCACCGCGCAGCGCTGCACCAGCGTGGCCCGCAGGCCGGCGGCGCCGGCGTGCGTGACCAGCACGCCCTTCGGCGTGCCGGTCGAACCGGAGGTGTAGATGACGTACGCCGGGTGTGCCGGCTCCGGCCGCGTCGCCGGCGGGGTCGCCGGCAGCGCGGCCAGCGCGGCCGCGGTCTCCGGGTCGTCCAGGCACAGCGCGTCCGTGCTCCCGAGCGGCAGTCCGGCGACCGTCTCCCGGGTGCCGAGCAGCAGCGCCGGCGCCGCGTCCCGGAGCAGGAAGGCGATCCGGCCGGCCGGGTAGGCCGGGTCGACCGGGACGTACGCGGCGGCCGCCCGCAGCACCGCGAGCTGGGCCGCGACCAGGTCGATCGAGCGGGGCAGCGCCAGCGCGACCAGGCGCTCCGGGCCGGCACCGCGCCCGGCCAGCAGCCGGGCCAGCCGGTTCACCCGGGCGTCCAGCTCCGCGTACGTGAGCACGGTGCCGCCCTGCACGAGCGCCGGCTCGGCCGGCGTGCGCGCGACCTGGGCTTCGAAGAGGTCGACGACGGTGGCCGGGGCGACCGGGTCGCCGGTCCCCCAGGCGGCCAGCTGCCGGCGCTCGGCGTCCGCGAGCAGGTCCAGCCGGCCGATCGGCAGCTCCGGCTCGGCCACCGCCGCGGCGACCAGCCGGGTCAGCCGGGCCGCCAGCCGCTCGACGGTGGCCGGGTCGAAGAGGTCCGCGCTGTACTGCACGGTCCCGTCGATCCCGGCCGGCTCCCCCGCGTCACCCCGCCGCTCGGCCAGGTGGACCGCGAGGTCGAACTTGGCCACCCGCGCGTCCACGCGGTACGGGCTGACGTCGAGACCCGGCAGCTCCGGCACCCCGCCGGAGCCGTCCTGCACCAGCAGCATGACCTGGAAGAGCGGGTGCCGGGTCAGCGACCGGACCGGGTTCAGCGCCTCCACCAGCTGCTCGAAGGGCAGGTCCGAGGCGTCGTACGCGGCCAGGTCGGTCCCGCGGACCCGGGCCAGCAGCTCGCCGAAGGTGGGGTCGCCGCCGGTGTCGGTGCGCAGCACCAGCGTGTTGAGGAAGCAGCCGACCAGGTCGTCCAGCGCCTCGTCGGCGCGGCCGGCGGTGACCGTGCCGATCGGCACGTCGGTGCCGGCGCCGAGCCGGGTCAGCAACGCCGCCAGCGCCGCCTGCGCCACCATGAAGACGGTCGAGCGGGTCCGGCGGGCCAGCCGCAGCACGTCGGCATGCAGGCCGGGCTCCCAGCGGAAGTGCACGGCGCCGCCCCGGTGGCTGGCCACCGCCGGCCGGGGCCGGTCCGCGGGCAGCTCGAGCTGCTCGGGCAGCCCGGCCAGCGCCCGCGCCCAGCAGCCGAGCTGCCGGTCGCCGACGCCGCCGTGCAGCAGCTCCCGCTGCCAGAGCACGTAGTCGGCGTACTGCACCGGCAGCGGCGGCCAGTCCGGCACCCGCCCGTCCCGCCGGGCCGCGTACGCCGTGGCCAGGTCGCGGCCGAGCGGCTCGATCGACGCGCCGTCGGCGGCGATGTGGTGCAGCACGAGCAGCAGCACGTGCTCGTCGCCGGTCGCGAAGAGCCTGGCCCGCAGCGGGATCTCGGCGGTGAGGTCGAAGCCGCGGCCCACCTCGGCCGCGACCGCCCCGGCCAGGTCGGGGGGCCGGTCGACGGGCAGCTCGACCCGGACCGCGGTCCGCACCTCCTGCCGGGGCACCCCGTCCCGGTCCGGGAAGACGGTGCGCAGGCTCTCGTGCCGGCCCACCAGGTCCTGCAGCGCCGCCTGCAGCGCGGCCCGGTCCAGCCGCCCGCGCAGCCGCAGCCCGAAGGCGATGTTGTACGTCCCGCCGGAGCCGTCCAGCCGGTCCAGGAACCACAGCCGCCGCTGGGCCGCCGACAGCGGCAGGACCGGCGGCCGGGCCGCCGCCCGCACCGGCGGCCGCGGCGCGGCGCCGGCGTCCAGCCGCTCCGCCCAGCGCGCCACCGTCGGTGCCTCGAAGAGGCTGCGCACCGGCACCTCGACGCCGAATACCGACCGCACCCGGCCCACCAGCCGGGTGGCCAGCAGCGAGTGCCCGCCGAGGTCGAAGAAGCTGTCGTCCACCCCGACCCGGGAGAGCCCGAGCACGTCCGCGAACAGCTCGCACAGCAGCTCCTCGCGCGGCGAGCGCGGCGCGCGCCCGGGTCGCTCGGCGACGGCGCCGCCGGCCGGCAGCGCCGCCCGGTCCAGCTTGCCGTTCGCGGTCAGCGGCAGCTGGTCCAGCAGCACCCACGCGGCCGGCAGCATGTGGTCCGGCAGCCGGCGCGCCGCGTGCGCGCGCAGCTCCGCCGGGTCCGGGCGGCTCCCCGGCACCGGCACGACGTACGCGGTGAGCCGGGCAGCGTCGCCGTCGCCGCGCAGCGCCACCACGGTGCGGGCCACCTCGGGGTGGGAGTCCAGGACGGACTCGACCTCGCCCGGCTCGATCCGGAAGCCGCGCAGCTTGACCTGGTCGTCGGTGCGGCCCAGGTAGACCAGCGTGCCGTCGGCAGCCCGGCGGGCCCGGTCACCGGTGCGGTACATCCGGGCGCCGGCCGGGCCGGACGGGCAGGCCACGAAGCGCTCCGCGGTGAGCGCCGCCCGGCGCAGGTAGCCGCGGGCCAGCCCGGGCCCGGCGACGTACAGCTCGCCCGGGACGCCCGGCGGCACCGGCCGCAGCCAGCCGTCCAGCAGGTGGGTCCGCAGGTCCGGCAGCGGCGCACCGATCGGGCTGTCCGTCCGGTCCACGGTGGACCGGTCCAGGGCCAGGTGGGTGACGTGCACGGTGGTCTCGGTGATCCCGTACATGTTCACCAGCGCGACGTCCGGGTGCCGGTCCAGCCAGCCGGCCAGCCGGCGCGGCTCCAGCGCCTCGCCGCCGAAGACGACGGTCCGCAGCGCCAGCTCGCCGCCGGCGTCCCGGTCCGCCTCGGCCAGCTGGTCGAAGGCGGACGGGGTCTGGTTCAGCACGGTGACCCGCTCGGCCGCGAGCAGCGCCCGGAACTCGGCCGGCGACCGGCTCACCTCGGACGGGACGACGACCAGCCGGCCGCCGTGCAGCAGCGCGCCCCACAGCTCCCAGACCGAGAAGTCGAAGGCGGCGGAGTGGAAGAGCGTCCACACGTCGTCCGGCCCGAAGCCGAACAGCCGCCGGCTGCCGGCGAGGAGCCGGGCCACGTTCGCGTGGCTGACGACGACGCCCTTCGGCCGGCCGGTGGAGCCCGAGGTGTAGATGACGTACGCCGGGTGCTGCGGGTCGAGCGCGGGCTCCGCCGGCGGCGGCTCGCCCGGACCCCCGACGAGCAGCGCGTCCGTGCCGGCCGGCAGCCGGTCGGCGAGCTCGGCGGTGGTCACCACCACGGTCGGCGCCAGGTCGTCGAGCTGCCAGCGGACCCGGTCGGGCGGGGCGCCGGGGTCCACCGGCACGTACCCGCCGCCGGCCCTGGCGACCGCGAGCACGGCGACGACCAGCTCGATCGAGCGCGGCAGCAGCAGGAGCACGAAGCGCTCCGGCCCGACGCCGCGGGCGGCCAGCGAGCCGGCCAGCCGGGCCGCGCGCTCGTCCAGCTCACGGTAGGTCAGCTGGCTGCCGCCGCAGCTGACCGCGGTCCGGTCGGCGTGCCGCCGCACCTGCGCGGCGAAGAGCCCGGGCAGCGTCGCCCCGGCCGCCTCGCCCGCCGCCGTCCCCGCCCCCGCCGTTGTCGCCGTCCCCGCGGCCGTCGCGGTCGCCGTCCCGGCGGCCCGGACCTGCCGGTGCTCGGCCGGGGTGAGCACGTCGATGCCGGCGACCGGCCGGTCGAAGCCCGCCGCCATCGCCTCGAGGACCGCCACCAGCCGGTCCAGCAGCCGCCGGGCGTCCGAAGTGGACAGCACTTCCGGCCG
>JBJMII010000116.1:0-11479 GCA_045806925.1 Mycobacteriales bacterium
CCCGCGGCCCGTGCCGCCGGCCCGGTGGCCGCCACCCCCGCCCGGGCCGGCTCGGCCGCCGCCGGCCGACCGGCGCCGGGCTGCCGGCCGGGACCGGGGTGGCCTGCGCGGGCACGGCGGTGGGCTCGGCGGCCGGCCGGCCGGTGCGAGCGGTCGTGCTGCGGCCGGGCAACTCAGTGCTCCGGCTCGGCGTACATCATCCCGATCCGCTCGGCGAAGTAGTCGCCGAACCGGACCGGCGCCATCCCGGTGGCACCGGGCACCGGCGGCAGCGCCGGGCCGACGGTGGTCTGCGGCGCGGGCTGCACGAAGACCGGCACCGAGATCCGCTCCGCCCGCTCCGCGCACACCACCCGGTGCAGCGCGGACCGGTAGCGGCCGCCCGACGCCAGCACCAGCAGGTCGCCGGCGTTGACCACCAGGCCGCCGGGCACGGTGGGCACCGGGACCCAGGCCGTCGGGTTCTCCCGGTCGACCACCTGCAGGCCGCGCTGCCCGGAGTGCAGCAGCCCGGTCATGATGCCGAGGTCGGTGTGCGGGCCGAGGCAGCTCTGGTCCGGCAGCGGGTCCGCGCGCCGCGGCGGGTAGTGGTTGACCACCAGATTGGTCATCGCGCCGGTGCACAGCCGGGCGAAGTGGTCCGGCTCCAGCCCCAGGTCGAGCGCGTGCAGCGCGAGCAGGGTGAGGATCTGGCTCTCCATCGCCGCGAAATAGGCCAGCACGGCGGCCCGGAAGCCGGCGGTGTCCGGGATCTTGTTCGGGTGCACGAAAGCGGCCCGGTACGTCGCGCCGAGCCCGGACAGGTCCCGCCAGCCCAGCCCCTCGTCGTACGGGTTGAGCGCCCACGCCTCCGCCGCGTCCTCGTCGGTGTGCACGCCGATGCCCTGCGCCGCGCGGTACCGGGAGGTGAAGCCGCGCCGGGTGGCGTCCCCCGCGTCGGGCGAGTACCGGGCCTTCTGCTCCTCCGGCCGGTGGAAGAACTCCAGCGCGGCGGCGCTGAGCCGGTCGAAGACCGGCAGCGGCACGATGTGGTCGACCGCGACGTAGAAGCCGCTGCGGCGAAGCGCGTCCCCGAGCTGTCCGGCGACGGCCGCCCGGTGCGCCGGGTCGTCCAGCCCGGCGAGGCTGACGACCGGCACGTAGCCGCCCTCGGCCACCGCGTCGCTGTCCGGCAGGCTGATCGTCACGGCTCCTCCGGCGGGATCGGGTCAGGGCTCCCCGATGGCCTCCGCGGCGCCGGCGAGCTCCGAGTCCAAGCCTGCGTCCACGGCCAGCTTGACCGCCAGCTCCCGGGCGTGCGGCAGCAGCTCGGCCAGGTCCACCCCCAGCACCCGGCCGCCGGCGACCACCGGCTCACCGGCCACCCAGACCCGGTCGACGTCGCGCACCGAGGCGCAGTAGACCAGCTCCTGGTACGGGTCGTGGATGTTGCCCAGCGAGGGGCTCTGCTCGCTGAAGAGCACCAGGTCCGCCGCCTTGCCCGGCTCCAGGCTGCCGACCTGGTCGTCCAGGCCGAGCGCCCGGGCCCCCTCGATGGTCGCCATCTCCAGCACCTCGGGCGCGGTCATCGCGGTCGCCTGCAGGTGGTGCACCTTCTGCAGCAGCGCGGCCAGCTTCATCGTCTCGATCATGTCCTGGCTGTCATTGCTGGCCGGGCCGTCGAGACCGAGCCCGACGGACACGCCGTCGCGTCGCAGCCGCCGCACCGGGCAGACCCCGGAGGCCAGGATCATGTTGGAGACCGGGTTGTGCGCCACCGCCACCCGGTGACTCCGCAGCAACGAGATGTCGGTCTCGTCGAGCCAGACGCAGTGCGCGGCGACCACCTGGGCGTCCAGCAGCCCGGCTCGGGCGGCATACTCGATCGAGCTCATCCCCCGGGTCGTCCGGGAGTGGGTGACCTCCTCGCGCACCTCGTGCAGGTGCACGTGCAGGCGCGGGGTGTCCGCCAGCAGCTTGACGGTGGCGTGGATCAGCTCGTCGGACGACATCGGGACGGTCGCCAGCCCGACCCGGTAGCGGGTTCGGCGGGACCGGGCCGCGGCGCCGGCGAGCGCCTCGTGCTCGGCCAGCACGCGCTCCAGCGAGCGCGGGTTGCTGGTGTCCTGCGCGCCGTAGGAGACGTCGCCGCGCAGGCCGATCCGGTCCAGGGCCTCGACCACCCCGGGGACGGACGGCGCCGGCCCCGGCGCGTGGCAGTACATGTCGGCCGTGCTGGTCACCCCGGACAGGGCCATCTCGGCACCCTTGAGCAGGGTGCCGACCTGGGCGATCTCCCGGGTCAGGTGCGGCTGCACCGGACCGATGATCTTGACGATCCACTCCCAGAGGGTGTGCGTCTCGCCGATGCCCGTGATCAGGCCCTCGGAGAAGTGCCCGTGGCAGCTGACGAAGCCGGGGGTCAGGATGCCGGTGCCGTCGCCGATCACGTCCGCCTGCGGCAGGTCACGCCGCAGCTCACGGTAGGGACCTACCGCGACGACGCGGTCGCCGCGTACGGCGACGGCCCCGTCCCGGACGTGGCCGGCCGGTCCGGAGGTGAGCACGTGCCGGGCCCGGACCAGCCAGGCGGCCGCGTCCGTCGGGCCGCCCGGCACGGCGGCAGCGCGGGCGGGTGAGGGCGGCGGACGTACCGTCCGGTCCTCGGCCCGATCAAACCGGTCGGTGGACAGGGTGATGCCTCCTGAGCTGGGTGAGCGCCGCGGCCGCTCGGTGCGCCGGCAACCGCCCCAGGCCGGCTCGATGCCGTGCCGGCACCGTACCTCCGTCAGGAGCCGCGGCTCCTGACGGAGGTCGGACGGGCCGGGTACGGCCGGTCGACGGCCAGCCTGCTGCCGCCGACCCGGGGTCAGCTACCGCTGCCCCCCAGCCCGATGGAGCGGTCGATGAACTCGTTGGTGGCAACGTCCTCCGGCCGCAGACCGTCCTTCACCGGCTTGTGCTGACTCGCGAAGATCGGCTTCGTGATGTTGATCATCCGCTGCAGCCGCTCGACGTTGAAGTCGCCCACCGTCTTGTCGGCGCCGTTGCTGACGATCCCCTGCTTCACCATCTGCTCCACGGAGAACTTCGCGAGGCCCTCCGAGTACTGCCAGCCGGTGTTGTACTTCTTCACCGCGTCCAGGATGATCTTGATCGCCGGATCCGGGTTCTTCAGGAAGCCGACCTCCGACTTCTGCAGGATCGGGACGAGCTTCTTGAGGCAGGGAGCCAGCTTGTCCTTGTCCCCGGAGCGGATCGCCATGGTGTCGAAGTACGACGGGTAGCCGGTGTCGTTGACGAGCTGCCCGTCCAGCGGCTTGCCCCAGGCCTTGATCTCCTTCTCGTAGATGTAGGGCTCGGAGGTGATGAATCCCTGCAGCGCCGCCTTGCCCCGGTTCGCGATGAAGAGGTCCGGCGCGCCGGTGTAGGAACCGTCGAGCTGGCTCGCCCGCAGGATGCCGGAGCCGACCAGGTAGTCCATATAGGCAAGGCCCTTGGTGTACAGCACCTTGGTGTCGGTCTGGCCGACGTCGGCGATGTTGTTGAACTCCGGGTGCGTTCCCTTGTCCCACATGATCGCGAGCGGGCTGATCTCCAGCGGCGCCATGACCGAGGTCGTGGGCTGCTTGAGCGAGTATTGAATCGCCTCGTCGGTCGCGACGAAGCCGAGGTGGATCGCCTTGTCGGTGTACATCAGGGCCGGCACCGGCTGGAAGCCCACCGCCGGGCCGCCAGTGCGGATCTCGATCTTGACGCCCGTGTCCACGCCCTCACTGACCAGCGGACCGGTGAGCTTCTTCTTCTCGGTGTCGAGCTTGTAGCCCGGGCCCACCAGGTTGTAGAGGACACCGTGCTCCGACTCCGGTTGCCAGTCCTTCTGGACGACGACGGTCTCCGGGCAGACACCCCGGAGGTCCTGCGCTCCGCCCGCCGCCGCCTGCTGCGACGGCGCGGCCTGCGATCCCCCGCCGCTGTCGTCACTGCACGCGCTCAGCGGCAGCGCGATGACCACCGCGGCCACGCCACCGAGCAGACGCATTCTCTGGTGCATCCATACTTCCTTTCGCGGGAGGATAGGTGGTGCGATCACGATCATGCCGACGGCGGTTGCGGGCGCCGCCGGGTGACTGTCGTACGGCTGACCACCCGGCCCTGGTGGATCACCAGCCGATCCGTCGGGTCCGCCAGCGCCTGGTCGAGGGACCGGGCCCGCAGCGCGAGGATCTCGGCCGGATAGCCGGCCGCCAACCGCACCTCGGGAAGGCACAGGGCGGCCCTCGCCCCGGCACTGACCGCGTGGTAGGCCTCCGCGCTGGTCAGGTGGCCGGCCGTGACCAGCAAGGATCCGGTCTCCAGGGGGTCCGCCCGGCCCATCGGGTTGAACGGGTCCTGGACGTTGTCGCCGCCACCGGCCAGCACGGCTCCCGCCGCCAGCAACGGCCTGACCGCGGTCAGCCCGCGTGGCGCCATGGTGTGCAAGCCACGCGCCTGGAGGTACAGGTTCGTCTGCGGGTTGGAGACAACCGCCACCCCGGCGTCCGCCAGGTCCTCGGCGACCTCCCGGGCATGGTCGAGGGGTTGGGTCCCGAGGCTCACGCAGTGGCTCGCGGTGACCCTGCCCCGCAGTCCCCGCTCGCGCACCTGGCCGGCCAGGTAGGGCAGGTTGTCGACGCCGGGGTCCAGCTGCTCGTCCATGTGCAGGTCGACCGGCTTGCCGGCCTGGACGGCGAGGTCCAGGTACGCGTCGATGCACGCCTTCGGATCCGGGTCGAGGTGCGGGCACCCGCCGACCACGTCCACGCCCATGCCGAGCGCTTCCCGCAGCAGGCCTTCCACCTGCTTTCCGTCCGGGGTGGTGAGCTCGACCGTGAGCGCGACCAGTTGGAGGTCCACCCACTCGCTGAGCTGCTCGCGCACCTCCAGGAGAGCCTCGACCGCGCGCAGGCCGACCTCCGGGTAGATCCCGACGTGGGTCCTGATGGACGTCGCGCCGTTCGCCAGCGCCATCAGGGCCACCTCGGTCGCGCGCCGCACGTAGTCGTGGTGCGTCGCGGTGGACGCCACGGTGCGCCAGGCGTCGACCGCGCCCACCAGGGTCCCGCCCGGGTTGGGCGCGCGGGTTGCGGTCAACGCTGTGTCATAATGGGCGTGCGGCTCGGCCGGCGCGGGGAGCACGAGGAAGCCGGTCAGGTCGGCGCTCTCGTCCCCGGCCGGCAGCACGCCCGGCTCCGCGATGCGCTCGACCAGGCCGTCGGCGAGCCTGATGTCCCGGAGGCCGCCATCCGGGTGGGTCACGTTCCGCAGCAGCAGAGGTTCCGATCGCCGCGCCCCCCTCAGGGTCACGACGTGCTCCGGTACTGCGCCGACTCGTGCCACTTGCCGACCGCGGCGCGGGAGACCAACCCGAACAGCCAGAAGACCGCCACGCCGAGCAGCGACGCCAGGATCACCGCCCCGAACATCTGCGGCGTCTGCAACCTGGCCCGGTAGAGGTCGATGAGGAACCCGAGCCCCGGGTCACCCTGCTTGAAGAAGAAGTCCCCCACGATGGCGCCGATGACCGCCAGCCCTGCCGAGATCCGCAACCCGGCGAAGATCGCCGGCAGCGCGGCCGGCAGCTCCAGCCTCCGCAGCGCCGTCAGCCGACCGGCGCGATGCATCCGGAACAGGTCCCGATGGGCATCGTCCACCGAACGCAGGCCGAAGAGCGTGTTGCTGATGATCGGGAACAGGGCGATGAGCACGCAGACGATGACCCGGCTGGCGAAGCCGAACTCGAACCAGAAGCCGATGACCGGCACCAGGGCGAGGATGGGGATGCACTGCAGAATCACGGCGTACGGGTAGAGGGAGCGCTCGACCCAGCGCGCCTGGCTCATCACGATCGCGACGGTCATCCCGATGGCGATCGCGATGGCGAGCCCAACCGTCGCGACGGTGGTGGACAGGCCCAGCGCCCGCAGCAGATCGGCCCGGTTGTAGGGATCGAAGAACGACTCACGCACCACCTCGTGCGGCGGCGGCAGCAGGAACCGCTGGTCCTCGGCCAGCAGGACCTCGCTGACCAGGTACCACAGGCCGAGGAAACACAGGAACGTCGCGATCGGCCCCAGCCAGGCCGACACCGGGAGCCGCCGCCGGCGCCGATCGCGCGCCAGGGACGGCGCAGTCACCGCCGGCCAGCTGGACACCTCTGGCGGGGTGGTACTTACGGTCATGCCGCATTGCCTCCCGGACCTCGACCCAAGGTGCCGGCCGCAGCAGCCGTGGTCACGCTCGCCGCCGCGGTCGTCCGTCCGTAGCCCCCCGCGCGCGTGAACCCTACTGCACCATTCTCCGTCCGGTTCAGGGACTACCCAGGTCAACGACGGTGCGTAGCGAACAGGGGGATAACGTCTACTCTCCGACAGGAAGCGGCGCCGATGACCTGGGGAGGTCGCGAAGCAGGTCGTGCACGGCTCCGGCCACCTTCCCGAACTCCTCGGAGTAACGCAGCTCGGCCTGCCGCGGGTAACCGAACGGCACCGCCACGTCGCCGATCAAGTGGCCCGGCCGCGGCGACATCACCACCACCCGGGTGGAGAGGAAGACCGCCTCCGCCACCGAGTGGGTGACGAACAACGCGGCGAAGCGGCGCCGCGCGAACAGCTGCAGCAACTCGTCGTTGAGCCGCTCGCGGGTCATCTCGTCCAGCGCGCCGAACGGCTCGTCGAAGAGGAAGACGTCCGGCTCGAGCACCAGCGAGCGGGCCAGCGAGACCCGCATCCGCATGCCGCCGGACAGCGCGCGCGGCCGGTGCTTCTCGAAACCGTCCAGGCCGACCAGGTCGATCGCCTCGGCCACCCGGCGTTGCCGCTCCGGACGCGGCACCTTCTCCAGCTCGGCCAGCAGCTCGACGTTCCGCCGCACGGTGCGCCAGGGCAGCAGGGTCGGGTCCTGGAAGACGTAACCGACCCGGTCGGTGCGGACGGTCACGGCGCCGGCGGTTGCGTTGTCGAGCCCGGAGGCCAGCCGCAGCAGGGTGCTCTTGCCACAGCCGGAAGGACCCACCACGGACACGAACTCGCCGCGGTCGACGCTGAGGTCGACCCCGCGCAGCGCCTCCGTGCCGTCCGGGAAGGTGCGTCCGACGCCGGAGAAGACCAGCGTCGCATCGGCCGCGGAACTCACAAGCGGAAGGATAGTCGAGCCCCGCGCCGGTCCGCCCCGAGCGGCCCGCCCGCCCCGAGCGACCCGCCCGCCCCGAGCGGCCCGCCCGCCCCGAGCGGCCGGCCCGCCTCAGCGGCCGAGCAGCCGGGACAGCACCTCGTTGTTCTCGCCCTCGTCCCGGTGACGCCGGCGCCGCGGCCGGTCCGTCCCACCCGCGGACGGCGTCCGCGGGCCGGGTGGCGCCGGACCGGGCCCGCCGGACCCCGGGCTCCGGCGGCGCTCGTCCTCGGCCGGCGGCGCCGCTGGCACGGCGTCCGTCGGGAGGTCGGGCGGGGCGGACGGGAGGGCGCCGGGGACCGCGTGCGACGGGTACGGCGAGGAGGCCGGCGACGGGTCGTAGGGCGGCGGGCCCGAGGACGGGTCGTAGGACGGCGAGCCGCGGTACCGGGCGGTGGACGGGGTGGCGGCGCCGGACGGGGAACCGTAGGAGCTGCCGTACGGCGCGGAACCCGGGGACGACGGGTCTGCGGCGACCGCTGCGCCGGCGCCCGGCGGCGGGTCCGGCCCCGGTCCGGTGTCGGCCGGGTAGCCGCCCGGCAGCTCGGCGGGCTCACCCGGGCCGAAGGCCGGCCCGCCCGGCAGCTCGGCGGGCTCACCCGGGCCGAAGGCCGGCCCGCCCGGCACCTGCAGGCCCAGCCCGAGCCGGCGCGCCTCGTCCTGCAGCGCCCGCAGGCTGCCGCCGATCAGCCGGGTGGTCTCGATCCGCTCCATCCGCAGCTCGCCGTCCAGCCGCTCGATCACCTCGCCGCGCAGCCGCTCGACCTCGTCGCGCAGCGCGTGCACGTCCTCGACCAGCCCGCGCTCCAGCTCGCGGCGGAGGTAGACCTCCAGCTGCAGCTCGTACTCCCGGCGGGCGGCGACCTCCCGCTCCAGCTCGATCTCGTACGTCCGGCGCAGCTCCATCTCCTTGCCCGGCCCGTCCTTGCCCGGCCCGGACCCCCCGGCCTCCTCGGCGTCGGCCGCGACCCGCCGCCGCGGCGCCGCCAGCGCGGCCAGCACGAAGGCCCACAGCGCGCCGATCACCGCCAGCCGGAGGGTCTGCGCGTCCCCGCTCTGCAACACCGCGACGGTCGCCGCGCCGGCGAGCAGCACCGCCAGCGCGAGCACCAGGCCGCGCGCCGCACCGCCGCCGGTGCCGGAGCGGGTGCGCGCCATTGCGCCACCCTAGGGCAGCGCCGCCGCGCACCGAGAGGGCCGGATGCCTTCCGGGTCGGGCGAGCGCACCCGGGCGCCGGAAGTGCTCACAACAGGCGCGCGTCCTGCAGGAACCGCTTGGCCAGGCTGCCCGGGTCCTGCCCGTCCATCTCCACCCGCTTGTTCAGCTCCTGCAGCTTCTCCGTGGTCAGCGCCCGGTTGACCCCCTCGACCACGGCGCGGGCATCCGGCGGCACGCTGTCCCGGTAGAGCGGGACGATGTTCTCCGCCTGCTGCAGCCGCCGGTCGTCCCGCAGCACCACCAGGCTGGCCGCGGCGACCCCGCCGGCCGACGAGCGGACCGCGCCGACGTCGACCTTGCCCTCCTGCAGGGCGGCGAAGACCGGCCGGCTGGACACCTCACCCAGGGCCCGGACCTCCTTGAACCGCAGCCCGTAGACCGCCTGCAGGCCGGGCAGGCAGTACCGGACCGTCCCGCAGTCGGCCGGCCCGCCGAGCACGAGCTGCCCGTTGAGCCTGGCCAGGTCGGCCATGCTGGTCAGCTGCTGCTGGTCGGCCAGCCGCTTGGTCACCGCGTACGCCACCTGGTCCGTCGCCTTCGCGGGCGGACCGACGGCGAGCGGTCGACCGGCGAGCTGGCCGCGCAGCGCGCGCAGCGTGCGGTCCACGTCGCCGCTGGCCAGCGGGCGCCGGGCCGCCGCGGCGCCGTGCGCGGCGGCGTCCAGGTAGCCGGTCAGCCCGGACAGGTAGTCCGGGACCAGGTCCAGCTCGCCGCGCTGCAGCGCCGGCAGGTACGCGGCGCGGGTCTGCACGTCGAACTGCCCGGTCACCCGGTACCCGGCCTTGTTCAGGGCCAGCGCATACATCCTCGCGATGACCTGGGACTCCAGCCGCGGGCCGGCCCCGACCGTCAGCACGCCCTTGCCCACCGGCTCCGGCCGGCCCCGGTCGCAGCCGGTCGCCAGCAGCGCGAGCACGAGCAGCAGCGCGGCTCGGGCCCGGACCGTCGCTGGCACCGGGACAGCCAACCACGAGGGTCCGACAGTGCCGCAGCGGCTCTGCCCGCTCGTCGGCTACTTGACCGCGCGCAGCGCCGGCGATGCCTGGCGCGGCACGTACGCCTCCGCGTTGCGGGTCGCCTGCTTCACCTTGTACATGTTCGCGTCGGCCGCACCGAGCAGCCGGGCGGCCGGGAAGTCCGGGTCGTCGGTGGACGCCTGGCCGATGCTGGCCCGCACGGTGACGATGCCGTCGGAGAAGGCGACCGGCGCGGCGACCGCGTGAGCCAGCCGGTGCGCGATCTCCTCCGCCGGCACCTCCTGCGGCAGGCTCTTGAGGATCACCACGAACTCGTCGCCGCCGATCCGGCCGATGGTGTCCGTCGGCCGCAGCGCGCCACGCATCCGCTCCGCCGCCGCCCGCAGCACCCGGTCCCCGACCGCGTGCCCGTGCTCGTCGTTGACCTGCTTGAAGCCGTCCAGGTCGACGAACAGCGCGTGCACCTGGCCGGGCTCCTGACGCAGCGAGCGCAGCGCGGCGCCCAGCTGGTGCAGCACCAGCCCGCGGTTGGGCAGCCCGGTGAGCAGGTCGTGGGTCGCCTTGCGGTGCAGGTCGTACTCCGTGTTCTTCTGCTGGGTCACGTCGACCAGATGCACGATGTACGACTTCTGGCCGACCAGCGCGGACACCGAGGCGTGCACCCAGCCGTCGCCACCGGCCCCGGTCCGGTAGCGGAACGTGCCGGAGACGTCGTCCTCCAGCCCGTCCACCACCCGGTCGAAGTCGCCGCGGACCCGCTCGGAGTCGTCCGGGTGGATGTGGTGCCAGATCAGGTCGCCGTGCAGGGTGTTCAGCCGGCGGCCGAACAGCCGGGCCAGCGCGGTGTTGACGTCGAGGAACATGCCGGCCCGGTCGACGATCGCCATCCCGGTCGGCGCGTTCTGGAACGCGGCGCGGAACTTCTCCTCCGCGGCCCGCAGCTTCGCCTCCGAGCCGCGCCGGCCGCTGACGTCCCGGGCCACCACGAGCGCCCCGTCCCGGCCGTCGAAGTGGATCGGCCGGCCGGCCGCCTCGATGTGCACCAGCTCGCCGTCGAGACGGACCAGCGTCTCCTCCACGTATTCCAGCGGCTCGCCGCGCACGGTCATCCGGATCAGCCGTTCCTCGGCCTCGACCCGGTTGGCCTCGGCCATGAAGTCCAGCGCCGGGCGGGTCTGCAGGTCGGACAGCCGGCTGGCGCCGAGCAGCTGCAGGCCGCGCCAGTTGGCGAAGGCGTGGTAGCCGTCCACGATCACGAAGACCGCGTCCGGGGAGAGCTCGACCAGCGCGCGGAAGTGGTCGTCGGCGGCGTCGACCGCGGGCGGACCGCCGCCCTGCTCCCGCTCCCGGCTGTGCCGGCCCATCCCACCTCCTCGACCCTGGGCGCCCCCGGGAGGACCGGGGGCCGGTGTCGAGGCTATCGGTCCGATGGCATGACGTCCCCCGTCCACTGGAGGCTGTGGACATGGGACGGACGGTCAGTGCCCGCGTGGGCCGTCCGGGCTAGCGGGCCTGTCGCTGTCCGGCGGTGTCGGGGTCCGGCAGCAGTACTCGAGCCACAGCGCGGCGGCGACCAGGAACAGTGCCGCGACCACCCCGACGATGCCGGTCCGGACGTCGCCCGCCGCCGCTGCCAGGAAGTCCAGCCGCGGCACCGCGTAGACCAGAAGGCCCGCCCAGACACCGGTCATCACCGCGCCGACCACCGCACTGGCCTTGGCCAGCGCCAGCGACCGGGCGGCGACCAGCGGTTGCACCGGCGGAGCGCCCGGACGGTGCCTGATGCGGTCGCGCAACTGGCCGGCGGCGATCACCTCCGCCAGCCCGAGCAGCGCCAGGGACAGCGGCAGGAACCAGGTCAGCCGGGGCAGCTCGCCGTACCACTGGCGCAGCGCCAGCCAGACCAGCAGCATGACGCCGACCGCGTAGCCGGCGAGGTCCCGCAGGCGGGTCGGCGCCAGCGAGCCGGTCACCGGTCCACCGCCGGCGGCGTCCCGCCGGCCGGCGACCTGATGAAGGCCGCGGCGGGACGACTCGGCATCGAACGACTGGTGAAGTGGATCGAAGAGAAGACTGGAAAGCCGTGCGGCTGCCC
>JBJMII010000117.1:0-10515 GCA_045806925.1 Mycobacteriales bacterium
CGTCGCGGTCGCGCGGCGGCTGCGCACCGGGCAGGTGGACGTGAACGGTGGGCGGTTCAACCCGGTCGCGCCGTTCGGCGGCTACAAGCAGTCCGGCACCGGTCGGGAGCTCGGCCGGTACGGCCTGGAGGAGTTCCTCGAGGTCAAGTCGCTGCAGCTGTGAGCGGCCGGGCTAGCCGGCACTGAGCTGCGCGTAGGCGCGTTCGGCCGCATCCTGCGCGTAGTCGCCGAAGTACCGCAGGTCCCGCGCCACGTCGGTGGCCGGCCGTCCGTCGGCGTGCGCCGCCCTGGCCACCTCGGCGAGCCGGGCCAGCTCGTCCCGCTGCGCCTCGACGTACGCCCGGTCGACCACCGACCCGTGCCCCGGCACCACCGGGCCGGTGACCAGCTCGAGCACCGCGTCCAGGGTGCCCGGCCAGTCCAGCGGGAAGGCGTCGGAGAACTGCGGCGGCGCCCCCTCCTCCACCAGGTCGCCGGCCAGCAGCAGCCCGGCGTCCGGGACCACGACGACCACGTCGTTGTCGGTGTGGCCGCGGCCGAGGTGGCGGACGTGCACCGGCCGGCCGCCGACGGTCAGCGTGGCCAGGTCGTCGACCAGCTGGTCCGGCGGGTCGACCGGGGACGCCTCGATCTCGGCCGCCGTGCCGTCCCCGCCGGCCGCCCGGTAGCGCCCGGCGATCTCGGCGCGCATCCGCTCGCCGTCGGTCTCCAGCCACTCCCGGCACCGCCGGTGCCCCCAGATCGCCGCCGGCCGGAAGGCGCTGTTGCCGAACGTGTGGTCGAAGTGGAAGTGGCTGTTGACCACCACCCACGGGTGCGGGGTGACCGTCCGGATCGCCTCGGTCAGCTCCTGTCCGGCCGCCGCCGTCTCCCGGCTGTCCACCACCAGGCAGGCACCCTCGCCGACCACCAGGCCGACGTTGAGGTCCATCGACCGGTGGCGCCGGACGTACACCCGGTCCGCGACCTCGGTCCAGGACTCACCCACCTGGCCGGCTCCGGTGCTGGTGCGCCCGCTCGGCGAGCGTGACGTCGCCGACCGCCCAGTGGGTCGCCGGCACCTCCCGCAGCACCACCCGGATGTTCGCCCGCGGCGCCGCCACCGCGGCCTCCACCGCGTCCGTGAGCTTGCTGATCAGCGTGCGCAGCTGCTCCGGGGTGCGGCCTTCGACCAGGGTGACTTCGACGAGCGGCACAGGATCTCCTCCGGTGATCGACCAGCGCATAGTCTGTCACCCGCAAATCTGGCCACACGGGCGCAGAGCGGAAGGGATCGTGCGGAATGTCGATGGAGGACGCCCATTCGACGGTCGAGTGGCAGGTCGCTCGCGCCGCGCAGGAGCACGGGGTGGACGACCCCGCCGTACTCGCCCTCACGCTGACCGTCCACCGGGCGATGACCGCCCTCGACCGGGCCGAGGCGGCTGAGCTGGCGCCGCTCGGCCTGACCGTCAGCCAGCTCAACATCCTCACCGTCCTGCACCGCACGGACCGGCCGCTGACCATGGGTGAGCTGGGGCAGGCGGTCTCGATGCGGCCGGCCAACCTCACCGGCGTCGTCGACGGGCTCACCCGGCGGTCGCTGGTTGAGCGGCAGATCAACCCGTTCGACCGGAGGTCCTACCTGATCACCAAGACCCCCGCCGGGCAGGAGTTCCTCGCCGGTTTCCTGCCCGGTCACCGGCGGTACCTGGACCGGTTGATGCACGGCCTGACCCGCGACGAGCGCTCGATGCTCGCGGACCTGCTGGAGCGCCTCCGGCGGTCGGTCGACACCGTCAGCGAGGCGACCCGGGTGCCCGACCTCTCCGGGCAGAACAGCTAGCGCGCGGCCGGTGCCCGCTCCGCCCGCACCAGCGGGGCCAGCACGGCGAGCGCCAGCAGCGGCAGCAGCGGCAGCAGCGCGAAGGCCGCGGTCCAGCCGGCCCCGGCGACGGTGAGCCCGAAGCCGACCGGGGCGAGCGTGCCGGCGATCACGACCGCGGTGTTCTGCAGGCCGAGCGCCACCCCCCGCCGGCTCGGCGCTGCCGTCTCGGCCACGGTGAGGAAGGCCAGCCCGTTCCAGCTGAGCGCGAGCACGATGGCCAGCGCGAGGCCGGCCACCGTGACCGCCACCGGTGCGTGCAGCAGCAGCACGCCGATGACCAGCGCCGCGGCGAGCGCGGTGACCAGCGTCCGGAGCAGCCGCAGCCGGATGCCCAGCCGGTCCGACCCGAGGCCCACCGCCACCCGGCCGGCGACACCGGCGACCTGCGCGCCGGCCAGTACCGCGCCGGCCGCGACCGGGGAGAGCCCGCGCTGGTCGTGCAGGTAGAGCGCGACGAAGCTGAGCAGCGCGAGCTGCGGGACGACCAGCGCGAAGCTGGCCGCGGTCAGCCGCCAGATGCGGGCGTCCCGGATCGGGTGCGGGCCGGTGGCCGGCCCGGCGGCTGCGGGTGGCGGCGCCGGATCGCGCATCCCGGCCGCAGCGGTCATCGCACCCACCGCGCAGACGCCGGCCAGCACGGCGAGCGCCCTCGGCGCGTCCTCGGCACCGGCGATCGACGGCAGCGTGGCCGCGGCGAGCGCGCCGCCCAGCGGCAGCGCGCTCTGCCGGACCCCCATCGCCAGCCCCCGCTCGGACGGCGGGAACCAGCCGGCCACCGCGCGCCCGCTGGCCGCGTTGACGCTCGCGCCGAAGCAGCCGGCCACCGAGAGGGTTGCGACCAGCTGGCCCGACCCGCCGGCGCGGGCGGCGGCGAGCATGGCGGCGGCGGCGCCGGCGAGCCCGACGGACATCACCAGCCGCTCGCCGATCCGGTCCGCCAGCGCGCCCCAGGCGAGCATCGTGAGGATCATCCCGGCACCGACCGCGGCGAGCGCGACGCCGACCTCCGGGATCGACAGGTCGTAGTGCGCGCGCAGCGCCGGTGCCAGCGAGGGCAGCCCGGTCGACACGGCGGAGAAGGCGGCCTGGGCGGCGACGCCGACCGCGAGGATCACCCAGCGGTACGCCGGGCTGCTCACCGCCGGATCTCCACCCGCAGGCTGCGGGCGGCCCGCTCGCCGCCGAGGACCTCCCCGGTCCCGGTCCGGTACCGGCACGGCGACCACGCCACGCCCAGCGCGTCGTCCAGCGGCACCGGCCCCAGCTCGGCGCGGTCGCCCCCCTCGTACGGGCCGGTCCGGGCGCGGAGCCGCTGCCGGGTCCCGCGCGGTCCGCTCGGCCTGGGCCGCGCGCGGGTCCAGCCGACGGAAGGACAGCTCGGGGTGCACCTGCACCACCCTGCGCTGCCGGAGCGGGCCGATCCAACGTCCACCGCGGTGATCCTCGCCACCATGCGGCAGTCCCGGACAGGCGGCCCGGACGCCGTGCCGGTGGTCGGTTGCCTCCGCACCGACCGGGCCACCGGCGCACCCCTCCGCGCCGAGCGCTGCCACACTGCCGGGCATGCGCGTCTACCTCGGCTCCGACCACGCCGGCTTCGAGCTCAAGACCCATCTCCTGGAGCACCTGGCCGCTGCCGGGCACGAGACCGTCGACTGCGGGCCGACGGCTTACGACCCGGAGGACGACTACCCGCCGTACTGCTTCGCGACCGGCGAGCGGGTCATCGCCGACCCGGGCAGCCTGGGTGTGGTGATCGGAGGGTCCGGCAACGGCGAGCAGATCGCGGCGAACAAGGTGCCCGGGGTTCGGGCCGCGCTGGCCTGGAGCGAGGAGACCGCCCGGCTGGCCCGCGAGCACAACGACGCGCACGTCGTGTCGATCGGCGCGCGGATGCACACCCCGGACGAGGCGGCGGGCCTCGTCGACGTCTTCCTCGCCACCGGGTTCACCGGTGGCGAGCGGCACGCCCGCCGCCTCCGCCTGCTCGCCGACTACGAGGCCCGGACCGGCCGCCCGCCCGCCACCCCGGTCTGACCCGGCGCTGCCGGGGTGGGTCCGCCGCCCGGGGCGGTCGGGTGCTGGCCGGTGCCGGCCGATGATCAGGTTCACCAACCGGCGACCGGGGGCCGGCTGGCTGCCGGGCGGCGATCAGGTTCACCAAGCGGGCGGCCGGGGGCCGGCTGCCGGCCGGTGGTCAGGTTCACCAAGCGGGCGACCGGCTCCGGCCCGGTTCGGTGGCGGATTCTGGTCCTCCGGTTGGTGAACGTGATCACGGCGAGCGGCGGGCGACACGCCGCCGCACTCCGTCCTGACCGGCCGACCCGTCCCGGTCGGCGGCGGCCCGCGATCCGCCGCGGCCGGCGCCGGTCCGGCTCAGCCCGAGCGGGGGTCCGGGTCCGGCGGCACGTAGTACCGGCGGACGATCGCCAGATCCCGCTCGGCCGCGGCCATGTCCTCCTCCGTCGGCCGGGCCGCGTCGCGCGCCCGCATCGCGCCGAGCAGGCCGACCTGGGACGGCCCGGAGCCGACGATGCCGCGCAGCCCCCGCTCGAGGTCCGACCGTCGCACCGGCCGCCCCTTCGTCCGGACGGCCCCGCCGGCCTCCGCCACCGGTCGGTCGCTGTCGGCCGGCGGCGCGGCGACGTCGTCGGCCGTACCCCATCTGCGGGCGCCCCGGGCCGGCCGCCGCCCGAACCGCCGCCCCGGCCGGTCCTTGCCGGCCGGCGGACCCTCGCCGGGCGCCGCGGCCTCCGGCCCGGCATACTCGGCTGACGCCCGGTCGGCGTCGGCCGGCGCCAGGTCCGCCCCGCCAGGCTCGGCTCCTGCGGGCTCCGTCCGGGCGGGTTCGGTCCGGGCGGGTTCGGTCCGGGCGGGTTCGGTCCGGGCGGGTTCGGTCCGGGCGGGTTCGGTCCGGGCGGGTTCGGTCCGGGCGCCGCGGCGTCGCTCGCGCCGGCGGTGCCGGCGCGGGGCGGGCTCTGCCGTCACAGCCGTCACCTTTCCGGGGAGAGACGTCCACCGTGCCTGAGGGCCACACGATCCACCGGCTCGCCCGGGAGCACAACCGGCTGCTCGGCGGGCGCCTGGTGCGCGCGTCCAGCCCGCAGGGCCGGTTCGCCGACGGCGCCGCCCGCATCGACGGGCGGGTGCTGGAGCGCACCGACGCATACGGCAAGCACCTCTTCCACCGCTACGGCGACGTCTGGCTGCACGTCCACCTCGGCCTGTACGGGAAGTTCAGCACCGGGACGCTGCCGGCGCCGGAGCCGCGCGGCGCGCTCCGGCTCCGGCTGCTCGCGGACGGGCACTGGGTGGATCTGCGCGGGCCGACCTCATGCGAGCTGATGCCGGGGCCGGAGGTGGTCGCGGTGCGCGCCCGGCTAGGCCCCGACCCGCTGCGCCGGGACGCGGACCCGGAGCGGGCCTGGGCCCGGCTGTCCCGCAGCCGGGTCGCGGTCGGAGCGCTGCTGATGGACCAGAACGTGGTCGCCGGCATCGGGAACGTCTACCGCGCCGAGATCCTCTACCGGCACCGGGTCGAGCCGCACCGGCCCGGCCGCGACGTGTCCCGCGCGACCTGGGACGCGCTCTGGCCGGACCTGGTCACGCTGATGCGGGCCGGCGTCCGGAGTGGACGGATCGTGACCACGCTGCCGGCGGACCGCCCCGGCGGCCGGCTGACCCGGGACATGGCGCACTACGTCTACCGCCGCGCCGGCCTGCCCTGCCGGGTCTGCGGTACGGAGATCCGCACCGAGGTCATGGTCGACCGGAACCTCTTCTGGTGCCCCCGCTGCCAGGCCTGACGGCGACGGCGTACGCCCGGCTGGTCTCCACCTCGACGCCGGGGTAGTGCTCCCGCTCGACGACCTCCTCGACCGCCCAGCCTGCTTCCGCCAGCCAGCCGGTCAGCTCGGCGACCTCGAAGAACCGGAAGTCCACCGAGACCGGCATGCCCCACCACTCGTCCAGGTGCCGCACCTCGGTGCCGATGTGCACCGCGGCCAGCAGCACACCGCCCGGCCGCACCACCCGCCGGACCTCCGCGAGAGTTCCGACCTCGGTGCCCGGCGGCAGGTGGATCAGCGAGTAGAAGGCGGCGGCCGCCGAGAGCACCCCGTCCGCGAGCGGCAGCGCGCGCAGGTCCGCGGCGACGACCGGCAGGCCCCGCGGTGCCTGCGCGAGCATGCCGGGGGAGAGGTCCACGCCGAGCACCGGCACCCCCCGCTCCGCCAGGTACGCCGCGACGTGGCCCGGACCGCACCCCAGATCGCCCACCACCCCGCCGCCGGCCCGGGCGGCAAGCTCGTCGAGCAGCCGCCGGTCGGCCGGTTTGCCGGCCAGCTCCCCGGCGACGTGCGCCGCGTACGCCCGGGCCACCCGGTCGTAGCTGCTCCGCAGCCCGCCGCTCAGAAGACTTCCGGACACCACGGCTGGCGGTCCCCGGCGAAGGCCCGGCTCACCGCCCCCACCGCGCCGGGGGTGCGCTCCTCCACCCGGCCCGCCGCGGCCAGCCCGACCAGCGTCGGCCCGCCGAGGTGGACGCTGCCCAGGTCGGCCGCGGTCAGCGCCAGGTCCGGCGGGTCGGTGCTCGGCTCGCAGGTCGCGCCGGACTCGTCGCCGGACAGCCGCCAGCGTCCCGCGTTCCACGGGCAGAAGTCGTCCGCGACCTCGAACACCACGTCGACGGGCGTCGAGTAGGTGCGCGCGGCGAGCCCGCGGCCGACGTCGGCGAGCCGTATCCACAGCGAGTCGTACAGCTCCGGCCGCAGCGCCCGCGCGTCCGCGAGCAGGTGCAGCACCGGGTCGTCCAGTGGGGAGCGGTCCTTCCGCAGCCTCGGGTGCAGGTCGATGCTCGCCACGTACGCCCAGAGCGCCGCGTACGCCGCCGGGGTGGTGGCGAGCAGGTCCAGCACCCGCACCTCGCTGTCGTTGCGGGCCGGCGTCCACTCGCTCTTCAACCGGTAGGTCAGGTAGCCGGTCACCATGCCGTCCTGCTCCGTGTAGAGCGCGTGCCGCCGCGCGGTCGCGCCGCCGCGGACGTGCTCGCCGTCGTAGAAGGCCCGGTCCCACCACTTGCCGGAACGGGCCAGGAAGCCGACGGTCGCCGGCCGGACCTGCTCGTAGACCGAGACCTCCTGCGGCCGGGCCTGCTTCGGGCTGGCGAGCACCACCCGGCCGGAGCCGGTCGGCGTGCCCGGCCGCAGCCGCATCCGGGTCTTGTCGCCGGTCATGCCGACCTGCCAGGCCGCCACCCCGTACCCGAACCGGCCGTAGATCCCGCCCTCCGACGCCCACAGCGCGGCGACCGGCTCGCGCTGCCGCTCGTGCAGCTCGGTGAGCTGGCGGCGCATCATCTCGGTGAGCACGCCGCGGCGGCGGTGCGTCGGCAGCACCCCGACGATCGTCACGCCGGCGACCGGCCGCGGGCCGCCGGGCAGCGTCATCTGCAGGCTGTAGGCCCCCGCGGTGCCGACCACCTCACCGCCGTCGAAGGCCGCGATGCTCCGCTCCGCCTCGAAGGTCTGCGCGAAGAGCTCACGATCGTCGTCGCGGGAGTCCTCCCCGAAGGTCTCCGCCAACGTCCGGTAGAAGCCGGGCAGCTCGGCGAGGTCGATCGGACGGAGCTCGACATCGGTCATGCCGCCTTCCTACTCCCGGCCACCGACAAGATGCGATCACATTGCGCCGCGACCCCGCCCGGTCGGCGCCCAGGATCGCTACTGTGCGGCCGGACATGGTGGGCAATGGGTGGGCACACGTCGTCGCCGGCCTGCACCGGCTGCGCCGGCGGCTCGGCGATGTCGGGATGGCCGGGGTGCTGGTCGGTCTCGCCGGCGTGCTCGCGCTGGCGTCGCTGGTCTGGCCGGACCAGATGCGGCCTCTCGGGGTGCTCGCCATCCCGGTGCTGATCGGCGGGCTGACCCTGCCCCGCCGGGAGGTCCGCCTGCTGCTGCTCGGCTCGATCCTGCTGATCGTGCTGGTCACCTCGGCCCGCGGCTGGAGCGCCCTCAACGTCGGCACGGCCGCGGTGTTCGTCGTCGTTGCCGTGGTGTCGTACGAGCAGGCCCGCCGCCGGGACCTGATCGGCGTCCGGCAGGGCCGGCCGGACCGGATCCTGCTCGAGCTGCGCGAGCGGCTGCGGGTGCAGGGCGAGGTGCCGCCGCTGCCGCCCGGGTGGGGCGTCGAGGTCGAGCTGCGCTCGGCGTACGACTCCGGGCTCGCCGGCGACTTCGTGGTCTCCCGGCTGCAGGAGGGGCCGGCCGGGGCCGTGCTCGACCTCGCCCTGGTGGACGTCTCCGGGAAGGGCGTCGACGCCGGGACCCGGGCGCTGCTGTTGTCCGGCGCGTTCGGCGGGCTGCTCGGTGCGGTGCCGCCGGAGCGCTTCCTGGCCGAGGCCAACCGCTACCTGCGCCAGCAGCGGTGGAGCGAGGGCTTCGCGACCGCCGTCTACCTGCGCGTCGACCTGGGCACCGGAGAGTACCGGCTGGAGAGCGCGGGCCACCCGCCCGCCGCCCATCTCGACGCCGGCAGCGGCATGTGGCGGCTGTCCCGGCGGCGCGGGCCCCTGCTCGGCGTGCTCGAGCAGGTCGGCCACCCCCCGGACACGGGCGTGCTGCGCCGCGGGGACGCCGTGCTGCTCTACTCCGACGGCGTCGTCGAGGACCGCCACCGGGACATCGAGGTCGGCGTCGACCGTCTCCTCGGCGCCGCCGAGCGCCTCGTCCCGCGCGGCGACTACACCGGCGGCGCGGCCTCCCTGCTCACCCATGTCCCCACCCGCACCGATGACGACCGGGCCGTGGTCCTCCTCTGGCGCGAGTACTGACCCTGATACAGTCCGGTCCGCGTGCGGACCGGACGCTCCGCTGATCGCCGAGGAAGCCAGCAGAGCCTTCAGGTCGTCCTCCGAGCGCTCCTGCGCAGGGAGCGGAAGCTCGACCGGCAGAACGCGACGTCCGCGGCCGTCAACCACGACTTCCGTGCGTTCGGTTTCTTGCTCTGGCCGGTCGTGGAGGCCGACGACCCCGCTCAAGGGGCACGACGCCTCGTGCTGGATGAGGTCAACGCCTGGCGCAACGCCATCGCGCACCAGGACTTCGGCCGCCTCGGCAAGCGCCAGGAGGACCCGGAGGCGCGGTACGTGCGGCAGCTCCTCGCGGTGCTACTACCAGGTGACCGGCAGGGCGACCGGGCCCCGGGTGAGCATCCCGCGTTTCCATTCGATCTCGGAGGTGTCTACCGCCGGCCGAAGGTCGGGCAGTCGGCGCAGCAACCCCTCGAACGCGGCGCGCAGCTCCAGGCGGGCCAGCGGCGCGCCGAGGCAGAAGTGGATGCCGGCGCCCAGAGCCAGGTGCGGCGTTGGCCTGCGGGTGATGTCGAAGCGGTCCGGATCCTCGGTGAGCGCCTCGTCGCGGTCGGCCGAGTACTGCAACGGGATCACCGTCGCGCCCGCTGGAACGGTCACCCCGCTGAGCTGCACATCCCGGGTGGCGACCCGTTCCAGGATGGCCTTGGCGATGCGCACGTAGCGCAGCAGCTCCTCGACCGCGTCGGGGATCAGATCCGGCTCGGCCCGCAGCATGGCCAACTGGTCGGGGTGGCGGTGCAGGGTCAACACCGAGTTGGCCAGCAGGCCGGCCGTCGTCTCGTACCCACCGCTGATCAGGATGTAGGCGTTGTTGACCAGCTCCGGCTCGGACAGCCGGTCCTCGTGGTCACACGCTTGGATCATCCGGGTCAGCAGGTCGTCGGCGGGAGCGGCGCGCTTGGCGACGATCAGCCGTTCCAGGTAGCCGAAGAGCTGTTCGCCGGCGGCCCGGACCTCCTCCGGCGGGTGCGCCGTGATGGACAGCGCGAAATCCAGCCAGCTCCGCAGCATCGCCACGTCGGCAACAGGGGCGCCGAGCATCTCGGAGATGACCAGCGCCGGCAGCGGGGCGGCGAAGGCGGCCACGAAGTCGACCGGCCGCGGCTGGGCCACCATCGCGTCGATCAGCTCGTCGACGATCTGCTCGACCCGTGGCCGGAGCAAATCGACGCTGCGCGGGGTGAACGCGCGGGCGACCAGCCGGCGAACGCGGGTGTGGCCGGGCGGGTCGAGGCTCAGCATCATGTACGGGTTGCGGCGCGCCGGGCGCAGCGTCGCCACCCCTGGCTCGCAGGTGGCCGCGCGGCTGAACACCGGGTCGGTGAGGACCCGCTTCACGTCCTCGTACCGGGACGCCAGGTAGGCCTCGCCGCCCGGCGCCAGCCGCACCTTCGGTACCGGGTCCTCCCGGCGCAGCACGGCGTACTCCGGTTCGGCGTCCAGCTCCGGCGGCGTGTCGAACGGGAAGATCGGCAACGCGGACTCGGTCATCTCGACACCTCCGCCGCCACACCGACCGTTGGCGACGAGCCGGACACTACTCGTGAGCAATCGCTACCACCATCGCTGGCACAGCCGCTCAGGACCCGTCCGTACGCTCGGCGCTCGCGGGCTCCCCGGCGGAGCTGCCAGGACAGCTGCGCGGAGCACGGACACCACATCAGACGGGGGAGATCCAGGAGAGCGGGTGACGGGAATCGAACCCGGATGGCCAGCTTGGAAGGCGGCTTCTGAGCTGTCCGTACGCCGCCTGATGCGATGAAGGAGCGGGGCCTCC
>JBJMII010000118.1:0-10642 GCA_045806925.1 Mycobacteriales bacterium
CGGAATTTCTCGCCGCCCTCGCCAACGCCGAGAGCGCCACAGCAGCCGATGCCCTGGTCCGCGGTCGGCTCCAAGCCGGCTCATGGCCGGAACCACAGCAGACGCCGGGCGCCACAGAACAGTAACAATGCCCGCTCTTCAAGCATGAGAGTGCGGTTGGGCTCCTCGTAACCCGGTGGCGCCGGCGATGATCTCCGCGGACGAGGGCCACGTGCCCCCGCGGGCCGAACGGCGGAAGTCCACAGAATTTTCCGGCCGCCTGTCGGATCCGCCTCGAGGCGTTCGTGGAAGAGGTGAAAGGCAACCCAGGAGGACAAGGAGCCGTGGGATGACGGAGTACTTGACCTCGGCGTCGCCCTCCTCGCCTCCCCCATGCGGTACGGCTACCGACCGCGCAGGCCTGGAGCCCGCCCCGTCCATGACCGCTGAGCAAGAAGGGAACTGACATGACCGCTGTCTATACCTGGGACGTCTTCTCCACCCTCGACGGCTACGGCTCCTACGCCGAGGGCGGCGACTGGGGCGGCTACTGGGGCAAGCAGGGTCCCGAGCTGCTCGAGCACCGCGCCGCCCTGTTCGACACCGAGCAGCGGATGGTCTTCGGTGCTACCACCTTCCGGGAGATGGCTCAGATCATGACCTCCGGCATCGATCCCAACGCGCTCGACGAGTGGAACGTCCGGACGATGCGCATGCCGGCGACGGTGGTGTCGTCCACGTTGCACGACACTCTCGGCTGGCCGGACGCGACCATCGTCAGCGGTGACGCCGTGGACATCGTCGCCCGGCTGAAGGAGGAGTCGGACGTGCCGCTGCGCTCGCAGGCCAGCCTGTCGCTGAACTGGGCCCTGATGGCCGCCGGCCTGGTCGACCGCCTGCAGGTGACGATCTTCCCCGCCATCTCCGGACGGACCGGGACCAGCCCGATCCTCAGGGGCGCGGGCGACTTCGACCTCGAGCTGCTCGAGAGCCGGACGCTCGACGGCCACACCCAGGAGCTCGTCTACCGCCCCAGCCGGCGGTGACGGCATCCTCCGATCACGCAGCCGGGTCGGGAAGGAGCTCGAACACCTCCCGCGAACAGCGGCAGGCGGCGGTGTCCGAGCAGTACAACCGTGATCGTATAGCGGGACGAAGCGGGGTTGGTCATCGCCTCTATCCTGCCAGTCCACCCTTCCGACACCTGCTAGCGCTCGGCCCGCATCTCGGTGCGCGCCCCTCGCACGGCGCGCGACTCCTCGCCCAAAGCGGCATGGTCGGACGGTGGTCGGCGGGTCTGGCGCTCGCCGGCAGGGGCTGTCCCGGCGGCGCTAGGCCGTGCGCCGGGCTAGCAGTGTGGAGTCGTGGACGTTGACCGTCTTGCCGTCGCGGGTCATCGTTCGCGGCCGCTGCTCGGCCACGAGGACCTCGAAGCCGTCGGGCAGGCCGGGCAGCAGGTCCTCGGCGAGGAACATCGCCCGGCGGTGACTCGCGGCCAGATGCGTGAACACCTCGGACGGCGCGTGGCCGACGACCAGGAGGTGTCCGCCGGGCGCGACCGCCTGGGCCAGCCGGTTGGTCACTTCGACCATCCCGCCGTCCGGCGGGTGCAGGAAGTGGGTGGTGACCAGGTCGTAGGAACGGCCGCCGGCGGCGAAGGCCCGGGCGTCGACCTGCCACCAGTCGACCCGGTCGGCCACCCCGGCCTCCGCGGCATGCCGGGCGGCGCGGGCCAGGCCGTTGGCGGCGAAGTCGGCACCGGTGACCGTCCAGCCCTGGCGCGCCAGCCAGATCACGTCGCCACCCTCCCCGCAGCCGACGTCGAGCGCGGTGCCCGGGGTGAGCCGGGACACCTCAGCGACCAGCTGCGGGTTGGGATTCCCGCTCCAGACCTTCTCCTCGCCGGAGTACCGCTCCTCCCAGGCCGGCGGCTCGAACATCGCCGCCGCCTCCGTCTCGGTGGGCTGGTGCCCGTGTCCGCCCATCAGGCGACGTCCTCGATATCCATGCTTGTGAGCGTGCCGAACCCCGCCCGCGGTCCGCAAACGGTTGCGACGTTCACGCACCGCAGCTCGCCCTTCGACCAGAAGTAGGCAGGACGGCCGGTGGATCCGGTCGTCGATCGTCCGGACTGCCGGATACCGTCTGCGGATGGGCACCCTGACGGTGGACGGCTACCGGATCGAATCCCTGACCATGCAGACGTGGGACGCGTTTGCGGATCTCGCCGAACGGCACAACGGCGTGTGGGGTGGCTGCTGGTGCACGTACTTCCACCTCCACCCGGATCCCAAGGAGGAGCGCCGGGCGCTCGGCCATCGCGAGTTCAAGCGGCGTCTGGTCGAGGCCGGCCGTGCGCACGCCGCCCTGGTTTTCGACGGTGACGTCGCGGTCGCCTGGGCCCAGTTCGGGACGGTTATAGAGCTACCGAACATCCACCACCGCAAGGAGTGGGAGCAGGCCGTCGCCCAGATGCCGGACTACCGGATCACGTGCCTGTTCGTCGACCGCGCCTACCGTCGCGCGGGAATGGCCGCGGTCGCCGTACGGGGTGCGCTGGCGCTGATCGCCGCGGCGGGAGGCGGCCTCGTCGAGGCGTACCCGCACGACCTGCCCGAGGGCAAGAAGACCTCGGCATCGTTCCTCTACAACGCCACCCGGACCATGTACGAGCGGCTCGGGTTCAGCTACGAGCGATCGAAGGGTAAGGGCAACTGCGTGATGAGCGCGGTGGTCCCGGCCGCCACGGCGTGACAGGTCGCACGCCTGCTCTGCGGGGAGGCCACGGCGTTCACCGTCGGGCAGCTTGACCTGCTACCACCCACCACCAGGCGGAAAGCGAGATCAGGACATAACGCCGGATGCCCTTACCGGCAGCTCGACGGTGCCACAATCGGGTCCCTACTCGATCCATCGGGGGTTCCGATGCTCAGCGTCACGCGACGGGCGGCCTGGCGGGACGGGGCCGAGGACGGCTGGCACGACGACTTTCTCTGGTACGCGGCGGCGATCCACAGGATGAAGGCGCTGACGAGCGGCCTCGACGATTTCTTTCAGGTCTTCAATCTGGCGCTGTCCCAGGGGTTTCCGCGGGCGCTGGTTGCCCGGATGGCGGAGATCCCCCGGCAGTGGAGCGATCCGATGAGCCTCGGCTACCAGTCGCAGGTCCACGGCACCTTCGTGCCCAAGCAGCTGTGGCCACGGCATCGCGGCGAGCCGGCGCTCTGGCAGGAGTGCGCGCACAACCACTGGTTCTTCCTGCCCTGGCACCGGGCCTACCTGATCGAGTTCGAGGCGGTGGTGCGAGAGCACATCGGCCAGCTCGGCGGCCCGGCCGACGACTGGGCGCTGCCGTACTGGAACTACTCCGACCACGCCGAGGACCCGCGCCGCCTCGGCCTGCCGCTGCCGCTGCGCGGCGAGATCCTGCCCGACGGGGTCGAGGTGCCCGGTGTGGAGCCGGTGGCCGACGGCACATTTCCGAACCCGCTGTTCAACCCGACCCGGCTCGGCGCCGACGAGCCGGACCCGGGCGACGACACGGAGT
Organism: Mycobacteriales bacterium; assembly: GCA_045806925.1. Classification (GTDB taxonomy): domain Bacteria; phylum Actinomycetota; class Actinomycetes; order Mycobacteriales; family CADCTP01; genus CADCTP01. The sequence continues at coordinate 3,527 of JBJMII010000118.1, forward strand.
GGGCCACCGCGACCGAGGCGCTGCTGCGCCCCCACTACGCCAACCAGCAGGACACGGGGTTCGTCTCGTTCGGCGGCGGCGTGCTGGAGGATCCGACCAATGCCGCGCTGTTCCACGACGCCGCCGGTGAGCTCGGGCAGATGGACGCCCAGCCGCACGGGTCGGTGCACGTGCACGTGCACGGCACGATGGCGCTCTTCCAGACCGCCGGGCTCGACCCAGTCTTCTGGATTCACCACTGCAACGTCGACCGGCTCTGGGAGACCTACGCCCGGGACCTGCGGCACGGCTACCCGTTCCGGGACGGTGTGGGAGCCGGCACGGCCGCGCAGCAGTCGTGGACGACCCAGCGGTTCCGCTTCCGCCGGCCGGACGGCAGCACGAGCACCTGGCGGGCCACGGAGGTCCTCGACATCGAGAGCCTGAGCTACGCCTACGACACGACCGCCCCGCCCCCCCTGCCCGCCATGCCGCCGGACCCGCCGCCGGGCTCCGAGATCGCCCCGTTCGGGCTCGACGTCCCCACCCCCGAACCGGTCGCGTCGGCCGGCCCGCTCGCACTGGCCCAGGAGCTGGACGTCGCCGTCTCCGCGGGCGGCGGCGACGACCAGGGGCTCGGTGTCGACGCGTTCCACGAGGGCGCCCGCTGGCTGCTGCGGTTCGAGGGCATCCGGTCCGATTTCCCCGCCCCGACGTCGTACCGGGTCTATCTCGGTCTGCGGGCGGGCCACGCCGCCGATCCCCAGGACGCCGACCACTACGCCGGCCTGCTCTCCCTGTTCGGCGTCTACGAGGCCAGCCGGGACGACGGCTCCTCCGCGGGGAGCGGGCAGAGCCGCCTGCTGGACGTCACACCGCAGGTGACGGCACAGGCGGCGACCTTCCGGCCCTTGGCGACCACCGTCCGGCTGGTGCCGCTCGACGCCGGGCGGGACCTGGCCGGCGCGCAGGTCTCGATCGATCGGATCACTCTGGAATTCGCATGACGGTGGTGGCGCGCGGCGCTCTCTCCCGGGCACTGCTGCCCGGGCGCCGCGGTCCCGAATGGTGGCCGTGGGGCGTCGCTGCCACGGGCTGCCTGGTCCTCGTCGCCCTCGCCGTCGCCGGCCACGACCACGGCGGCTCCCCGGTCACCCACGCTTCGGGAGCCGCGGCCATGGTGGCGATGATGGCTCCGCTGGTCGCGCGCAACGTCCGGTACGCCGCACTGCGCAGCCCGCGGGAGGCGCGGGCCGGCGTCGCCGTCGCCGTCGTCGCCGGCTGGGCGCTCGCGTGGGCCGGCGCCGCGATCCTGCTCGGCGTCGGCACGGCGCAGCTGGCGGGTGCGGTCGGCGCCGCCGGAGCGACCGTGCTGGCGACCGCGGTCACGGTCGGATGGCAGCGCTCGCCGCCCAAGCAGCGGAGCCTCGCCCGCTGCGCCCGCGTGTTCGCCCCGCCGCTTGGCCGGCGGGCGCGCCGGGCGTCCTGCCGGTACGGCGCCGGGCTGGGCCGCGACTGCGTGCTGAGCTGCTGGCCGTTGATGGCGCTGATGGCGGTCGCCGGGCACAACCCCGTCGTCGTCGCGGCGTGCGGGGGCGTGGCGTGGTACGAGCGGCGCCGCCCGCACCACGACCCGGCGACGAGGGGGACCTCCTTCGCCGTCGCCGCCATCGGCGCGACCGCGCTCGTCCTGGCTACCGGCGCCGCGGGTTAGGGCACCACCGGACCGGCGGTCGACGCGAACGGGTCGCGCCCGCGGGCCGGCGCCTCGAGGTCCAGCCACCACACGCCGTCCGGCAGCTGGTCGGTACGGTGCACCGGTCCCAGCGCGGCCAGCTCGGCGAGGAGGTCGTCGTCCGGCACCGCCGGGACGACCCCCGCCTCCGTGGACAGGACCGACACCAGCGGGTGCGACGCGGTTGCCCGGCGCCGCCAGCGGCCGAGCAGCCGGCGGGCCGTGCCCGCGCGGTGGCCGTGCCGGCTGACCGCGTAGACATCGACGTCGGCCAGCCGGTCGTCGAGGCCGACGCGCGCCCCGCCGGGGAGCAGCAGGGTCCGGTTGCCGACGGTGACGAGCACGGCGGCACTCGCATCGTGCAGGAGATCGCCGAACGCCTCGACGACGTCCAGCCCCTGAGTGAGGCGCCGGGCGCTCAGCGTCCGCAGCAGCCACTGTGCCGCCCCGACGCCGCCGGGGTCGGCGAGCACACCCGCAGCCTGGGCCCAGGCGCTCGCCGCCGGTTGCCCGAGCAGCGGCGGGAGCTGGTCGTCGGTCGCCAGCCGGAGCCAGGACCCCACCGGACCCCGTGCGACACCAAGGAGCTCGGACGCCTCCCCGCCGCGCGGCGGGCCCAGCACCTGCACCGTGACGCCGGGCAGCTCCCCGCCGAGGTCCACGGTGTCGCCGGCGGCGACGTAGTGGATGCGCCCTGCCTGCCCCCAGTCGTCCAGCAGCGGCTCCGCCTCGTCCTCCACCTGCGTGAGCGCCGCCAGCCGGCCTGCCTGCCGGGCCTGCCGGTCGCTGTCGAAGGCGAGCCGGGGCAGCGTGCCGGCCAGCGCGGCGCGGGCACCGTCCAGCAGCGATACGAACTCCCGGGAGCCGCCGTCCAGGCCGTCCCGCCGGGGCATGTCGGTCCAGGGTCGGACGACGATGCGGGGCGCCAGCGGGCGCAGGACGGCGCGGGCGTCGGGGTCGCCAAAGCCGCCGAGGTGGTCGCGGTGCCGATAGGTGGCGACGACGACGTCGAGCCGACCGTCGCAGTGGTCGGCGATCCTCGCGGCGACCTGCGCGAGCGACGGGCCGCGCGGGGCGGGCTCGGCGGTGCCGCAGTCGACCAGCAGGTGGCGCACGCGCCGTCTGTCGGGCAGCGCCGAGCCGTACGCGACCGTCAGCAGGAGGCAGTCGCCGAAGCCCACCCGGTACGCCCGGAGCCGGACGGCGCTTGGCCGGGCGGTCACTGCTGGTCCTCCGGTTGCTGGTGCAGCAGCGCGAACCGCCGCTTCTCGCCCACCCCGTCCGAGGCGCCCCACGAGCCGTCCCGGCCGCGGAGGTCGTGGTCGAACAGGTACTGCAGCCGGCGGGCCTGGCGGCTGACGTCGAGGATCGGCTGGCGCTGGTGCAGGCGGAAGCGGCCGAACTGGTCGAAGACAAGCACCCCGCCGCCCCACAGCTCCACCACGTCGTCCGCGTCCATCCCGGCCGGCGCCGCGATGCCCGGGGGCAGGGCGCCGGCCGTGGTCCGGAGGGTCTGGGTGTAGTCGGCGAGGATCTCGGTGACGACGAGCCCGTCCGGCCCCACCCGGGTGCTGCTCAGGACGCGCTCGACCCGGGTGGACAGCCGCACGTCGATGTCCAGGGCGGCGGCGTTGTTCCAGACGAACTGGTAGACCTCCTCCGGCGACGTGCGCAGGGCCAGCAGGTTCAGGTGCTCGTACCGCAGGCCGAGGCCGGCGACCGCGTCCTGGTCCGGTGGGTAGGCGGCGAGCGCGGGCTCGGCGGCTGCCGCTCCGGCCGACGGTGCGGCGACGCCGTCCTCGTCCAGGATCCGGTGCGGCGGCGGCGTGATGCCGAACCTGGCGAACGAGTCCTGCAGCGTCGTGCGGTAGTCGTGGTCGTCGTCCGGCGCCAGCCGGCGGTCGGCCGTGAGCACGGCGTCGATGACGTCGGCGAACTCCAGGTCGACCGGCGGCAGGTAGTCCAGGGCGCGCAGCAGCATGGCCAGCAGGTGCCGTGCGGACTTGACGCCCTCCTCGGCGACCCGGTCGGCGTCGAGGCCGCCGTGGTCGGCGCGCAGCGGCCCCAGCCGGCCGGCCCACATCGTGACCAGGGTTTGCATGAACGCCGCGACCAGCACCTCCGCGCGGCGGTGCGGCTCGGCGAACTGCGGGTCGGACTTCCACGCGTCGTTCGCGGGCAGGTCGACGGACCGGCGCAGGGCGGGGTAGCTGTCCGCGGTCGCGCTCGACGACCGCGGCCGGCGACTGCCCAGCTGCTCGGCCAGGCGGGCCAGCGGGGAGGTCTTCAGCCATGCCGCGCGCCCGGCCACCAGCGCGTCACGCTGGTCCTCGCGGTCCGTGATCGCCATGGCCGCCGTGTCGGACGGGAAAGGGACGCGGCCGTCGACGTCCGGGTCCAGCAGGTCCTGGGCGACCCCCTCCAGGTCGAACACCGACAGCAGGGCCACGAGATCGGCGACGGCCTCGTGGAACGCCAGCTGGTCGGGCAGGGACGGCTCGGTGAACCGCGGCCGCAGCCCGTCGAGGATGGCGTGGCTGACCTCGTGGGCGATGACGTCGTAGGACAGCGCGGTGTACAGCGCGGGCCGGTCCCGGATCGCCGGCAGCCAGCCGAAGAGCACCGCGTTGTGCTCGCGGGAGTAGAACGCGTTGGACTCCACCCGCGCCTGGGGGATCAGGTACAGCTGCGGGAAGCCCGAGTGCCACGGGACCGGCCGGCCGAGCTGTCGCTCGAACAGCGCCAACGTGTGTGCCGCGACGGCGTAGACGTTCTGCGCCCTGAAGTCGCGGTCCCCGGCGAGCAGCGCGGGGTCGGGCTGTCGGTCCTTCGACCAGCGGTCGCGATAGACCCACGGGTCCTTCGCATGCAGCATCACCGGCGGTGACGCCGCACCGGTGCCAACGTTGACGTCCACCACATGGAAGCGGTGGCCCCGGGGTCCCCGCTGGAGGCGCTCGGCCGGGACGGGGATCTCCGCGCGCACCGGACCGGCGCGGTCGAGTACGGACGGATCCTGGGCGAGGACGGTCATGAGGACCGTCTCCTGGGTAAGGAGGTTGCGCCGCGGTGCCGGCCGCCGGCGGCCCGTCGCAGCCTGCTCATCAGAATCGCGCGGCTCGTCGATGTCATCGATGACCTCGACCACTCGTGGACTCATGCGCCACCCGGCCTCGTGCGGCAGAGCTGGGATGTTTGACGGCGAGGCTACTGCGCTTCGCCGCGCAGCCGCCCCCGACGGTACGTGCGGAGTCTGCACTAACCGGAATCGCCGCTGACAGCGCAGTTGTGTCGAGAAGAGCGCGTTGGGGCTGAAGACGTCTAGCCGCGGAGCGCGGTCACCGCGCGGCCACGCCGCGGAGCCGACAACATCGCCCGGCGGTGACTCGCGGCCAGACGAGTGCGGTTGGACTACTCGTAGCCCGTGGCAGCGGTGACAATCTCCGCGAACATGGGTCACATGACGCCGGCCGGGGCCAAACGGCGTAGGTCCGGTGAGACTTTCTGCCGGCAGCCTGTCGGATCCGGAGCGAGGCGTTCGTAGAACATGTGAGAGGCGGCCGGAGGAGGCCGCCGGCACTCGAGGGGAACGACATGACCGCTCTCTACACCTTCGACGTCTTTTCCAGCCTTGACGGCTACGGCTCGTACGGCCCCGGCGGCGACTGGGGCGGCTACTGGGGCAAGCAGGGCCCTGAGCTGCTCGACCACCGCCTTGCCTCGTTCGGCCACGAACAGCGCATGGTGTTCGGCGCCACCACGTTCCGGCAGTTCGTCCAGATGCTGGCGGAGAGGACCGAGGAGTCCGAGGTGCGCGACCCCTGGGTCACGCGGATGAGGAACATGCCGGCAACGGTGGTGTCGTCGACGCTGGAAGGCCCACTCGACTGGCCGGACGCGACAATCGTGAGCGGTGACGCCGTCGACGTCGTCGCCCGGCTCAAGGAGGAGTCCGATGTGCCGCTGCGCTCGCACGGCAGCCTGTCGTTGAACTGGGCGCTGATGGCCGCCGGCCTCGTCGACCGCGTGCAGGTGACGGTCTTCCCCGTCATCACCGGCAAGACCGGGACCGACCCGATCTTCGGGGGTGCGGCCGACTTCGACCTGGAGCTGATCGAGAACCGGACGCTCGACGGTCACATCCAAGAGCTCGTCTACCGACCCACCCTCCATTGACCGGCTCGGATTCGAAGAGGATCCGTCATGCCTGCATCAAGGCACCTCGCCGAGTCCCGGCCCGTACACCCGGTCGAGCTCGGGCGGCTCGTCCAGCGTCCAGCCAAGCCGGGCGCCATCGAGCGCGACCCGCAGACCCGGCTTCAGCTCGAGCTTGCGGGCCTGCGGCGAGCCCGAGTAGCGCGCGGGGCAGTGCCGTCGCTCACGCGCACTCCCGGGCGCGGGCGAGCAACAGAGCACGCTCGCGCTCGTTGGCCGTGAGGCTGGCGGCTCGCTCGAACTCGACCCGGGCCTCGGCCGGCCGGCCGAGCTTGGCGAGCAGGTCGCCGCGGACGCTCGGCAGCAGGTGGTAGTTGTCCAGCCGTCCCGCCAGCCCGTCGACCAGGTCGAGGGCGGCCGCCGGACCGTCGGCCATCGAGACGGCGACCGCCCGGTTCAGCTCGACGACCGGCGACGGCGCCACCCGGGCCAGCACGGCGTAGAGCGCGGCGATCCGCGGCCAGTCGGTCGCGTCGGCCGTCCGGGCCCGGGCGTGGACGGCGGCGATCGCGGCCTGCACGGCGTACGGCTCGGCGCCGCCGCCCAGCTGCTCGGCCCGGGCCAGTCCGGCGAGACCGCGGTGGATGAGCAGGTGGTCCCAGCGGCCGCGGTCCTGGTCGAGCAGGGTGACGATGGCACCGTCCGGACCGGTGCGGGCCCGCAGCCGCGAGGCCTGCAGCTCCATCAGGGCCAGCAGACCGTGCACCTCGGGTTCGTCCGGCACGAGCGCGGCCAGGATCCGGCCCAGCCGCATCGCCTCGTCGCACAGCGCGGGCCGCACCAGGTCCTCGCCCGCGGTGGCCGAGTAGCCCTCGTTGAAGACGAGGTAGACGACGGCCAGCACCGAGGCCAGCCGGGGCGCCAGCTCGTCCGCACCGGGCGAGGAGAAGCCCACCCGCGCCTCGGCCAGCGTGCGCTTGGCCCGGACGATGCGCTGGGCCATGGTCGCCGTGGGGACGAGGAACGCGCGCGCGATCTCGTCGGTGGACAGACCGGCCAGCATCTTCAGCGTCAGCGCGGCCTGCGCCTCGGGCCCGAGCACCGGGTGGCAGGCGGTGAACATCAGCCGCAGCACGTCGTCCTCGACCGGCTCGGGCAGCTCCAGCTCGTCGGTCTCGGGCAGCTCGCGGCCGAGCAGCTCGACCTTGCCGGCCAGCGTGACGTCCCGGCGGATCTCGTCGACGGCC
>JBJMII010000119.1:0-10067 GCA_045806925.1 Mycobacteriales bacterium
GGCGATGTCGAGGTCGTGGTCCTCCCACAGGCTCAGCGCGGACAGCAGGTACTGCGGCTCGTCCACCGCCGCGTGCCCGCCGTACGTCGAGGGCACGCCGGCCCCGAGGCCGGCGGCGAGCACCGCCAGCAGCCCGACCACGACCATGGCGAGCCGCAGGCGCCGGGTGGCGCCGGGCGGCGCCGGCGTGCGGTCGGGTGCCGTGCGGTCGGGCGCTGTGTTGCCGGGCGCTGTGTTGCCGGGCGCTGTGTTGCCGCCGGTGGCGGCGGGCCCGGCCCGGTCCGCGGTCACCGGCCCAGGATCGCTCACCGGGCAGCGAGCACCGGGATCGGCGCCGCTGCCGGCGAGCCGGCCGAGCCGGCCGAGCCGGTCGAGCCGGCGGGGCTGCCGGCGGCGGCCTGCCGGGCGACCAGCTCGTCCAGCTCGGTGACCGGTACGAAGCCGAGCCGGCGGCGCAGCAGCGTGGTGTCCGCCCAGCTGGCCGCCGGCTCCACTGCGACGGCCGGCTCCAGCACCAGCTCGGCCGGCGCGCCCAGCGCCCGGCAGACCGCCGCGGCCAGCTCGGCCAGCGTGCGGGGCCGGCCGGTGCCCACGTTGAGCACCCCACGCACGTCCCGCTCCGCGGCGAGCCGCAGCGCGCGCACCAGGTCCCGGACGTCGGTGACGTCGCGGGTCCGGGCCGGCGAGCCGAGCACCCGCAGCGGCCGGCCGGCCCGGGCCGCGGCGATCCAGCGCGCCAGCGCCATGTCCGGCCGCTGCCCCTCGCCGGCCACCGTGAACGGCCGCAGCACGGTCACCGCGCCACCCCGGGCCGCGCAGAGGGCCTCGACGGCGGCCTTGCTCCGCGCGTACCCGCCGAGAGGCCGGAGCGGGTCGGCCTCCCGCGACGGCCGCCCGGCCGCGCCGCCGTACACGGACGACGACGAGGTCACCACCAGCGGCGTGGCCGGCGGGACGGCGGCCAGCACGGCGGCGGTGGCGGCGACGTTGTCACGGACCCGGGCGGCCTCGGCGGCCGGCCCGGTGTCCCGCACCCCGGGCCGCCCCGCCAGGTGGAAGACCGCGTCGGCCTCGCGCAGCGCGGCTTGCACCGCTGGGTCGCCGGCGAGCAGATCGGCCCGCAGCGCGGTGACGGCCCCGCTTCCCCGGCCGGGGTGGTCCGCCGGGGGAAGGTCGGCGGACCACCCGGCACCGGGCCGGCGGTCGACCGCGACCACCGGGACCCCGTCCGCGGCCAGGGCCGCGACCAGCGCACGCCCCAGGAAGCCGGCCGCGCCGGTCACGACGACCGCCATCCCACCTCCCACCTCCCCGGAGCTTACTTAGGCTAGCCTTCCCTCACCATGCTGCTCACGTCCGCTCCGGCGCTGCCGCTGCCGCGCCCGGTCCTGCCCGGAGTCATGATCGGCCACGCCCGGCGCTGGCTCGGCGCGCTCGCGCTGATGCTGGCGCTGGTCTACCTGGCCCGGGTCGGCGACCCCGGCCAGCTGGTCGCCGCGCTCCAGGCGGCCGGCCGCCGGCCGGGCGCGCTGCTCGCCGCCGTCGCGCTCTACGCCGCCGCCTTCGCCGTCCGGTCCTGGGCGTGGCGGCGGCTGCTGCCCGAGCTGCCGTACGGGCAGTCCTGGGCCGCCCTGCACGTCTCGCTGCTCGGCAACCACGTGCTGCCGTTCCGGCTCGGCGAGGCGCTGCGGGTGACCAGCGTGCTGCGCCGGACCGACCTGCCGGCCGCGCCGGTGACCGCCTCGGCCGTCGCGCTGCGCAGTGCGGACCTGCTCGCCGTGCTGGCTCTCGCCGCGGTCGCGGCCGGCACCCTGCCCGGCTGGGGCTGGGCCGCCGGCGCCGCGCTGCTCGCGGTGGCCGGCGGCGCGCTGCGGTGGCTCGCTCGGCTGCGCCGGCGGGGCGCCGCCGTCCGGCTGCCCGGTCCCGGCGTGGCGCTCGCCGCAGCCGGCGGCTGGCTGCTGGAGGCGGCCGTGATGTGGGCCGCCGCGGACGCCGCCGGCATCGCGCTGGACTACCCGCAGGCGGTCGCCGTCACCGCGGTGACCATCGCTGCGCAGACGGTCGCGGTCGCCCCGGGCGGGATCGGCGGCTACGAGGCGGCCGCCACCGCGGCCCTGGTCGGCTTCGGCGCCGGTCCCGGTCCCGCGCTCGCCGCCGCGCTCGTCGCGCACGCGACCAAGACGGCGTACGCGCTGGTGGTCGGGGGAGTGGCGCTGGTCGCCCCGGCGCCGGGCTACTTCGGCCGGCTGCGGCTGCCCCGCCGGCTGCCGCCGCGGCCGGTGCGCGCACCGGCCGGGCCGGACGCGCCGGTGGTCGCGATGCTGCCGGCGCACAACGAGCAGGCGACCGTCGGGGAGGTGGTCCGGCGGCTGCCGGCCGTGGTGGCCGGGCGGCCGGTGGTCGCGCTGGTCGTCGACGACGGCTGCACCGACGCCAGTGCCGCCCGGGCCGCCGCGGCGGGCGCGCGGGTGGTGGCCCAGCCGCGGAACCTGGGGCTCGGCGCGGCGGTCCGGCGCGGGTTGGCCGAGGCCGGCGCGCTGGGCCCGGCCTGCGTGGTCTACCTGGACGCGGACGGCGAGTACGCCCCGGAGGAGCTCGGGGTGCTGGCCGCGCCGGTGCTGTCCGGGACCGCCGACTACGTCGTCGGCTCCCGCTTCGCCGGTGGGTCGCGCCGGATGCGTCCACACCGGATGGTCGGCAACCGGCTGCTCACCGGCTGGGTGCGCTGGACCGCCCGCCGGCCGGACCTCACCGACGGGCAGAGCGGCTACCGCGCCTTCTCGCCGGCCGCCGCGGCGGCGGCCGAGGTGGTGCACGACTACAACTACGCGCAGGTGCTCACCCTCGACCTGCTCGGCAAGGGCTTCGCGTACGCCGAGGTACCGATCACGTACGCCTTCCGAACCAGCGGCACGTCCTTCGTCAAGCTCGGCACCTACCTGCGCCGGGTGGTCCCGGCGGTCCACCGCGAGCTCAACGCGGTGGCGCCGGCGGACCGGAAGGCCACCCCGGCCGCGAGGTGACCGCTCAGTCCTCCACGACGTGGCCGGCGAAGCGGGCCCGGGCGGCGGCCCAGCGCTGCGGGTCGCGGGTGCCGTCCGGGCGGAGCGCACCGACCGCGTCGAAGGCCTCCGCGACCGCGTGGTGGGTGTTGTCGTGGGCGAACAGGCCGAGCCGGCCGAAGCTGGTCACCCGGTCCAGGCCGTCCACCCAGGAGTCCAGGCCGGCCAGCCGCCGCGCGTACCCGGTCTCGTACACGGGGTAGACGTGCGGCAGCCGGCGCACCTCGACGCCGGCCAGCTCGACCGGTGGCAGGCCGGCCGCCGCGATCCCGGCGAGCACCAGCGCGGCCAGCTTGTCCGGTGTGGACGTCCACACCGGATCGCCGACCGCGCAGGGGATCTCCGCGCACAGCACGGTCCGGTCGGTCGGGTCGTCCGGGCTGTCCCGGTAGTTCGCCGGCTCGCTCAGCCGGGTGACCGGCGTCTCCGGGCCGGGCAGGTAGTGCGCGTCGTACCCGGTCCACCGGCCGCCGGTGTGCACGAGGTAGACCAGCACCATGGCCCGGAACCGCAGCCCGGCGCCGGGGACGGCCGGACCGGCGGCGCCGGCCAGGCGGGCCAGCACCGGCAGCGGCAGGGTGGACAGCACGTGTCCCGCGCCGGCGGTCCGGCCGTCCGCTGTGGACACCTCGACCCGGCCGGCCCCCGGTCGCACCGAGGCGACCTCGGCACCGGTCTGCACCGCCGCGCCCGCCTTCTCCGCGGCGCCGGCCAGCGCGTCGGCGATCTGCCCGAAGCCGCGGCGCGGGTAGTGGAAGACCCGCCCCCGGCCGCGCCGGTCCGCCCGCAGGATCCGGCCGGCGATGCCCCAGACCCCGCCCGCGCCGACCCGCCGCCGGGCCTGCTCGGGGTCGATGGCGTCGCCGGGCAGCCCCCACAGCTTCAGCGCGTACGGCCCGTACAGGGCAGCGTAGAGCTCGGGGCCGAGCGTCGAGCCGAGCAGCGCGGCGTACGACGAGTCGTCCCGCCGCACGAACGGTCGGGTCAGCGCGTCCCGGCCGATCCGGCCGAGCGCCGCCGGCGGCAGCGTGCGGGCCAGCTCGGCGGCCCGCAGCGGGAAGCCGACCCAGCGGCCGTAGAGCCGCAGCCGGCCGTGCCGCGGCCGGGTCTGCAGATCCTCGCCGAGCAGCTCGCGCAGCGGGCCGAGCACCTCCGGCGGGGTGGCCGGGTGCAGCCGGTGGCTGCCGTGGTCCACCCGGACGCCGGCGACCTCGAAGGACGCCGCCATCCCGCCGACCGCCGGCGCCCGCTCCAGCACCAGCACCGACCGGCCCCGCTCGGCCGCCCGCCAGGCCGCGGCCAGCCCGGCCGGCCCGGCGCCGAGCACCACGACGTCGACATCGGCGGGGCGGGTCACCCCGGCAGCCTAGGCGGCGCTCCGGTTCTGTCGGTGCGGCCGGTTAGGGTCTGCCCGAGGCAGCGCCGAGGCTGCGGTGAGGACAGGGAGGCGGCGGGTGGGCGAGTTCGTCCGGGTCGAGGTCGAGGGCGGGGTCGGCACCATCCGGCTCGACCGCCCGCCGATGAACGCGCTGAATGCGCAGGTGCAGGGCGAGCTGCACGAGGCGGCGACGGAGGTGTCGGGCCGGGTCGAGGTCCGCGCGGTGGTGATCTACGGCGGGGACAAGGTGTTCGCGGCCGGCGCGGACATCAAGGAGATGGCCACCGCCGACTACCCCACGATGCTGGAGCGGGTCACCCCGCTGCAAGCCGCTTTCGACGCGCTGGCCCGGATCCCCAAGCCGGTCGTCGCCGCGGTCACCGGCTACGCGCTCGGCGGCGGCTGCGAGCTGGCCTTGACCGCGGACTTCCGGGTGTGCGGGGACAACTCGAAGCTGGGCCAGCCGGAGATCCTGCTCGGCGTGATCCCCGGCGCCGGCGGCACCCAGCGGCTGACCCGGCTGGTCGGCCCGGCCCGGGCGAAGGACCTGGTCTTCTCCGGCCGGTTCGTGGACGCCGAGGAGGCGCTGCGGATCGGCCTGGTGGACCGGGTGGTCGCCCCGGACGACGTGTACTCCGCGGCCCGGGAGATGGCCGCCCGCTACGTCGAGGGCCCGGCGCTGGCCCTGCGTGCGGCCAAGGCGGCCATCGACGGCGGCCTCGACCTCGACCTGGGCAGCGCGCTGCGGCTGGAGTCGCAGCTGTTCGCCAGCCTGTTCGCGACCGAGGACCGGTCCATCGGGATGACCTCGTTCATCGAGAACGGGCCGGGCAAGGCGAGGTTCGTCGGCCGGTGAGCGACCCGCGGGCGGAGCCGGCGCCGCCGCCGCCGAGCGGAGCCGTCAGCCGCGAGGAGATCGAGGCGGCGCGGGACAACCCGAAGCGCGCCAACGTGCTCTACCACGACTGGGAGGCCGGCTCGTACGACGAGAAGTGGTCGATCTCGTACGACGAGAGGTGCATCACGTACGCGCGGGAGCGGTTCGACTACATCGCGGGCCCGGGAGGCCGACCGTACCGGCAGGCCCTGGAGATCGGCTCCGGCACCGGCTTCTTCCTGCTCAACCTCATGCAGGCGGGGGTTGCGGCCCGCGGGTCGGTCACCGACATCAGCCCGGGCATGGTGGAGGTCGCGCTGCGCAACGCCCGGGGGCTCGGCCTGGACGTCGACGGTCAGGTCGCGGACGCCGAGACGATCCCGTACGGCGACGGCACCTTCGACCTGGTGGTCGGGCATGCCGTGCTGCACCACATCCCGGACGTCGAGCGGGCGCTGCGGGAGGTGCTGCGGGTGCTCAGGCCCGGCGGCCGCTTCGTCTTCGCCGGCGAGCCGACCCGGTACGGCGACGTGGTGGCCCGCAAGCTGTCCCAGCTGACCTGGTGGGCGACCACCCGGGCCACCCGGCTGCCGGCGCTGGCGGCGTGGCGCCGACCGCAGCGGGAGCTGGACGAGTCGTCCCGGGCGGCGGCGCTGGAGGCGGTCGTCGACCTGCACACCTTCGCGCCCGCCGAGCTGCACCGGAAGGCGGTCGCGGCCGGCGCGGTGGACGTCGAGGTGCGGACCGAGGAGCTGACCGCGGCCTGGTTCGGCTGGCCGGTGCGCACCTTCGAGTGTGCGGTGCCGCCGGGCAAGCTGGGCTGGGGCTGGGCCACGTTCGCGTACCGGACCTGGCAGCGGCTGTCCGAGGTGGACCGCCGGCTGGCCCGGGTGGTGCCGGCCGGGCTGTTCTACAACGCGCTGGTGACCGGGACGCGACCGCCGGCCGGATGATGACCAATCCGCCGCCCGGGGGTGTTACCGTGGCGACCCGTTCGAAAGCTTGAGGAGTGGCACGTGGCACAGGGCACCGTGAAGTGGTTCAACGCCGAGAAGGGCTACGGCTTCATCGCCGTCGATGGTGGGGGTGCCGACGTCTTCGTGCACTACTCCGCGATCGCAACGACCGGCTACCGGACCCTCGACGAAGGGCAGAAGGTCGAGTTCGACGTGACCCAGGGCCAGAAGGGCCCGCAGGCGGAGAACGTCCGCCCAGTGTAGTCGCAGTCCGCAGACCCCGGCCGGCCCTGCCCGGCCGGGGTCTGCGCGTATCCCGCTGTCCGACTTGCCGCCGCCCGGCCGGTAACCTCGCGGGGTGCTCGGACGGTCACGGGACCCGCGGCAGGCGCGCTTCCTCACCCTGGCGAGCTTCCGCTGGGTGCTGCGGCACCGGGCCTGGACGCCGTTCTACCTGGTGCGTTACTGGCGCTTCCTGGTCTTCAGGCTGCGCAACCCGCACGTGGTCACCGAGGGGTTCGTCTTCCTCGGCAAGGGGGTCGAGCTCTACGCGCGGCGCGGCTACGGCCGGCTGGTGCTCGGGCGCTGGGTGCACATCGGCCGGGGCAACGCGATCCGCTGCCACGAGGGCACGCTGCGGATCGGCGACAAGTGCGTCTTCGGCAAGGACAACACCGTCAACGCGTACCTCGACATCGAGTTCGGCGCGGCGACCATCGTCGCGGACTGGGTCTACGTCTGCGACTTCGACCACAACTTCGCCGACGTGACGGTGCCGATCAAGGACCAGGGCATCGTCAAGACGCCGGTCCGGGTCGGTCCGGACGTGTGGCTGGGCACCAAGGCGACCGTGCTGCGCGGGGTGAGCATCGGCCGCGGCTGCGTCGTGGCGGCGAACGCAGTGGTGAACAGGGACCTGCCGGCCTTCTCGGTCGCGGTCGGGGTGCCGGCCCGGGTGGTGCGCGACCGGATGGTCGACCACCAGGCCGGGGCGGCCCGCCGGGAGGCGCTGGCGGACATCGCGCGCAAGACCCGGGTGGCCGCCGAGGCTCCCGACCCCGCCTGACGCGGCCCCTGGTCGGGGCAGACCGGTCCGGATCAGGTTCACCAAGCTGGCGACGATCCGCGGGGGCCGGAGCGGCGGAATCATGGTCGGCTGGTTGGTGAACGTGATCAACGTGCGGCCTACCGGTCGGTAGGGTCGGTCGGGATCAGGTTCACCAAGCTGGCGACGATCCGCGGGGGCCGGAGCGGCGGAATCATGGTCGGCTGGTTGGTGAACGTGATCAACGTGCGGCCTACCGGTCGGTAGGGTCCGCGCCATGGCTTCAGGGGACGGGCGGGTCGGGAGTCGGCCAGCGGGCGGGCGGGTCGACGGGCACGGCGGTGACGTGGCGCTGGCGGCGCTGCTGGCGGCCGGTGTGGAGGAGATGTTCACGCTCTCCGGCGGGCACGTCTTCCCGCTCTACGACGCCGCGGTGCGGGAGCAGCTGCGCATCGTCGACGTCCGGCATGAGCAGACAGCCACCTTCGCCGCCGAGGGCACCGCGAAGCTGACCCGCCGGCCCGGGCTGGCCGTGGTCACCGCCGGCCCCGGCGTCACCAACTCGATGTCGGCGGTGACCTCGGCGTACTTCACCGGCGTCCCGCTGGTCGTCCTCGGCGGCCGCGCCCCCACGGTGAACTGGGGCCGCGGCGGCCTGCAGGAGCTCGACCACGTCCCGCTGCTCGCGCCGGTGACCAAGTCCGCCGCCACCGCCGGCAGCCCGGACGCCATCGGGCCGGTGCTGCTGGACGCCGCCCGGATCGCGCTCACCCCGCACCGCGGTCCGGTCTTCGTGGACGTGCCGATGGACGTGCTGTTCTCGCCGGCGGCCGCGGACGTGGCGCCGCTGGAGCCGCCGCGCGGGGAGGACCCGGACCCGTCCGCCGTCGACACGGTGGCCGGGCTGCTCGCCGCCGCCGAGCGGCCCGCCTTCGTGGTCGGCGGCGACGTCTACTTCGGCCGAGCCGAGGCAGCGCTGTCCCGGGCCGCGGCCGCGCTGCAGGTGCCGGTCTTCGCGAACGGGATGGGCCGCGGCTGCCTGCCCGCCGACGACCCGCTGGCCTTCTCCCGGGTCCGCCGGCTGCTGCGCAAGGAGGCCGACCTCGTGGTCGTGGTCGGCACGCCGCTGGACTTCCGGCTCGCCTTCGGCGACTTCGGCGCGGCGGCGGTCGTGCACGTCGCCGACTCCGTCGCCGGGGTGGCCCGGCACCGTGAGCTTGCCGCCTCGGCGGCCGGGGACCTGGCTACGGTCCTGGACGGGCTCGCCGGATGGTCCGGGGACCGGGTGTCCCACCACGGGTGGGTCACCCGGCTGCGCGACGCGGAGACCGCGGTCCGGGCCGCCGACGCCGGCGAGCTGGCCGCCGGGACCGACCCGATCCGGCCGCCCGCGGTCTACGGCGCGCTGCGCGACCGGCTGGCCCGGGACGCGGTCGTGGTCGGGGACGGCGGCGACTTCGTCTCGTACGCGGGCAGGTACGTCGACTCGTACCAGCCGGGCTGCTGGCTGGACCCCGGTCCGTACGGGTGCCTGGGGACCGGTCTGGGGTACGCGACCGCGGCCCGGCTCGCCCGCCCGTCCGCGCAGGTGGTGCTGCTGCTCGGCGACGGGGCGGCCGGCTTCTCGCTGATGGACGTCGACACGCTGGTCCGGCACCGGCTGCCGGTGGTGCTGGTGGTCGGCAACAACGGCGCCTGGGGGCTGGAGAAGCACCCGATGCGGGCGATCTACGGGTACGACGTGGCGGCGGACCTGCAGCCGGAGACGCGGTACGACGAGGTGGTGCGGGCGCTCGGCGGGGCCGGCGAGACCGTCCGGTCGGCGGCGGACCTCGGGCCGGCGCTGGACCGGGCCTTCGGGTCCGACGTGCCGTACCTGGTGAACGTGCTGACCGACCCGGCTGACGCGTATCCGCGCAGCTCGGTGCTCGCGTAGGTCCCCCCCGACGCGAGTCCCGGTGCGGCGCCGGCCGCACGCGCCGGCAGCGAACCCGCCGGCCGCCACGACGTCCGCGCTGCTCCTGGCGGCCGGTCGACGACCGGGCGCGCCGGTCGGTGGCGGGCGGCTCAGCCGGGGAAGCGGGCCCGGTCGACCACGGCACGGGTGATCCGCCCGCGGGCCACCTCCCGGCCGCCCTGAGTCACCCGCACGCTGAAGGTGAGCCGGCGGCCCGCCACCTCGACCAGCTCGGCGGTCGCTTCGACCTCGGCACCTACCGGCGACGGCGCCAGGTGGTCCAGCTCGACCCGGGTGCCGACGCTGGTGCTGCCCTCCGCCAGCGCCCCGGCGAGGGCGGCGACGGTGGCCGCCTCGGCCAGCGCGACGACACGGGGAGTAGCCAGGACCCCGACCTCGCCCGAGCCGACCGCCGATGCGGTGTCACGATCCGTGACGAGCAGCCCCCGGTTCCCGACAAGTCCGGGTGCCAGCACGGCTGGACGGTATCGCGCGTCGTACCCTGCGCGGCATGGGCACAGCACCGAGTCGGATCCGAAGGCTGGTCGGCTTGCTGGTCGTTGCGGTGTCGGTGGGCTGGCTGCTGCGCCGCCGGTCCGGCTCCGCGCTCCCGCTGCCGGCCATCGCGCCGGTGGCGCCCTCGCGTCCCGCCCCCCCGGCGACCCCCGCACCCCCGGTGACCTCCGCACCTCCGGCGACCCCGCGGGGGACCCCCGCATCCCTCCCGCGCCCCGCGCCGCCCGCGGCCTCCGCGCCGCCCGCGGCCTCCGCGCCGCCCGCGGCCTCCGCGCC
>JBJMII010000120.1:0-27479 GCA_045806925.1 Mycobacteriales bacterium
GTCGGGTGCCGGCGGTCGCCGGGGCAGCGGCCGGGAGACTGGCCGGCACCCGACCCGGCACGACCCGGGGGTGGCGGCGGCAGTGGCCGCGGTGGACCGGATGGTCCGGGCGGCGGCCGGCGGCATCGCCGGTGAGCCGGCCCGCCGCGTCGGCTGGCTGCTGGCCACCGCCCGGGCGACGGCCCGGGCCGGCGGCACCGCCGAGGACGTGCTGTGGGCGGTCTGGTCGGCGTCCGGGCTGGCCGACGAGTGGCAGCGAGCCACCCGGCACGGCGGTGCCGGTAGCGGCGCCGCGGGGATCGTCGGTGCGGGAGGCACGGCCGCTGCCACCGCGGACCGCGACCTGGACGCCATGGTCGCGCTCTTCGACCTCACCGCCCGGTTCGTCGACCGGCTGCCGAAGTCCGGTCCGCGGGTGCTGGTCGACTACCTGCGCGGCCAGGAGATCCCGGGCGACACGCTGGCGCCGAAGGCGCCGGCCGGCGACGCCGTCCGGCTGCTCACCGCGCACGCCGCGAAAGGGCTGGAGTGGGCGGTCGTCGCCGTGGTCGGGGTGCAGGAGGGCAGCTGGCCCGACCTGCGCCGGCGCGGCACGCTGCTCGGCGTCGAGGACCTGGTGGACGTGGTCGCGGACCGGGAGCCGGACCAGCTGGACCCGGTCGCGCCGCTGCTGGACGAGGAGCGCCGGCTCTTCTACGTCGCCGCCACCCGGGCCCGCCGGCTGCTCATCGTCAGCGGGGTGACCGGCGAGGAGCACCAGCCGTCCCGGTTCCTGGACGAGCTGGACCCGCCGCCGGCCGGCAGCACCCGGCCGCTCACCCCGGTGCCGCGGGCGCTGAGCCTGCCGGCCCTGGTGGCCGAGCTGCGCGCGGTGGTGACCGACCCGAAGCAGGTCGACCTGCGGCGCCGGGCCGCCGCCGGGCAGCTGGCCGAGCTCGCCCGCGCCGGCGTGCCCGGCGCGGACCCCGAGACCTGGTGGGGGCTGGCCGAGCTGTCCGACGACCGGCCGCTGGCCGCCGAGGGCGAGCCGGTCCGGGTGTCGCCGTCCGGGCTGGACCGCTTCGTCCGGTGCGAGCTGCGCTGGCTGATGGAGGCGGCCGGCGCCCGCGGCACCGAGCTGGCCGCGCAGTCGGTCGGCAGCGCGCTGCACGAGGTGGCCGCGCTGGCCGCCGACCCGGACCTGGTCGCCGAGGACGCGCTCGCGCCACGGCTGGAGGCCGCGCTGGACCGGCTCGACCTCGGCGGCGCCTGGACCACCCGCCGGGAGCGGGCCCGGGCCCGGGAGATGCTGGTCACCTTCCTGCGCTGGCACCGGGCGTCCCGGTCCCGGTACGTGCTGGTGGACGTCGAGGTGCCGTTCACCGTGCCGGTGGGCGACGGCGCGGTGCTGACCGGCCGGGTGGACCGGCTGGAGCGGGACGACGCCGGCCGGCTGGTGGTGGTGGACCTCAAGACCGGCCGGAGCAAGGTGCTGGACGCGGACCTGGCCCGGCACCCGCAGCTGGGTGCGTACCAGCTGGCGGTCGCCGAGGGCGCCTTCGGTGCCGGCACCGAGCCGGGCGGCGCGGCGCTGGTGCAGGTCGGGCTGGCCCGCACCGGGGTCAAGGAGCAGGAGCAGCGGCCGCTGGGTGAGGACGACGACCCGGCCTGGGCTCGCGAGCTGGTCGGCGCCGCGGCCCGCGGGATGGGCGGCGCCGTCTTCGCGGCGACGCCGGGCTCGGCCTGCCGGATCTGCCCGGCCCGGATCTGCTGCCCCGCGCAGGACTCCGGCCGCCAGGTCACAGCGTGAGCGAGGCCTGCCGAGCGAACCGGATGACGGAGTGACCGGGCGCGAGCGGGCACGGCCCCGCTGGTCGTCGGCGGAGCTCGCCGGCGCGCTCCGGCTGCCACCGCCGACCCCCGAGCAGGCGGCGGTCATCTCCGTCCCGCCCGGGCCGGCGGTGGTCATCGCCGGCGCCGGTTCCGGCAAGACCGAGACGATGTCCGCCCGGGTGGTCTGGCTGGTCGCGAACGAGCTGGTCCGCCCCGACCAGGTGCTCGGCCTCACCTTCACCACCAAGGCGGCCGGCGAGCTGGGCACCCGGATCCGTACCCGGCTGGCTCAGCTGCGTGCCTTCCTCGGCGGCGACGGCCCGGCCGGCGACCCGGTGCTGGCCGGCGAGCCGACCGTCTCGACGTACCACGCGTACGCGGGCCGGCTGGTCGCCGAGCATGCCCTCCGGCTCGGGGTGGAGCCGTCCGTGCGGCTGCTCACCGAGGCGATGACCTGGCAGCTGGCCCAGCGGGTGGTCCGGACGTACGACCTGGACGTGCCGGAGCTGGACAACGCGGAGACGACCGTCACCGGCTGGCTGCTGGACCTGGCCGGCGAGCTGGCCGAGCACCTGGTCGAGCCGGACGAGCTGCGCCGCTGGACCGCGGAGCTGCGGGCGGCGGTGCTGGCCAGGCCGCGGCGCAGCGCCACCGGCCGTGGGGTCGCCGGCGAGCCGTACGCCGAGGTCCGCAAGCTGCTCGAGCGGGCCGCGTCCCGGGCCGCGCTGCTGCCGCTGGTGGAGCGCTACCGGCGGGCGAAGCAGTCCTCCGGCGCGATCGACTTCGGCGACCAGGTGGCCATCGCGGCCCGGGTCGCGGACTCCTTCGCCGAGGTCGGCCGGCAGGAGCGGGCCCGGTACGCCGCCGTGCTGCTGGACGAGTACCAGGACACCGGGCACGCCCAGCTCACCCTGCTGCGGGCGCTCTACGGCAGCTCGGGGGACGGCGCCGGCCACCCGGTGACCGCGGTCGGGGACCCGGCGCAGGCGATCTACGGCTGGCGGGGGGCGAGCGAGGCGTCGCTGCGGCGGTTCAGCGAGCACTTCCGGACCGCGGCGGGGTCGCCGGCGCCGGTGTTGCCGCTGTCGGTCAGCTTCCGCAACGACGAGCTGGTGCTCGACGTCGCCAACGACCTGTCCGCGCCGCTGCGGGAGCACGGCATCGACGTCGGCGTGCTCAGCCCGGGGGCGCGCGGCGGCCCGGGCGTGGTCCGCGCCGCGCTGCTGCCGACCGTGCTGGACGAGGCCGACTGGCTGGCCGCCCAGCTCGCCGAGGTGTGGGAGGAGGACGTCGCCGAGCGGCGGGCCGGCGCGCCGGGCCGGAGCGTGGCCGT
The DNA here is from genome assembly GCA_045806925.1 of Mycobacteriales bacterium. Classification (GTDB taxonomy): domain Bacteria; phylum Actinomycetota; class Actinomycetes; order Mycobacteriales; family CADCTP01; genus CADCTP01. Next base: position 3,146 of record JBJMII010000120.1, read on the forward strand.
GCTGTGCCGGCGGCGCTCCCAGTTCGAGCTGGTGGCGCGGGCGCTGCGGGCCCGTGGCGTCCCGGTCGAGCTGGTCGGCCTCGGCGGGCTGCTGGCCACCCCGGAGGTGCGCGACCTGGTCAGCACCCTGCAGGTGGTGTCCGACCCGACGGCGGGGGCCGCGCTGGCCCGGCTGCTGACCGGCGCCCGGTGGCGGGTCGGTGCCCGGGACGTCGCCGCGCTCGGCCGGCGGGCCCGCGCGCTGGCCGCCCGGGGGGAGGCCGGTGGCGTCGCCGACGCGGTCGCGGGCGCCAGCCTGGTGGAGGCGCTGGACGACCCCGGCCCGGCGGAGGCGTACTCGGCCGCCGGCCACCGGCGGATCCTCGCGCTCGGCGCCGAGCTGGCCGCGCTGCGCCGGCGGACCGCGCAGCCGCTGCCGGACCTGGTCGCCGACGTTGAGCGGACGCTGCTGCTGGACGTCGAGGTGGCCGCCGTGCCGGGCCGCGAGCAGGCTGGCCGGCCGGTCGCCCGCGCGCACCTGGACCGCTTCGCGGAGGTCGCCGCGGACTTCTCGGTGGACGCCGAGGTCCCCACCCTGGGCGCCTTCCTCGCTTACCTGGCGGCCGCGGAGGACGTGGAGCGCGGCCTGGAGGCGGGGCGGGTGGAGGTGGACACCGAGGCGGTCCAGGTGCTCACCGTGCACGCCGCCAAGGGCCTGGAGTGGGACGTGGTCGCCGTACCCGGGCTGACCGCGGGGGTCTTCCCGGACCGGGACGCGGCCGGCTCGTCGGGGTGGGCGACCAGCCCGGCCACCCTGCCCTACCCGCTCCGCGGCGACGGCGCGGACCTGCCGGTCTTCGACGTGGTCACCCCGCGGGACCAGAAGGGGCTGGACGACGCGCGCAAGGACTTCGTCGAGGCCTGCCGGGAGCGCGGGCAGCGGGAGGAGCGGCGGCTCGCGTACGTGGCGGTGACCCGGGCCCGGCAGCGGCTGCTGTGCTCCGGCTACTGGTGGGACACCGCGACCCGGCCGCGGGGGCCGTCCACGTTCCTGGAGGAGGTCAGCCGGGTCCGCTTCGTGCAGGTGGACGAGTGGGCGCCGGTGCCGCCGGACGGCGCCGCCAACCCGATGCCGCCGCCGGCCGCGGTGCCGTGGCCGGCCGACCCGCTCGGCGCCCGCCGGCCGCTGGTCGAGCAGGGCGCCGCGCTGGTCCGCGCCGCGCTGGCCGGCCGGCCGGCGCCCGAGGACGGCACCCTGTTCGCCGAGGAGGACCTGCTCGCGCTCGGCTGGGCCCGGGAGGCGGAGCTGCTGCTTGCCGAGCGGGCCCGGGCCGGCCCGGGCGACGGCGCCGTCGACGTGCCGCTGCCCGGCCACCTCTCGGTCACCGACCTGGTCGCGCTGGCCCGCGACCCGGCCGGGCTGGCCCGCCGGGTACGCCGGCCGGTGCCCACCCGGCCGGCCCCGCTGGCCCGCCGCGGCACCGCCTTCCACGCCTGGCTGGAGGAGCGGTACGGCGCGCAGCGGCTGCTCGACCTGGACGAGCTGCCCGGGTCGGCGGACGCCGACGCCGCCCCGGACGGCGAGCTGGCGCTGCTGCAGGAGCGGTTCCTGGCCAGCGCGTGGGCGGACCGGACGCCGGCCGAGGTCGAGGTCGCCTTCGAGACGACGATCGGCGGGGTGGTGGTCCGTGGCCGGATCGACGCGGTCTTCGCCGACGACGACGGCGGCTGGACGGTGCTGGACTGGAAGACCGGCGACCCGCCGCGGGACGAGTCCGCCGCCGCGGTGCAGCTCGCCGCGTACCGGTTGGCCTGGGCGGAGCTGGCCGGCGCCCCGGTGGACGCGGTCCGGGCCGCGTTCCACTACGTACGGCTGGACCGGACCACCGCACCGGTCGACCTGCTCGGCGCGGACCAGCTCCGGGATCTGGTCGACAGCGTCCCGGTAGCCTGACCGCGCGTACCCGCGCCGCTCAGTGCAGCGTCGGCTGGTTCAGGCTGATGGCGCGGTCGTACGCCGCCAGGCGGGCGGCATCGAACCTGGCTCGCCAGTCCGGGGCCCCGTCCGGGATGCTGTCGATCGTCTGGGACTCGAGCTCACGCTGCGCGCCGGAGGGCAGCCGGGCCACCCGGTGCACCACCACGTGGGTCAGACCGGCGCTGCTGTAGTGCCCGTCCTCCCACAGCGCGGACCGGGCCGCCCGGGCCCAGCGCCGCCGCTGCCCTTCCCGGGCCAGGACCGAGACCAGCGCCGCCAGCAGGCCGATGGCGAGCAGGCCCAGGACGAGCTCGGCGGTCAGACGCACCGGAACCTACCGGGGCTGCGGGACCGACAGCCCCACCTGGTTGCCCGGGGCGTACACGGTGACGTTCGGCGGGATCGACTTCACGACCTCCGCCTGCGCCTTGGTGATGTCGATCTGCGCGCAGGTGGGGCACTTGTCGTAGCCGCCCTGGCGACGCTCGTTCGCCTGCGCCTCGGCGGCTGCCTGGGCCACCTTCGCCTGTGCCTCGCTGACTTTGGCGAACTGGGCCTGCGCCTGGTTGACCGCGGCCTGCACCTCGTCGGGCAGGGTGACCTTGACCAGGTTGAACCGGATGCCGGTGAGGAAGTCGCCGCCCAGGGTGGCTCTCAGGTCGTCCAGCAGCGAGCTGTTGATGGCGTTCTGGATCTGGGCGATGTTGGTGTTGTTGGCGCCGGCCTTCCCCGGCGCCGGCGCCGGGCTGGCCGGCTGGGTCGGCGAGTTCTGGACCAGCGCGCAGGACGACACCAGCTGTGCGCAGCGGAAGTCGGCCACCTGGGCACGCAGGTCGTTGTCGATGATCGGCCGGATGATCTGGTCGAGGAAGGTCAGCCAGCCGTCGTCGCCCTCCCACGGGTAGCGCCCGGTGCCGTCGACCCCCTGGAAGCGGCGGGTGCCGAACTTGTCGTCGAACGCCCGCAGGGACGGCTCGTCCGTGCTGAGGCTGAAGTACAGCGTGCCCTCCAGCCCCATGTCGACCCCGTCCGACGACGGCACCCGCACCACGTCCACGCCCGGGCGGTCTCCCCCCTTGTCGTTGGAGGTGATCGTGTAGAAGCGCTGTTGCGACGGGTACTTGTGGACGCTAGACCACAGCCCGGTCCAGGTCAGGTTCGAGGCCGGCTGGATCACCTGGCGGATCCGGTTGTTGTCCAGCGGCCCGCCGTTGCGGACCACGCCGACCTCGCCCCCGCTGGTCTTGTCGAACCCGGTCGCCACCGCCAGCAGCACCAGGACGACCGCCAGCAGCGCGCCGAAGAGGCTCAGGACGAGGCGCATCCGTCCGTGTCCCAGCGGCTCCGGCAGGCCGACCGGCTTCGAGACGGTGGCGTGCGGTTGTGTCATCGAGCCCTCCAGCATCGCGGCCGGCGCACCGGCCTCAGCCCCGCTCCGCCGCGCCCGGTCCGGACCGGTCGGCCAGGTCCACCACCAGCGCGCAGTGGTCGGACAGCGCGGTGGTCACCGCCTTGCCGCCGGCGACCTCGGGCAGCCCGTCGCCGTGGCCGAGCACATGGTCCAGCTGCACCCGGGGGTCCACCGCGGGGAAGGTGCACTCGGCCACCAGGACCCGCCACCCGGTCAGCCAGCGCGGCAGCGGGCCGGGCAGGTTGAGGTCGCCGAGCAGCACCCGCGGGGCCGGCAGCCGGCGCAGCTCCCGGGCCACCCGGCGCAGCTGCGCGCCGTTCCAGCCCGGGACGAAGGACAGGTGGGTGGTGGCCACCGTCATCGGTCCGGTCGGCGCCCGCAGCACGGCCGCCAGCAGCACCCGGGGCTCGTCCCGCAGCCAGATCACCCTCCGGGTCGGCCCGGGCATCAGCACCGGCGAGCGGACCGGCGCGGACGGCAGCCGGGTGACCGACCAGCGCAGCACCGGCAGCCGGCTGACCATGGCGATCCCGTACGCCCGGGCGTCCGTCCGGTGCTCGTCCCCGGACCGCGCCGGCCGCCACCGCTCGCCCGGCGTGCCCATGATCGCCGGCGCGAACCGGGCCTGGCCGCCCATCGCGGCCGCCGCCTGCGCGGCCAGGTCGTGCCGCCCCGACCGCGGCTGCGCCCGGTCGACCTCCTGCAGCCCGAGCACGTCGGCGTCCAGCTCGGCGACCGCGTCCCGCAGCCGCGCCGGGTCCACCTCGCCGTCGCTCAGCGACCTGCCGTGCAGGACGTTGAAGGTCGCGAGCCGCACGCCGCCAACCTATGTCAGGCGGCGCACTGGCCGGTGATCCGGGCGAGCGCCAGCCGGGCCACCGTCTCCGGCTCCTGCTCCGGCACCCAGTGGCTCACCCCGGGCAGCTCGACGAACTCGAAGTCGCCGGTCACGTACGCGGCGCAGCCCTCGGCGGCGGCCCGGCCGATGCCTGCGTCCTCGGTGCCCCACACGTACGTCGTCGGCAGGCTCACCGGGCCCAACCCGGACAGGTCGTGCCGGCTCATCGCCCGGTACCAGCTCAGCGCCGCGGTGAGCGCCCCCGGCTCCTGCAGCGGCCGGACGAAGAGGTCGGTCGTCTCGTCCGGCAGCGGCCGGAGCATCCGGCGCAGCCGCCGGGCGTCGTCGGCGAGCAGCGTCGCCTCGGCCACCTCCGGCACCCGGAAGACCTGGATGTACGCGGACAGCCGCTGCTGCTCGGCGTCGTGCCTGATCGCGGCGGCCTGCGCGGCCGGGTGCGGCACGCTCACCGCCGTGAGGGTGCGGACCCGGGCCGGGTGCTTCGCGGCCAGGTGCCAGCCGACCGCCGCGCCCCAGTCGTGCCCGAGCACGTGCACCGCCGCCAGGCCCAGCCGGTCCAGCAGGCCGAGCGCGTCGCCGACGACCTCGCCGATCGCGTACCCGGAGACCTCGGCCGGCCGGGCCCCCGGGGAGTAGCCGCGCTGGTCCGGCGCGACCGTCCGCAGCCCGGCCTCGTGCAGCAGCGGGACGACGCCGTCCCACATCCGCGAGTTCTCCGGGAAGCCGTGCAGCAGCAGCACCGCCGGCCGGCCCTCCGGCCCACCCACCGCCACCTCGAAGCTCAGGCCGCCGACCTCGATCTGCACCGGCTCACCGTAGCCGGGCCAGCCGAGGCGCCCGCCGCCGGTCACCGGCCGAGCTGCCCGACTGTCCTCGAGTGCCGGTGTCCTAGAGTGCCGGGATGAGCGCGGAACGGTACTACGTCGAGGCACACCGGGACCTGCTGCACGCCGACCTCGACGCCTGGCTGCGGATCCCCTCCATCAGCGCCGACCCGGCGCACGCCCCCGACGTCCGGCGCAGCGCCGACTGGCTGGCCGGCGCGTTCCGGCGGGACGGCTTCCCGACCGTCGAGATCTGGCCGACGCCGGGCGCGCCGGCCGTCTTCGCCGAGTGGCCGGCCGCGGAGCCGGACGCGCCGGTCGCGCTGGTCTACGGCCACCACGACGTGCAGCCGGTCGACCCGCTGGAGCTGTGGGAGACGCCGCCGTTCGAGCCGACGGTCCGCGGCGAGGCGCTCTTCGCCCGCGGCGCCGCGGACGACAAGGGCCAGTTGCTCTTCCACCTGCTGGGTCTGCGCGCGCACCTCGCGGCCACCGGCCGGGACACCCCCGCGGTCACGCTGCGCTTCCTCGTCGAGGGCGAGGAGGAGTCCGGCTCGCCGCACTTCGCCGCGCTGCTGGCCGAGCGCCGGGACCGGCTCGTCCCGGACGTCGTGGTGGTCACCGACACCGGCGTCTTCGCCCGGGACGTGCCGACCACCACGATCGGCATGCGCGGGCTGGTCGGCTGCCAGGTCGACTTCCACGGGCCGGACGTCGACCTGCACTCCGGCTCGTTCGGCGGGGCGGTGCCCAACCCGGTGACCGCGCTCGGCCGGCTGGTCGGCGCCCTGCACGACGCGGACGGCCGGGTCGCCATCGCCGGCTTCTACGACCTGGTCCGGCCCGTCACCGACGCCGAGCGGGCGTCGTACGCGTCGCTGCCGTTCGACGAGGAGACCTGGCTGAAAGAGACCGCGAAGTCCCGGGCAACCACCGGGGAGCCGGGCTACAGCACCCTGGAGCGGATCTGGGCCCGCCCGACCGCCGAGGTGAACGGGATGTGGGGCGGCTACACGGGCCCCGGCGGCAAGACCATCGTGCCCAGCGACGCGCACCTGAAGCTGTCCTTCCGGCTGGTCCCGGACCAGACCGGCGGCGCGCTGCGGCCGCTGGTGGAGCGTTTCGTGGCCACCTGCACGCCGCCGGGCATCACCGCGACGGTGACCTTCGAGAGCGACGGGGTCGCGCCCTGCCATACCCCGCTGGACGCACCGGAGCTGGGCGCGCTGGTCCGGGCGATGCAGCGGTCCTTCGGCACCGAGATCCGCTACGCCAAGGAGGGCGGCAGCGGCCCGGAGGCGGACCTCGCCGAGCTGCTGGACGCGCCGCTGGTCTTCCTCGGCGTCGGGCTGCCGGACGACCGGATCCACGCGCCGAACGAGCGGGTCGTGCTGCCGATGCTGGAGCGCGGCGCGGAGGCCGCCGCGTACCTCTGGGGCGAGCTCGCCGCACTCGGCCCACACCGGGGCCGGACGCCGCCCGCGTCCACGGACGGCCCGGGAGGACCGCCCTGGACGTAGCCTGGGCCGGTGACCGAAGCGCGTCCCCCGGGCTGGTACGACGAGCCGTCCGGAGACCGTGCGCTGCTGCGCTGGTGGGACGGCCGATCCTGGACCCCGGTCACCCGGCGGCGGGCGTCGTTCGAGCGGCTGCCGGCCGAGGACCGCCCGCCCCGCCCGGCCGGGCCCGGCGACCTGCTCGACTCGGACGCCCCGGGCCGCCCGCTGCCGAGGCGCGCAGTCCTGCTCGGCCTGCTGGCCGCCGCGGTGATCCTGCTGCTGGTGGTGGCCGGCGTGCCCGGCGGCGGCTCCGTCGGCGACCGGCTCGCCGACGGCGGGCCGGGCCGGGCCGGGCCGGTCACCCCGCCGGAGCCGGCGCCGACGACGCCCCGCCCGGTCAGCGGCCGGGTGGTCGACCGGGTCGCCAGGCTGTCGTACGACGTGCTGCCCGGCAGCTGGCGGGAGTGGGACCGGGACTCCTTCCGCGGGCTGCTGTCCACCATCGGCTACTACCGGATCACCCAGGAGACCGCACCGAACGCGGAGACCTACTGGGCGAACGTGACCTCCGGCGCCCTCAGCCCGCAGGTCGGCGGGCAGGGCGACCTGCACGGCAGCGCGGTCCGGCTGGTGGACACGCTGGCCGGTGAGTACTACCCGCCGCACACCCGGCGGCAGCTCGCGCAGGGCGAGCTGACCGTGGACGGCGCCGACGCGTACCTGGTCCGCTACCGGGCGATCTTCGACCCGGTCCGCGCGGAGGGCTACTCGGCGAAGTCCGAGGAGGTCGTGGTCCTGGTCGTGGACACCGGCCAGCCCGTGCCGTCCGCCCTGTACGTGTCCCTGCCGGACACCGTCCGCACGCTCTGGCCGTCGATCGACGGCCTGCTCTCCTCCGTCCGCATCGTCCGCTGAGCCCGGAGAGACGGGCCAGCGGCCGGGTCCGGGTCTCAGGCGGCGCCGCGGACGGCGTCGCGGGCCTCCCGGCCGCTGCCGGCGGCCAGCGCCAGCGCGGCCAGCGCCTGGCACTCGGCGAGTGTGTGCGCGGCGAGCGCGGCCCCGGCGGCCGGCACGCTGCGCGGCGTCATCGACAGGCTGGTCATCCCGAGCCCGACCAGCACCGGGGCGAGCAGCGGGTCCGCGGCCGCCTCGCCGCAGACCCCGACCGGCTTGCCCGCCTGCCGGCCGGCGGCCCCGCAGGTCGCGATCAGCTGCAGCACCGCCGGCTGCCACGGGTCGAGCAGCTCGGCGAGGTCGCCGGACATCCGGTCGGCCGCCATCGTGTACTGGCCCAGGTCGTTGGTCCCGATGCTGAGGAAGTCGACCGCGGCCAGCAGCCGGTCGGCGTGCAGCGCCGCGGCCGGCACCTCGACCATCACCCCGGCGGTCGGCAGCCCGGCCGCCCGCACGGACGCGGCGAAGGAGGCCGCCTCCGCCGCGGTGGACACCATCGGCGCCATCACCCAGACCTCGGCGCCGGTGGCCCCGGCCGCCGCGGCGACCGCGGCCAGCTGCGCCTCCAGCACCTCCGGCATCACCCGGGCCACCCGCAGCCCGCGGACGCCGAGCGCCGGGTTCGGCTCCGGCCGCAGCCCGAGGAACGGCAGCGGCTTGTCCGCGCCCGCGTCCAGCGTCCGCAGCACCACCTTGCGCCCGCCGACGGCCCGGAACAGCTCCTCGTACGCGCGCTGCTGCTCCTGCGCGGAGGGCATGTCCTTCCGGTCCAGGAAGAGCAGCTCGGTGCGGAAGAGCCCGACGCCCTCCGCCTCGGCCAGCCCGACTGCCCGCGCATCGCCGGCCGCACCGGCCGCGCCGGGCGCGAAGTCCGCCGCCGACCCGACGTTGAGCAGCAGCTGGACCGGGTGCCGGTCCGCGGTCCGGCCGGGTCCGGCGTAGTCGGGGCGGGCCGCGGCGACCGGCCCGGCCGAGATCTCGGCCGGGTCCGCGCCGGGCTCGACCACGCCGCTGCCGCCGTTGACCCGGACGACCGTCCCGTCGGCCAGGCCGGCGGCGGCGCGGCAGCCCACCACGGCGGGCAGCCCGAGCGCGCGGGCCAGGATCGCGGTGTGGCTGGTCGGGCTGCCCAGCTCGGTGACCAGCGCGAGCACGGCGGCCGGGTCCAGCCCGACCGTGTCCGCCGGGGCCAGGTCCTCGGCCACCAGCACGTACGGGTAGCCCGGGGCGGGCACGCCGGGCAGCGGCTGGCCGAGCGCGGCGGCCACCGCCCGGTCCCGGACGTCGTCCAGGTCCGCCACCCGCTCGGCCAGGTAACCGCCGGCCGCGGCCAGCAGCTCGCGGTACTCCCCGAACGCGGCGTGCAGCGCGTGCGGCGCGGACGCCCCGGCCCGCACCCGGTCGGCCACCCCGTCGGCGAGCGCCGGGTCGGACGCCATCAGCGCCTGGGCGTCGAGGATCGCCGCCGCCTCCTCGCCCGCGCCCCCGCCGGCCCGGGCAGCCCGGGCGGAGAGGTCCTTGGCGACGGTCTCCAGCGCGCCCGCGGCCACCCCGACCTCCGCCTCCGGGTCCGCGGGCGGGGCGCCGGCCGGCGGCAGGGACGGCCGTACACCCATCCGGCAGACCGGCCCGACCACGACGCCCGGGCTGACCCCGAGACCGGTGAGCTGGGTGCTCATGACGGGTCCGGCTCCGCGTCGAGGTCCTTCTCGAGCAGCGCGGCGAGCTCGTCCACGGCCTGCCCGGCGTGGTCGCCGTCCGCCTCGAGGGTCACCACGCTGCCCTGCTTGGCGCCCAGCGACAGCACCGAGAGCATGCTGCGGGCGTCGACCGCCCGCCCGTCGCCGACCCGGATCTTCACCCGGGCCGGCGCCGCGGTGGCGGCCTTGACGAACAGGGCGGCGGGTCGCGCGTGCAGGCCGCTGGCCGACCCGACGGTCACCGTGCGCTGCTCCATCGGTCCTCCTAGGGTTCGATCGTCACCTTGATGGCCTCGCCGCGGGCGACCAGGTCCAGCCCGTCCAGCACCCGGTCCAGTGGCAGCCGGTGGGTGACCAGGTCCGCGACCGGCACCGCGCCGGTGGCGATGAGCTCCAGCGCGTGCGCGTTGTGGGCCGGGCTGGACCCGTTCGCGCCGACCACGGTCAGCTCCCGGTAGTGCACCAGGTTGGAGTCGAACGCGATCACCGGGTCGTTCTTCGGCAGCCCGCCGAAGAGGCTGACCCGGCCGCTGCGGGCCGCCATCAGCAGCGCCTGCTCCTGCGCGGTCTTCGCCGCCGCCGCGGTGAAGATCACGTCGGCGCCCTGCCCGTCGGTCAGCTTGAGCACCTCGTCGACCGGGTCGGACTCGGCGGCACAGACCGCCGCATCCGGCCGGACCACCGCGGCGGCGGCGTCCAGCCGGGCCCGGTTCAGCTCGACCAGCACCACCCGGTCGGCGCCGCGGGAGCGGGCCAGCCGGACGTGCAGGCAGCCGATCGGCCCGGCACCGACCACCACGACGGTGTCCCCGGCACCGACGCCGGCCAGCTCCTGCCCGTTGAGGACGCACGCGAGCGGCTCGGCCACGGACGCCTCGGCGAAGCCGACGCCGGCCGGGATCCGGTTCAGCCCGTCCACCGCCAGCACCTTCGCCGGCACCGTCATGTGCGCGGCGAAGCCGCCGTCGTACTGGTAGCCCATCGACTCCTGGTTGGCGCACACCGACGGCCGGCCGCGGCGGCACTGCCGGCAGGTGCCGTCCGGGATGGCGGCGATCACCTGCACCCGGTCTCCGACCGACCAGCCGGTCACCCCGTCGCCGACCTGGTCGACCTCGCCGGCGATCTCGTGCCCGAGCACCCGGGGCGGGCTGAGGTTGGGGTGCCCGTTCCGGAAGATCTTGACGTCGGTCCCGCAGGTGGAGCAGTTCCGGATCCGGAGCCGGACCTCGCCGGGCCCGGCCGCCGGCTCCGGCACCTCCTCCACCCGGATGTCGCCGGGGGCGTAGAAGCGGGCCGCTCTCACTCGTCGTCCTCCTCCGGTCGCGGACGCAGCAGCTCCACGACCTCCTCGGGACTGCCGGCATCCCGCAGCGCCTGGGCCCGGTCCGGGTCCAGCAGGATGCTCGCCAGCTCGGCGAGCACCTCCACCTGCCCGTCGCCCTTCGCCGCGATCCCGATGGCCACGGTGACCTCGCCCGCGCCGCCCCAGTCCACCGGCTCGGCGAACCGGATGAAGGACAGCGCGTCCCGCCTGATCAACGACCGGCCCTCCAGGGTGCCGTGCGGGATGGCGACCTCCTCCCCGACGTACGTCGAGACCGACTCCTCCCGGGCCAGCATCGACTCGACGTACGCCGGCTCGACCGCGCCGGACTCGACCAGCACCGCGCCGGCCTTCCGGATGGCCTCGGACCGGTCGGCGGCGTGCTCGGACAGCCGCACCGCCGCCGGTTCCAGCAGGCCGGAGACCGTCAGCTCAGACATCGAGGTCGGTCCCGTTCTGCACCGCCGCGACCACCTTGGCCACCGCCGGGTCGCCGAGGAAGATCTGGAACGGCACCACCGGAATGCCGGGCGCCATCGCCCGGGCCCGCTCGGCCAGCCCGGCGTGGGTGACCACCAGGTCGGCGTCCTTCGGGATCTCCGCCACCGGGGTGTGGCTCACCTCCACGTGCTGCTTCTTCAGCTGCTTCTTCAGCTGGGAGGCCAGCATCACGCTGCTGCCCATCCCGGCGTCGCAGGCGACCACCAGCTTGTGGATGTCGCTGCCGGAAATCGTCGGCATGGCCGTCAGACCTCCACGTCGCTGCGGTTGGGTCGGGTGCCGCCGTCGGCCGGCGCGGTGGGCTCCGCGGTTGCGGCCGGCGAGTTGGCCTCGTCGGGCGAGGCGGGCGGCCGGACCGGCTTGGACGCCTGCACCGCGGCCTCGGCGGCCGCCAGCTCGGCCTCGGCGTCCTCCGGGTGGTCGATGCGGCCGAAGCCGAGCAGCATGGAGCCGACCGCGAAGGACACCACCGCGGCGACGGTCACGCCGGTGAACACGCCGAACCAGCCGCCCTTCGGGGTCTCCGCGAAGTAGGCGAAGATGCTGCCGGGGGCCGGGGTGGCGACCAGGCCGGCGTCGGTGGCGAGGAAGACCAGGATGGCGCTGGCGCTGCCGGCGATGGGGGCCAGGATCATCCGCGGCTTCATCAGGATGTACGGGAAGTAGATCTCGTGGATGCCGCCGAAGAACTGGATGACGATCGCGGCCGGCACCGTGGGGCGCAGCGTGCGGGGCCCGAAGAAGAGGAAGGCGAGCAGCACGCCGAGGCCGGGACCCGGGTTGGTCTCCAGCATGAACAGGATCGACTTGCCGGTGCGGGCGGCCTCGGTCACGCCGAGCGGACCGAGGATGCCGTGGTTGATCGCGTTGTTCAGGAACAGGACCTTGGCCGGCTCGATGACGACCGCGGCGAACGGCAGCAGGTGGTGGTTGACCAGGTACTCCACCACGTCGCCGGCGGCGTTGGTCAGCCGCTCCACCACCGGCCCGATGCCCCACAGCCCGGCCAGGGCCATCGCGCCGCCGAGGATGCCGGCGGTGAAGTTGTCCACCAGCATCTCGAAGCCGACCTTCGTCCGCTCCTGCACGTACCCGTCGATGTACTTGAGGATCAGCGCGGTGAGCGGGCCGATGATCATGGCGCCGAGGAACATCGGCACGTCGGTCCCGACGACGACTCCCATCGTGGCCACCGCGCCGACCACGGCGCCGCGCTGGCCGTGCACGATCCGGCCGCCGGTGTAGCCGATCAGGATCGGCAGCAGGTACGTGATGATCGGGCCGACCAGCTTCGCCGCGTGCTCGTTCGGCAGCCATCCGGCCGGGATGAACAGGGCGGTGATGAGGCCCCAGGCGATGAACGCCGCGATGTTCGGCATCACCATCGACGCCAGGAAGGCGCCGATCCGTTGCACGGTGGCTTTCGCGCCCGTGCCTCTCACTGCGGGTGTGTACGCACTCACGGTCACCCTCCTTGCGGTCCGAGCCGGGCGGTCGCCGGCTGGGGTCAGGGGTCGGTGGGGTCGGTGGGTTCGGGGTCGCTGGGTCTGTGCGGGTGGGGTCGCTGGGTCTGTGCGGGTGGGGTCGGGGGTCGGTGGGTGGGTGGGGGTCGTTGAGGTCGGTGGTCAGCCGGACGGCAGCAGCGGCCGACCGAGGTCGGGTCCGGGCTGGACCCGGACGTCGTCACGGGAGATGTCGGCCGGTCGGGGCATCCGGCTGCCGGGCAGGGCCGCGGCGGCCGCGCCCCAGGCCAGCGCCTCGGCCAGCGCTGTGGCGGCGCCGGCGCCGTCGGCGCCCCGGGTGCCGGCGGCCAGGAAGCCGGCGAGCAGCGCGTCGCCGGCACCCACCGTGCTGCGTGGCTCGACCAGCGGGGACTCGCCGGCCACCACACCGTCCGGCCCGACCAGCACGGCGCCGTCGGCACCGAGGCTGGCCAGCACCGTGCCGGCGCCCCAGGACCGCAGCTCCTGGGCGGCGTCGACGACGTCCCGGAGCGAGCCGAGCGGCCGGCCGACGGCCTCGGCCAGCTCCTCGCGGTTGGGTTTGACCAGCTCCGCGCCGGCGGCCACCGCGGCCAGCAATGCCGGGCCGCTGGTGTCCACCGCGACCCGCATGCCGGCGCCCGCGAACCGGCGGCCGAGCGTGGCGTACAGGTCGACCGGGACGCCGGGCGGCAGGCTGCCGCAGACGACCACCCAGTCCGGCGCGCCGGCCGAGCCGGCGGCGGCGTGCAGCACCGCGGCAGCGACCCGGTCCAGCTCGGCGCCGGACATCGGTTCGCCGGGCTCGTTGATCTTGGTGACGGTGCCGTCCGGCTCGACCAGCGTGACGTTGGACCGGGTGGCGCCGCTGCACCGGACGGCGACCACGTCGACGCCCTCCTGGGCGAGCAGCCGGACCAGGCGCTGGCCGTCGTCGCCGCCGCACGGCAGCACCGCGCGGGACTTGATGCCGTTGGCCAGCAGCGCGCGGGACACGTTCACGCCCTTGCCGCCGGGGTCGACACGGGCACCGCCGGCGCGGATCACCGCGCCGCGGGTCAGCGAGTCGACCTCGATGGTCCGGTCCAGGCTGGGGTTGAGCGTCAGCGTCAGGATCATGCGCGCACCACCTCCGGACCGCCGGCCCGGAGCTGCGCGACCATCCGGTCGTCCAGGCCGGTGTCGGTGATCACCACGTCGATGTCGGACAGCGCCGCGAACGCGGCGAAGTGCACGTCGCCGATCTTGGTGTGGTCGGCGAGCAGCACGGTCCGCCGGGCGGCGGCGACCATCGCCCGCTTCACGGCGGCCTCGGCCGGATCCGGGGTGGTCAGCCCGCGGGTGGGCGAGCAGCCATTGGTGCCCATGAAGGCCACGTCAACGTTGAGCCGGGACAGCGGGCGCAGCGCGCCGTCGTCCACGGTGGCCAGCGTCCGGCCGCGGACCCGGCCGCCGAGCATGATCACGGTGAGGTTGGCCCGGCCGGCCAGCACGGTGGCCAGCGGCGGCGAGTTGACCACCACGGTCAGCTCCCGGTCGGCCGGGATCGCCTCGGCCAGCCGGCCGGTGGTGGTGCCGGCGTCGATGATGATCGCGCCGTCCTCGGGCAGCTCGGCGAGCGCGGCCTTGCCGATCCGCTCCTTCTCCTCGGTCATCACGACGTCGCGGGCGGCGACGGCCGGCTCGAAGCCCAGCCGCTCGACCGGGATGGCGCCCCCGTGCACCCGGCGGACGACGCCGGCCCGCTCCAGCACGGTGAGGTCGCGGCGGATGGTCTCGGTGGTGACGGCCAGGACCTCCGCCAGCGTGACCACGTCGACCCGCCCGGCGAGCCGGGCGCGACGGAGGATCTCCTGCTGGCGCTCCTGAGCGTACATGTTGGTTCACCGCCGCTCGATCTGTGTTTCTGTAGTTTTACGCCCGAGTCTCTGCGATGTCAATGGGGATCGCCGGGAGCTTGTCGGCCCTCCGGGCGCGGTTCGACGCCATGCCGCCCCGCCGCAGCTCCTGCCCGGCGGCACCTGGACCTGCTGCGCGTCTCCGGCGCGGCCCGTCCCGCGGTTCCTCGCCCCCGCCCCGCCGACTGAGGAGCTCGCATGTCCCTCCGGACCCGGACCCGACCTTCTACCCCTCGCCGCGGGACGCCGCGGCACTTCCGCTTGTGGGCATGCGGCTGACCGGCTGGGAGCTGGGCACCTGGTCGTTCCTGATGTCCTCGGTGCACGGCGCCGGGCTCATGCTCGTACCCGTCCTCGCGCACCACGCAGCGGCGCCGGTGCCGACCTCGCTCGGCTGGGCGGCGGTGAGCCGGCGCCGCCACCGTCCTACCGCCCACTCACGGCGGTGGACCCGTACCTCCCGGTCCGGGCCCGCCGCCGCTCAGGCCAGGTCGTCGAACACGCCCCGGCGCAGCCCGTCGACGAAGGCGAGCCACTCGCTCCGGGTGTACTCGAGGACCGCACCCCCGCGGTGCTTGGAGTCGCGGACGGCCACGCCGCCGGCCGGAAGCGCGGCCACCTCCACGCAGTTGCCGCCGGTGCTGGCGGTGCGCCAGTCAAGGGTCTCGTACTGCACGATCTTCCTCTTCTCCATGATGACGGGCGTCAGGCGCCGAGGCGTCCGGCGACCGAGTCGACGAGCTTGCGCGAGTCCTGCGGGCCGAGCGCCACCGCGCGCAGCTCGTCGAACGTCCGCCGGTAGCGGGTGACGTCCGCCGGGCTCTGCAGGTAGAAGTTGCCGATCAGCCCTTCTACGTAGACGACGTCCTGGACCTCCTCGAGATGCAGCACGACGAACGAGCTGTTCAGCCCCGGGTGCGCGCCGGCCCGGAAGGGGATCACCTGGACGGTGACGTTCGGCGCCCGGCTGCGCTGCGCGAGCGCCTCCAGCTGGGTGCGCATGACGTCGGTGCCGCCGACCAGCCGGTGCAGCGCGGCCTCGTCGATCACCGCCCACAGCTGGGGCGCCGGGTCGCCGGTGAGGATCTCCTGCCGGGTCAGCCGGGCGCGCACCAGCTGCTCCTGTTCCGGCGGGGCGTAGAACCCGGCGCCGGAGACCAGGGCGTGTGCGTACTCCTCGGTCTGCAGCAGCGCCGGCACGATGCTGGTCTCGTACTGGTGGATGGAGACCGCGGCGTCCTCCAGCCCGATGTAGGTGGTGACCGACTCCGGCAGGCCGTACCGCTGCCACCACGACCGGCGCTTGCTCTCCCGGGTCAGGTTGAGCAGCCGGTCGCGCTCCTCGGCGGAGACCCGGTAGAGGTCGCAGAGGAAGCGCACGTCGGCGACGCTGACGCCACGCGCCCCGGTCTCGATCCGGCTGATCTTGGCCGGGGACACCTCCATCCGGCCGGCGGCGTCCTCGACCGTCATCCCGACCTCGGTACGCAGCGCGCGCAGGCGCGCGCCGAGCTCGCGACGGCGCACCGTCGGGCTCACGCTCGCCATGCCGACCTCCGCGGACCTCGGGGGGAGCGGCCACCGCATGCCGCCCAGGTCCGGGAGGGCACGTTCAGATGGCAACGACATATGGTGGGTGCTTTTGGCACTTGCCATCCATAGCTTACCTGGCGCATTCTTAGGTCCAGGGGCGATCAGCGCAAGAGTGACCGGCCGGTAGCTTCCGGCAGCTTCTTGCCAGCCAACGGCGGCCCGCCCGCAGCACGGCCGTGCGGTCAGGAGGCGCCATGGAAGAGCCGCCACCGCAGTGAGTGCGGCGCAGCCCGCTCCGGACAGAACAGAGGCGCCGCGAGCGCGGCGCCTCCATCTCGACCCTGGCGACGGCCATCGCCCGGGTCGTCCGACACACCCCACCGCCCTGCTAGGGAGCTCGGAGGTATGCCATGCAAAAGCGTACGCCCCGCTCTTCGATCCTGGCCAGGATCCTCGCCACCACCAACCGGCTCGGCGACGCCCTGTTCGCTCGCGCCGACGCCCGGGCCCGCGGCTGCGGCTGGGAGGTCGACCGCTCCCGCTCGGGCCTGCACAGAGCCTACCGGGACCCGCGCTTCGACCAACTGCACCGCTGCGTACCGTGCGGCGGCAGCGGCCGCAACCCGCACGGCGCCGACTGCGCCCGGTGCTACGGCACCGGCCGGGTGGTGCACGACCCGCGCCACCGGGACGCGGGATGACCGCGCGTGGGCCGGGCGCGGAGTTCGGGCTGGGACTGGTCCGGTTTCCCCGCCCGAACCCGGTGCTCGTGCTCTGGCGCTGGCGGTACGAGCTGGGCCTGGTCGCCGCCGCCGTCGCCGGCCCGGCCTACGTCGGTGCACTGTGGACGGTCCAAGCCGGACTCATGCTGGGCACCGCCGTCGCCGCGGTGCCGGAGCTGCGCCGGCGGGCGCGGCGCCGGGCCTGGTGCGTCGTCACGCCGCACCGGGTGCGGACCGCGTGCAAGCACGCCTGGATCCACTCCCGCAGCGGCCGGATCCCCGCCGTGCTGTGGACCAGCCCGGTCGACGAGGGGGAGCAGGTGCTGCTGTGGTGCCGGCCCGGCACCACGGCGGAGGACCTCGAGCTGGCCCGGCCGGCGCTCAGCACCGCCTGCTGGGCGCGGGACGTCCGGGTGATGCAGCACACCAGCAGGACGCACCTGGTCCTGCTGACCGTGGTCCGCGCTCAGCCCGACGCGCCGCCGGCGACCGCGGCGTAGGCGCCGAGCCCGAGGTAGACCGGCCCGGCGAGGAAGCGCTGCCGGCGGAGCAGGGCGGGGTGCCGGCGCAGCCACCCCGCCAGCAGCCCGGCGAGCATTGCCCAGCCGAGGTCGAGCACGGTCGCCACGGCGAGGAAGACCAGCCCCAGCACGAGCACCTGCGGCGTCGCCGACCCGGCCGCCGGCGTCACGAACTGCGGCAGGAAGGCCAGGAAGAACAGCGCGACCTTCGGGTTGGAGATGCCGACACCGAAGGCCTGCCGGTAGGTGCGCCCGGCGCGCACCGGAACCCGCGGGCGGACCGGGTCCGGGCCGTCGCGGTCGAGCAGGGCGCGGACGCCGAGGAAGACCAGGTACGCCGCGCCGGCGTACCGCACGGCGGCGAACGCGACCGCCGAGGACGCGAGGACCGCGGTCAGCCCGAAGGCGGCGGACGTGACGAAGCACAGCGTCGCCGTCTCCACGCCGAGCACGGACACCACGGCCGCCCGCCGGCCGCCGCCGATGCCCCGGGCGAGCACGAAGAGCACGTTCGGCCCCGGCACGGCGACCAGCGCCACCGAGGCGGCGGCGAACAGCAGCAGGGTCGCGGCGGACGGCATGGCCGCACGATAGGCCCGTCCGCTCCGCCCGGTCGCCGGCATTTCCCGGCGCCGGGGTCTCGGATGCACTCCGTGACGGCGCCGGCCGGCCGGGACGGTTAGGGTCGGAGCGTGCCCAGATCGACACTGCCCGCGCCGTCGTACCCACTGGTCCACGAGGTTCTCGACAACGGCCTGCGGGTCCTGCTGGCACCCGACCGCAGCTCGCCGGTGGTGGCGATCGCCGTCCACTACGACGTCGGCATCCGGTCCGAGCCGGAGGGGCGCACCGGCTTCGCGCATCTCTTCGAGCACCTGATGTTCCAGGGCTCGGCCAACCTGGAGAAGCTCGAGCACTTCCGCTACGTCCAGTCCTCCGGCGGCACCTTCAACGGCAGCACCCACCTCGACTACACGAACTACTTCGAGGTGCTGCCGGGCAACGCGCTGTCCCGCGGCCTGTTCCTGGAGGCGGACCGGATGCGCAGCCCGCGGATCACCGAGGAGAACCTGGCCAACCAGATCGCGGTGGTCAAGGAGGAGATCCGGGTCAACGTGCTCAACCGGCCGTACGGCGGCTTCCCCTGGCTGCTGCTGCCGCCGGTGCTCTTCGACTCCTTTCCGAACGCGCACAACGGGTACGGCGGGTTCGTCGACCTGGAGAGCGCGACCAGGGCGGACGCGGCCGACTTCTTCGGCAGGTACTACGCGCCGGCCAACGCGGTGCTCGCGGTCGCCGGCGACTTCCACCCGGACGACGCGCTGGAGCTGGTCAGCCGGCACTTCGGTGACATCCCGGAGCGGCCGGCACCCGGGCGGCCGGTCTTCGCCGAGCCGGACCTGGACGCCGAGCGGCGCAAGTCGATGAACGACCCGCTGGCGCCGCTGCCCGCGGTGGCGGCGGCCTGGCGGCTGCCGGACCCGGTCAGCCGGTTCGCCGACTACCTGCCGTACGTGGTGCTCGCCGAGGTGCTGACCGACGGCGACGCGTCCCGGCTGGAGCAGCGGCTGGTGCAGAAGGAGCGGACGGTGACCCAGCTCGCCGCGTACCTGGGGCTGATGGGCGACCCCTTCGACGTCCGCGACCCCACCGCGCTGGTGTTCCAGGCGCACCACGCGCCGACCGCGTCGGCTGACCACGTGCTGGACGCGGCGACCGAGGAGTTCGACCGGCTCGCCACCTCCGGGCTGGCGCCCGGCGAGCTGGACCGGGTGCGCGCCCGGATCATCGCCCAGGTGTTCCGGGACGTCGACCCGGTGCTCGGGCGCACGCTGGCGCTCGCCACCGCGGAGCTGGTCCACGGCCGCGCCGAGCTGCTCACCGAGCTGCCGGCCCGGCTGGCGGAGGTGACCGCCGCGCAGGTGCAGGACGCCGCCGCGACGCTGCGGCCGGATCGGCGGGCCGTGCTGGAGCTGGTGCCCGGGGGCTCCCGGTGACCGCCACGGCTGCGTCACCCGAGGCGCCGCCGCAGCTGGTCCCGCCGCTCGGCCCGGTGCCGCGGGTGAAGCAACCGGCCGCCGCCCAGCGCACGCTCGCCTCCGGGCTGGGGGTGCTCGCCGTCCGGCGGCCCGGGGTGCCGCTGGTCGAGGTCCGGCTGCGGGTGCCGTTCGGCGGCACCGCCGCGTCGCACCCGGCGCGGGCGAGCCTGCTCAGCAACACGCTGCTCACCGGCACCGAGCGGTACGGCCAGGTGGAGCTCGCCGCGGCGCTGCAGGCGCTGGGCGCCGACCTGCACGTCTCCGCGGACGCCGACCGGCTGATGATCGGCGGCACCGTGCTGCGGACCGGACTGGCCGACCTGCTCCGCCTGCTCGCCGAAGTGGTGACCACCGCGACGTACCCGTCCCGGGAGGTCGCCGGCGAGCGCAACCGGCTGGCCGAGCGGCTGTCCATCGCCCGCTCCCAGCCGTCCGTGCTGGTCGGCGAGGCGCTGAACCGGCGGCTGCACGGCGACCACCCGTACGCCCGGGAGCTGCCGACGGTCGAGGCGGTGACCGCGGTGACGCCGGGCCAGCTGCGCCGGCTGCACGCCGACCGGGTCCGGTCCGGCGGGAGCGTGCTGGTGCTGGTCGGGGACCTCAGCCCGGCGCGGGCGCTGGACGCGGTCGAGGCGGCGCTGGCGTCCTGGTCCGGCGACGGGACCGGCCGGCCGCTGCCGCCGCTGCCGCCGGTGGTGCCCAAGCCGCTGCTGCTGGTCGACCGGCCCGGCTCGGTGCAGGCGTCGATCCGGCTCGGCGGTCCCGCGGTGCCGCGGGACGCGGCCGACTACCCGGCGCTGCAGCTGGCGAACCTGGTCTTCGGCGGCTACTTCTCCTCCCGGCTGGTGGAGAACATCCGGGAGGACAAGGGCTACACCTACGGTCCGCACAGCCGGATCAGCCACGGCGCCGCGGGCTCCCGGCTGGTGATCGACTCCGAGGTGGCTACCGACGTGGCGGCGCCCGCGCTGCTGGAGATCTGGTACGAGCTGGGCCGGATGGCCACCCTGCCGGTCAAGCCGCAGGAGCTGGAGGACGTCCGGCAGTACGCGGTGGGCACGCTGGCGCTCTCGATCGCCACCCAGGCCGGGCTCGCCTCGACGCTGTCCGCGCTGATCGGGGTCGGGCTGGGGCTGGACTGGCTGCGCACGCACCCGCAGCAGCTCGCGGCGGTGACGCTGGACGAGGTGTCGGCGGCGGCCCGGCGGTACCTGGCTCCGGCCGGGATGGTGGCCGTGGTGCTGGGCGAGGCGGCGGAGATCGCGGAGCCGCTCGGCGCGCTCGGACCGGTCGAGCTCGCCTCGTCGCCGTGACCTTCTCGCTGTCGCGGGCGCCGACGCTGTCCCGGTCGGCGCACGACCGGGTGGCCGAGCGGCGGGACGACGCAGCCTGGCTCGCCGCGGCGTGGGAGCGCGGGCGGGCGCTGATCGCGACGCCCGAGTACCTGACGCCGGTGGTGGAGGGGCCCGGTGGGCCGCGGCTGGACCTGCGGCCGGCGTCCACGCTGCCGTCCGATGCGGAGCGGTACTTCCTCGGGGTGGCCGAGGACCAGCCGACCTTCGCTGTACGCGTCCCGCGGGACCTGCGGGCCGACCGGTGGGTCGACCTGCGGGAGATCGGGGCTGCCCTGGACGATCTCGACGCCGGGCTGCTGACCTCGGCGGTGGCGCTGGCCCGCTGGCACGACCGGCACCCGCGCTGCTCGATCTGCGGCGCACCGACCTCCGTCGCCCACGCCGGCTGGATCCGGCGCTGCCCGGTGGACTCCTCGGAGCACTTCCCGCGCACCGACCCGGCGGTGATCATGCTCGTGCACGACGGCGGGGACCGGTGCGTGCTCGGCCGGCAGGCGTCCTGGCCGCCGGGGCGCTACTCGATCCTGGCCGGCTTCGTGGAGCCAGGGGAGTCCTCCGAGGCGGCGGTGGCGCGGGAGGTGGCGGAGGAGGTCGGGCTCTCGGTCACCGACGTCACCTACGCGGGCTCGCAGCCCTGGCCGTTCCCGTCCTCGTTGATGCTCGGCTATACGGCGCGGGCGGTGGGCGACCTGACGTTGCGGCGGCGGGACGGCGAGCTGGCCGAGGCCCACTGGGTCACCCGGTCCGACTTGCGGGCGGCGGCCGGCTGGGCCGCACCGGGAGCCGCCCCGCTCCGGCTGCCGCCACCGGTCTCGATCGCGCACCGGATCATCACCGACTGGGCCGCGCCGGACTGACCGCGCTCAGCCCCGCATCCCGGTCGTCCGCCCCGGTTCCGGCGCGGACCGGGCCCCGAAGCAGCCGGCCAGCCCATGCCCCGCGCCCGGTAGCGCCTGCTCGCCGAGGTCAGCGACCGGTCGCGGTCCGCTCGACCAACCCCCGCCGGGCCAGCTCGGCCATGAAGTTGCGTTTGGCCCGATGGGTGCTGACCACCTCGTCCAGCCAGGCGGTGAACTCGTCGGGTGTGCCGGCGCGGGCGTGCAGGGTGCGCACGGCCGCGATACGGTCGGCCGCCTCCGCGTACGCGGCCTTGCTGCGGCCGTCGATCGCCTCGGCCGCGGCCTTGCGGTAGTAGGGGATCGCGTCGGCTGGGTGGCTTCCCGCGCGTCGCTCGGCCAGCTCGAGCCACGTCGCGGGCCGGCAGCCGCGCTCCTGAGCCGCCTGCCAGGCGCCGTCGACGTCGTCCTCGTGGACCAGCACCCGGACCAGCGAGTCGGCGCCGGACGGACCGCCGGACCGCTCGTGGAGGTAAGCCAGCGCGTCCTCCCGCTCGCCAGGCCAGCAGCCGGCCGCCTCGCAGACTGTCCGCAGCGCGATCCAGGTTCCGATCTCGGGCGCGGCGGCGAACGCCGAGCGGCGGACCTCGACCGCGTCCTCCCTCCGTCCGGCCCCCTTGTACGCCGTGACCAGGAAGTCCAGCAGCCGCGGATCCGGCCGGTCCCGGTGCGCCCGGCGGCCGCGCTCGGCCCACGTCAACGCGTCCGTGTACCGGCCGGCCACGGCCAGCTCCTCGGCGATCCGCAGGTACTGCCAGCCACTGGACAGGTCGTCGGCGAGCACCGCCACCAGCTCGTCCACGTCGCCGGAAAGCCCGGCCAGGTCCTCGCGGAGGTGCTGCACGGTCCGCCGCTCGAACGCACTGCTGTCCTTGCCGCCCACCGTCCGCCATCGGTCGTCGACCAGCGCCCGGTAGGCGGCGAGGCCGTCGTCGCCGAGCCCCGGTACGTACGCGGCCAGGTCGACCTGCGGCCACCCCGGCCCGTCGACCTGCAGGTCCACGAGCCACCGGGCCAGCTTCCGCCGGTCCGGAGGCGCGGCCCGGCATGCCTCGGCGTGCAGGTCCAGCGCCCGCTGGCCGGCACTGCCCGCCGCCCCGCTCGAATCGTCCATCTGCTCGGTCGCCTTGACGATGAGATCGACGGCCCGCCGCGCGAGCGGCTCCACGACCGCCGCCCGCCCGTCCCGCAGCAGGCCGTCGAGCGCGTCGAGCGCGTCCTCGGCCCGGCCGGCATAGTCGAAGGAGCCGCGGTAGGAGACGAAGCCGCGGCTCCGCAGCGCGGCGGTCAGCTCCCGCCGCAACCCCACGACGTCCACCTGTCCGCGGGCCAACGCGGCCCGGATCGACAGCCGGCGGTGGAACGCCTCGTCCTCCTCGGCATGGTTCAAGATGAGATCCACCAGCTCGTCGCGGTCCAGGCTCGACAGCCACGGCCGGACCGGGCCGGCGTCGTTCCCGGACGGTGGCGCCGGCACCGCATCGGCATCGGCCAGCAGCACCAGGCCGAGGGCGACGCAGTGCTTGCAGAAGGCGCCGTCCGCCCCGAACGGGCAGTCGCACCAGCCGACCAGCCGGTCCCCGTCCCTGCCGAGCCGGACCTGGTACGCCTCCGTCCCCTGCACGGTCGCCGCCGTCCCGCCCGGCACGTCCCGCACGTCGGCCACCGCCGCCACGTACGCCCTTCCCCGGCTGAACGACCGCTCCCCGGCGAGCCGCCGCAGGTCCCCCTCCGTGAACCAGGCCACCCACCGATCCAACCAGGCCCTGCCACCGGCATCGGCGGCGCATCCCCCGGCCATCGGCCACGGCCGCATCTAGCACCGGTGTCAGGAGGTACGCAGCATTGCGTCGTTCCGATCCTGCGGGCTGACGTGGCTGATCAACGAACGATGACCGCCTGGGCCTCGCGGATCGGTAGGACGCGCGGTGGGCTGGTCGTCGTCGTCGTGTCGTCGATCGGCTGGAAGGCGCCGCCGCCGAGGGCATAGTCGGCCGTCCAGGTCAACGTGACGGTGACGCTTGCGGACCCGGCGTGCCGGTAGGTGTGCGTCGCCTTCCCGCCGGCGATCCGCTGGCCGGTGCCGTCGCCGAAGTCCCAGGCGTAGCCGACGATCCGCGGCCTGATCCGTAGCTGCTGCCCGAGCAGGGTGATCCTCCGCTCACCCTCCCCGATCGCGGCGCAGTCCCGGCCGGTCGCGTCACCGCACCAGAAATACGTCTCCAGGTTGACGAGCGTGAAGGTCGCGGGGTCCGTCCTGATGGCCCCGCGATACAGAGGCAGCTCCTCGAACGCCCGCCTTATCTGGTCCCGGCCCGGCGCCACCGGCAACGCAGCAAACCCCCGACACAGCGCCGCGATCTCCGGCGACGCGCCCCCGGACGCTGCCGCATCCGCACCAGCATCCACACAAAAAGCTGCCCCCATTTGGAGTGCAGTATTATCGTCCCTCCGTCGACTCGACCTTGCTTTCTCTCCTTGCCTGGATGGCGAATGAATCTGATCGCCCAAGCCTATGATGATCCTCCCATTGTGAGTTTCCCAGCATCCTTGTTGCGTGAGCGGGCCGCCACAGTCAACCCTGTCAGCAGCCCGCGCCTGAGAAGCCCCCGAGAGGACAAGGACTACGAGTACGGCGTTAGTGGTGATAGTTCTACGTGTAGGCAACACGGTTATGCAACACCTTGAATGTTGGTGAGAGTCCAGTTCGTAACCCTCCTGGCCAAGGTGATGAGTACTCGATTGTCCTTCTTGGTTGTCATATTCTTGACATGGCTGTCGCCGTTAATCAGGCGGCCCGGTGCCTGGTCGTACTGAAGGAACACCAACGCCGCTTGGTTCGGCGCGTACCGAACTA
>JBJMII010000121.1:0-6855 GCA_045806925.1 Mycobacteriales bacterium
GAGTCGAACAGCGGGTCGTACGCCGGGAGGATCGCCCCGCCCGGGATGCCGAAGACCACGTCGGCACCGACCGCCTCCAGCGAGCGGACCAGGGACTGGGCGCCGGTCGCCGGCGTACTGCTGTCTGTCATCGCTGGCCTGTCATGGGTCTGGACCCTCCGGGGTCGTCGGGGCCGGATCTGCCCAACAAAAAACCCCTCGTGCCGGGTGGCACGGAGGGGCGGCGCGTCGGCGGCG
This sequence comes from Mycobacteriales bacterium, assembly GCA_045806925.1. Classification (GTDB taxonomy): domain Bacteria; phylum Actinomycetota; class Actinomycetes; order Mycobacteriales; family CADCTP01; genus CADCTP01. The sequence continues at coordinate 238 of JBJMII010000121.1, forward strand.
GGCCGACGCGCTAGGGAAGTACGAGAGACGCCTTGGTGGTCACGATCCGGACGGTAGTCAGCGAGTCGGTGGCGCGTCAACCGGCATGGACACTGGTCCCGGATACTGGGACGACTGTCCCGCCGCCGCCGGCCCGGCCCGGAGGTCTGCGACCCACCGGCGCGGGGCGTCAGCGGCTTGGGCACGGCGGCGCGTAAGCCAGGCCCGGGACGTAGCGGCTCCATTCGGCCGGCGTGATCGGGTCACCCACGATCGAGCACGCCCGCGACGCCAGCTGGTCCGGGTCGATCGACCAGAGCCGGACTGTGCGGTCCGCGCCGCCGGTCACGAGCGTCCCGCCGCCGGGGCGGAAGGCCACCGTGAAGACCGCGGCGCCGGAGGCCGTCAGCGTCGCGGTGAGACTCGGAGCGGCGCGGTCGGAGAGGTCCCAGAGCCAGACGCTGCCGTCACCGCTCCCGGCCGCCAGCTTCCGCCCGTCCGGAGCGAACTCCAGCGACAGCACGTAGTTGCTCGGCCCGGTCAGGGGCGCTCCCAGTGACGTCGGCCGCGCGGGGTCGGAGACGTCCCACAACCGCACCACGTTGTCCGCTCCGCCGGCCGCCAGCGTGCGGCCGTCCGGGCTGAGCGCCGCCGCGAACAGGTAGCCCGCGGTCGTCCGCAGCGGGCCGGCGGCGAGCCGCGGTCTGCCCGGCACGGACAGGTCCCACAGCCGCACCGCACCATCCGCGCTCGCCGCCGCCAGCAGCCGCCCGTCGGCCCGGAACACGACGGAGTAGACGTAGTTGTCGGCCCGCAGAGCCGGTCCGGCCGGCCGGGGCCGGCCCGGGTCGGCCAGTTCCCAGAGCCGTACGGTGTGGTCGTCGCTGCTCGCCGCCAGCAGGTGGCCGCCGGGATCGAAGGCGACCGACTGCACCGTCTCGGTCAGGCCGGTGAGCGGCGCACCCAGCCGGTGGGGCCGGTCCGGGTCGCCGACGTCCCACAGCCACACCGTCCCGTCCGCCCCTCCGACAGCGAGCAGCCGCCCGTCCCGGCTGATCGCCGACGCGCCGGTGAAGCGGGCGTGCGGAGCGCGCTCGACGACACCGGGCCCCAGCCGGCGGGGCCGGAGCGGGTCCCGGACGTCCCACAGCCGCACCGTGTCGTCGGCGCTGCCGACCGCGAGCACGGCGCCGCCCCGCGCGAAGGTCGTGGTGAAGACGGAGTCGTGGCCGGCGAGGACGGGGCCCGGCAGGTCCCAGAACCGTACGGTCCCGTCGGCGGCAGCGGTCGCGAGCAGGCTGGACCGCGGCACGAAGCTCACCGCCGTGACGGGGGCGGGATGCGGGAGCGTCCCGATGCTCTGTCCCGTGGCGACGTCCCACAGCCAGGTCTTGCCGTCCGAGCTCGCTCCCGCGATGACGGCACCGTCCGAGCTGTAGGCCAGCGAGTTCACCCAGGTGTCCGGCCCGGACAGGGTGCCGCGCCGGACCGGCCGGTCGGGATCGCCGACGTCCCAGAGCCTCACGATCTTGTCCGCACCGGCGGCCGCGACGGTCCGCCCGTCGGGACCGAAGGTCACCGAGAAGACCTTCCGGCCGCCGACGCGCAGCGACCCGCGGACCGGCGTCGGCCGCGACCCCCGCATCCGCCACAGCCGGACGGCGCCGTCCGCCGACGCCGCCGCCAGCAGGCGGCCGTCCGGGCTGAAGGACACCGACTGGACGTACCCGCCGCCGGTGCCCAGCGGCGGCCCGAGCGCTGCCGGTCCCCGGCCGGAACCGGTCCGCCACAGGCGCACCGAGCCGTCCGAGCCCCCGGCGGCGAGCAGCGTCCCGTCCGGCCCGAAGGTCAGGGAGTAGATCGTCCCGTCCGGACCTCCGGACAGCGACACGCTGCGCAGCTGTGCCCGGGACGGGTCCCGCACGTCCCACAGCCGGACCGTCCGGTCGGCGCCACCGGTCGTCAGCATCCGGCCGTCCGGGCTGAAGGCGGCCGCGAACACGGTGCCCTCGTGCCCCGGCAGCGCCGTCAGCAGGCGGGGCGAGCCGGGACGGCTGACATCCCACAGCCGCACCACCCCCGCCGCACCCGCGGCCGCCATCGTCTCGCCGCGCGGGGAGAAAGCCACCGCCTGGAGGATCTGAGCCGGGCTCAGGATCCGGCCGGCGGCCGCGCTCGCCGAGGACGCGATCAGGCTGGACCGTGCCTCCACGGTGGGGGCCACCCGGTGGGCGACCAGGGAGAGCTGCATCGCGAGCGCCGGGTCCTTGCTGCGGAGCTGGTCCGCGGCCCGGGCCACCTGCCGCGAGAGCGCCAGGTCCCGTTCGTGCGCAACGGTCGATCGCTGCTGGAAGGCGTAGGCGGCGAGGACGCCGGCGAGCACCAGCAGCACCGTGACGGTCGCGAGCAGCCGGTAGAGCCGCCGGGTGCGGCGCCGGACCGCAAGCTGCTGCTGCCGCTCGTGCTCCGTGCTCGCGTCGAGGAAGAGCTCCTCCGCCGGGTTCAGGTCCGCCCGCCGCCCCGGGTCGGCTGCCCATTCCCGGGCGACCACCAACCGGCTGCCGCGGTAGAGCGCGGCATCGTCGCGACCCGACTCCGCCCAGGCGCCGGCCGCGTCGGTCAGCTGCCGGTGGATCCGCAGGCCCGCCCGGTCGGAGTCGATCCAGGACCGCAGCCGGGGCCAGGCGGTCAGCAGGGCCTCGTGGCTGACCTCGACCGAGTCCGCGTCGACCGTGACCAGGCGGTGCTCGACGAACCTGTCCAGCACGACCCCGAGGTCCGTCGGCACGCCGTCGTCGTCCTCCAGCGACAGCTCCGCACGGGGGACGCGCCGGCGGGTGGTGGCCGCGTCATCGCGCAGGTGCACCAGCCGACCGAACAGACCGCGGGCCAGCAGCCGCTGTCTCGGGTCGAGGCCGTCGTACGCCGCCTCCGCGCTCGCCGCGACCGCGCCGTCGATCCCGCCCGCGCGCTCGTAGTCCGCGACCGCCAGCCGGCGGCGCTGGCCGTGCGTCCACAGCGTGAGCAGGGTGTGGGACAGCAGCGGCAGGGCGCCCGGGTCGTGGCCGGCGCCGGTGCCGCCAGCGGCCGCCGGCGGCCGCATGTCGCGCAGCAGCAGCTCGACGAGGCCGTCCTCGACCTCGACGTGAGCCGCCCGGGCGGGTTCGACGATGGCCCGCCGGAGCTCGGCCTCGGTCATCGGACCCACCACGAGCTGGTCCTCCTGCAGCGCGGCGGCAAGGCGCGGGTGGCCGAGCGCGTGCGGGTAGAAGTCGGCGCGCAGACCCAGGACGACGAGCGCGCCGGCGTCGGCCGCGGCCGCGAGCAGCGCCACGTACTCCCGGCCCCGGTCGGGGTCGTAGCAGGTGAACACCTCCTCGGCCTGGTCGACGACGAGGACCAGCCGGTGCCCGGGCGGCAGGTCAGCCGGCTCCGCGAGCATCTCCGCCAGCCGCTGCGGCGGGACGGCAGCCGGGCTGAACAGCTGCAGGGGCCACTCGTCCGAGTCCGGTGCCAGCGCGCCGGCGCGGACCGCCGCGACCAGCCCGGCACGCAGCAGTGAGGACTTCCCGGAGCCGGACGGGCCGACGAGCGGCACCAGCGCCCCGGTGCCGCGCGCGCAGAACGCCTGCAGCCGGCCGACCAGAGCGTCGGTCAGCTGGTCCCGGCCGTGGAACCACTCGGCGTGTTCGGGCTGGAAGCTCTCCAGCCCCCGGTACGGCACCGGCGCCGTCGCCGGCCGGCGCCCCGGGACCCGCCGCACCCGGCTGAGCGCTGCGCTCCACTCCTGCACGGTCGCGGCGTCGGTGACGCCGCAGGCGCCGAGGATCTCCTGCAGCAGCGTGGGCGGCTTGATCGGCGGGAGGTGCCGGCCACTGAAGTACCCACCCACGGTGCTGTCCGGGACGCCGACCACCTTGGCCACATCCCGGACCGTCAACCCGGCCCGCTCCCGCACCAGGGTCAGCTGCAGAGCGAACTGCTCGCGGGTGGCGATGGAACGGGGATCCGCGCCGAGCGTTGGCGTCGTCACCTTCTCGTCGTCACCTTCTCGTCACCCCATCACCGTGCCCCGAATCGCACCTCAAGAGGCAACAGTGTGATGATACAGACAGCAAACGTACAGTCGCCGTCCGTACGAGCTTGTCCGGACTTTCCTTCCGGTCCCCGATCTGCCGCCCGCCGAGCAGGCGGTCCCGTACGGACTCATCCGGACATCTGCGCAGGTCTTGTCGGTGCCCAGCCGGTAGCGGTGGTGTTGGGACGTCAACCCGTGCGCCGCCAAGTCGTCGGCGCCGGACCCCAGCTAGCCCGGCCGACGGCCGAGAACGGAGACGACATGCGAGGTCGATCGAGACGCCTGGTCCGGCGGCTGGCCGGAGCGATCGGGTTGACGGTGGCGCTCGTCGCCCTCGCTGCCCCACCCGCCAATGCGAGCTGGTACGGAGCCAGGACGGGTAGCAGCGGGGCGAACATCCGCGACTGCTATCACCCCGTGGTCCAGGCACCCAGCACGTCGTGCACCTTCGTGGTGTTCGTTCCGGCGTACACGGCGCTGCGGATCGTCTGTCAGAAGCTGGGTCAGAACATCAACGGCGACGCGGTCTGGGACTACGTGGTGTGGGAAGGCGGCTCGGGCAGGCCGGAGGGCTTCGCGGCGGACTACAACATCAACACCGGCTACTCGTCCTGGATACCCGGAGTGGACAGATGCAGCTAGTGGGTGACCGGTCCTAGGTCCGGCGCACGGGGGAGAGGGTGCCTCGGCGACTGTCGCCGAGGCACCTTCTGCGGTCCCTCCGAGGGCTCAGCCGCAGACCGCGCCCTGCGCCGCCGAGCCGACCAGCTTGGCGTACTTGGCCAGCACCCCGGTCTCGTACCGGGCCGCCGGGAGCTTCCAGCCGGCCCGGCGGCGGTCCAGCTCGGCCTCGTCCACCAGCAGGTCGAGCGCGCGGGCGGACAGGTCGAGCCGGATCCGGTCGCCTTCGGCGACCAGCGCGATCGGCCCGCCGCGCGCCGCCTCCGGCGCCACGTGCCCGATGCACGGGCCGTGGGTCGCGCCGGAGAACCGGCCGTCGGTGATGAGCAGCACGTCGTTGCCGAGCCCGGCGCCCTTGATCGCGCCGGTGACGGCGAGCATCTCCCGCATGCCCGGCCCGCCGGCAGGACCCTCGTACCGGATCACCACCGCGTCGCCGGGCCGGATCCGCCCCGCGGTGACGGCGGCCATCGCGTCCTTCTCGTCGTCGAAGACGCGGGCCACCCCCTCCATCACCACGCCGTCGAACGACGCGCTCTTGACCACGGCGCCCTCCGGTGCCAGCGAGCCGCGCAGGACGGTCAACCCGCCGGTCCGGTGGATCGGGTCGCGTACGGCGTGGATGATCTTGCCGTCCGGGTCGGGCGGGGCGATCGCCGCCAGCTCCGCACCGACGGTGCGGCCGGTGACCGTGAGCGCGTCGCCGTGCAGCACGCCGGCGTCCAGCAGCGCCCGCATCACCACCGGCACGCCGCCGATCCGGTCGATGTCGGTCATCACGTACCGGCCGAACGGGCGCACGTCGGCCAGGTGCGGGGTCCGGTCGCCGACCCGGTTGAAGTCGTCCAGGGTGAGCTCGACCCGCGCCTCGTGTGCGATGGCCAGCAGGTGCAGCACCGCGTTGGTGGAGCCGCCGAGCGCCATCACGACCGCGACCGCGTTCTCGAACGCCTCCTTGGTGAGGATCTTGCGCGCGGTCAGCCCGGCGTCGAGCTGGCCGACCACCGCCTCGCCGCTGCGCACCGCGAGCGCCTCCCGGCGCCGGTCCACCGCCGGCGGCGACGCCGAGCCGGGCAACGACATGCCGAGTGCCTCGGCCGCGGCGGCCATCGTGTTGGCGGTGAACATGCCGCCGCAGGAGCCCTCGCTCGGGCAGGCGGCCCGCTCGATCGCGTCCAGCTCGTCGCGGCTCATCCGGCCGAGCGCGCAGGCGCCGACGCCCTCGAAGGCGTCCTGGATGGTGACGTCCCGGTCCCCCACCCGGCCGGGCAGGATGGTGCCGCCGTAGAGGAAGACCGCGGCCAGGTCGAGCCGGGCGGCGGCCATCAGCATGCCCGGCAGCGACTTGTCGCAGCCGGCCAGCAGCACCATGGCGTCCAGCCGCTCCGCGTGCATCATCAGCTCGACCGAGTCGGCGATCACCTCCCGGGACACCAGCGACGCGCGCATGCCCTCGTGACCCATCGAGATGCCGTCGGAGACCGCGATGGTGGTGAACTCCAGCGGAAAGCCGCCGGCCGCCCGCACCCCCTCCTTCGCGTGCCTGGCCAGCCGGTCCAGCGGGAGGTTGCACGGGGTCACCTCGTTCCAGGACGAGGCGACCGCCACCTGCGGCTTGGCGAAGTCGTCGTCGGTCATCCCGACGGCGCGCAGCATCGCGCGGGCCGGCGCCCGCTCCATGCCTTCGGTGACCTCGGAACTGCGCGGTTTCGGATGGCGCCGTCCGGAGGCAGGGTGCTCGCTCACGGGAGCGCAGGTTACCCGCCGCCGGTACGGGCCGGACGGCGGTGCGGGAGGATGGGCACCGTGAGCGCGAGGGTTCGCGGCGCGAGCGCGGGAGCGACGGCGGCCGGCCGGCCGGCTGCCCCACGCGCCGGCGC
>JBJMII010000122.1:0-9723 GCA_045806925.1 Mycobacteriales bacterium
AGGAGGTAAGGTCGACAAGATCGTGCTGCGCGAGCGGGTCCGCGCCCGGATGGCTTCCGCCGGCGCCGGCCCTGGCCATGTGCCCGGCGCCCCTGTCCCGGCGGACGGCGTCACATGAGCAACCGGCGGGATCGTGCCAGGTTGGCGGGCACGCTCGCGGCCAGCGGGATCTCGATCCTCGGCAGCCGGATGTCGTTCGTCGCGATTCCCTGGCTGGTGCTGGTCACGACCGGCAGCCCGGCCCGGATGGGGGTGGTGGCGGGGGCCGAGATGCTGCCGTACGTGCTCGCCAGCTCGCTGGGAGCCCCGCTCGTCGACCGGCTCGGTCCCCGGCGCACGGCGATTCTCACCGACCTCGCCAGCGCCGTCACGATGGTCACGGTCGCCACGATGTACTCGGAAGGCTTCGCCGTACTCATCACGCTGGTTGCGGTCGCCGGTGGCCTGCGTGGGTTCGCCGACAACGCCAAGAAGGTGCTGGTGCCACCGAGAGCGGCAGCGGCTGACGTGCCGTTGCCCCGCGTGATCGCCGTGTTCGAAGCCATGACCAGGTTCTCCATGATGATCGGTGTCGCCGTGGCCGGTGTTCTCATCGCCTGGGTGGGGGCGCCCGCCGCGATCATGGTCGACGCCGCGTCGTTCGTAGTGGCCGCGGTGCTGGTCGTGGCGAGCATCCGCGTCACCAAACCCGGCGCGACCGTGCCCGCCGCACCGGAGCCGGCAGCGGCGAAGGAGCCCTACCTCACCGCGTTGCGCGGCGGGTTCGCCCACGTCTGGCGCGACCGGATCACCTTCGGGATATTCGCCATGCTGTTCGGTATCAACCTCCTCAACCAGGCGGCCGGCGTGGTTTTCGTCCCCGTGTGGGCAAACACGATGGTCGGCTCCGCAGCCGCGGTCGGCCTCGTCCTCGGCGCTCTCGGGTTCGGCGCCGTGCTCGGCAGCATCGCGTTCACCATGCTTGTTACTCGGGTGCCCAGATATGCGGTGTTCACCCTGGGTTTTCTCATCGGTGGGCCGCCGCGTTTCTTCGTCCTGGGCCTCAGCGAAAAGGTGCTGACGATCGCGGTGGTGTGGTTCCTGTCGGGGGTGGCACTGGCTGCAATCAACCCGATAATCGGGACCCTGGTCATGGAGCGGACGCCACCGGCGCTGCACGCCCGCGTCTTCGGCTTGAACACCGCCGTCGCATGGGCCGGCATCCCGCTGGGCGGCGTCTTCGGCGGCTGGACCGTCCACTGGTACGGCCTGACTCCCGCGCTGCTGCTCAGCGGCGCTCTCTACCTCGCGATCGCGCTCGTCCCGGTGGTCGGGTACCGGGCCTGGCGGGCGATCGGACGCCCGCGGCAACTCACCCTCGCGACACCCGCCGCTGCGTAGGCAACCCCCCGATGTGTCGAGGGAGTCACCTCCGGACCGGGTACGCCCTGTTCCGGTTGATCAACCGGCCCACCGACAGCGAGTGCACGCCCAGCTTGAAGAGATCGTTGTCAGCGGGAGTAGAAGTCCTGTATCCGCACGCTGCCGGCCAGCACCCCGAAGAACCGGTTGCGGTTGACCTCGTCGTCCTGCAGCGAGCGCAGCAGCATGGCCCGCTCCGGCGGCAGCGGCTGGTAGCGGGCCAGGTCGAGCGTGTAGTCGTACATCGGCTTGGCCTCCTCGTTACGCCGCCGCTCGTAGTCTCCGAGGGCGTCCTCGGCCGCCCGCTGCCCGCACAGTGTCTGGTCGAGGGCCGCCGCGAGCAGTTCGGAGTCCCGGAAGGCGTCGGCCATTCCCAGCGCCGTGACGGGGTCCTTGTGGTAGCCGGCGTCGCCGACCAGCGCCCAGCCCGGTCCGTAGGGTTTGCGGAAGAAGTTGGCCGAGCGGTGGGTGCCGACGAAGGGCGCGACCCGGCGGGCAGCGCTGATGCGCTCGGCGAACTCGGCCGTCGACTGGGTCCGCACCGTCTCGAAGAAGTGGTGCTGGATGTCGCTGCGGTACTCCCGCCACCCGTCGTAGGACCAGCCGCAGAGCACCACGGTGAGGCCGTCGTGGGTGGGCACCGCCGGCACGCAGCGGCCTGTCCGCCAATGGATGAGCAGCCGGTCCATCGGCAGGTCCTCGAAGTAGGTGTAGTACGTCGTGGTCAGCGGCGGCACCGTCCAGTACTCGGTGGCGCCGACGGTGCGGGCGACCAGTGAGCGCATGCCGTCGGCGCCGACGACGTAGCGGGCGGTGATGCGCGTCTCGGCGCACAGCCTGGTGCGGCCCCGGACGCCGGTGACCCGGCCGTCCGCCGAGAGCAGGCCGGTGACGGTGAAGCCTTCCTCGAGTTCGGCGCCGGAGCGGACCGCGGCCGTGTTGAGCAGATGGTCGAGGACGTACCGGCGCGGGCAGACGCCGAAGTCGATCCCGTCGTAGGGCGGCGGGGAGCCGGTCAGCGTGATGTTCCCCCAGTCTCCAGACAGCAGACTGACCGGCGGGCAGCCGGTGGCAAGCAGGTCGGGTAGCAGCCCCCACCGGGCCAGCCGCGCCACCCCGTACGCGTGGATGTAGTGCGAGGACATCGTGTCCTTGGGGAACACGGCCCGGTCGACCATGAGCACCCGGTAGCCCCGCTGGGCCAGCAGCATCGCCGTCGGCGCACCGGCGCACCGCGCTCCGACCACGAGCACGTCGTAGTCCACCGTCGAGTCAGTCACCCCATGCTGCTTCATCCCCGAACGCCCCTTATGAGATCACCTGTGTCGGTTACCGACTCAGTGTGCCCTTCCCGCAGCACTTTCGCGAGGCAATCGTGCAACTAGGCGGGCAGATCTCTTGACGGCGCGGGGCGAACCGGCCAAATCCGGGTGGTTGCGGCCGTCGACAGCGAGCACGGATGCCGTAGGCGCACAGCGCGACCACGCTGCCGCAGGCGCATGGCGCGACAACGCGGAGCCGGCGCCGGCGCGCGAGCAGGTACGGCGCGAGCGGTTCGGCCGGCGCCGGACCCGCCGGCGGTTGGCGCGAGGTGCCACCGACCACGACAATGTACCTGTCATTCCCCGCCGGAATGCGACCGCGCCCGGGAAGGAGCCTCGTCTCCTGCCTCGGCGTCATCGTTTGCCAGGTGTCGGTCACGGGTCATAGCGCTCCAGGTTCGATAGCGGCAGGCTCGGGCGACGTCTGGGCGAGCCGGCCGCCGCCGACGGTGCGCAGGTCGCTGCGGCCCGACCGCCTGGAAGCCGATCAGGGCCCTGCCTTCTCTTCGCCCTGCCCGGACATTACGGTCTGGACATGCAGGTTGGGATCTGTGATTTCCCGAGCCGCTACGTGTTCCCACCCACCGGCTATGCCGGCATCGAACGGTGGCTGTGGGCCACCGCTGTGGGCGCCCGCCGTGCCGGGGCCACGGTGCACCTCCTCGGCCGCCAGTGGCGGCCGGAGCTCGAGGTGAGCTGGCACATCGAACGAATCCGGCTGGAAGACGTCGAGAGCGGGCCCAAGCTGGCGAGGTTGCGCGAGATTGGCTACGAGCTGCTCATAGCCTGGCACGAGTACCCCGGCATGCCGGCGTGGCGGCGAACCTGGCAAGTGCTGGGGTGTGATCTCGTCACCTTCCAGCACGGCACGAATGTGGGCCATCCGGCCGGCACTTTCGACGGCAGGGGTAGTCGGTTGTACTGCTACTCGGCGGAGATGATGGCGCTGTACGCCGACCATCAGCCGCGGCAGGAGCTGGCTGTGAGCCAGGGACTCGATGAGGACGAGCAGCCCGCTCAAGAGGGAACGGACCTGGTCTGGCTCGGCCGTATCGACGCAGTCAAGGCACCTCACCTGGCGGTCCTCGCAGCCGCGCAGCTCGGCCGCCGGATCCGGATCGCGGGGCCGGTCCTCGACGCGGCATACCTCGAGCGTCACAGAAGGCTCTTCCAGGCCGCACATGTCGAGCTGGTGGGCGAGGTTGGCGGGGCGGCGAAGACCGCCGAGCTCCAACGCGGCCTCGTGTTCGTCTACACCAGCTCCCGGGACTACGTCGAGGCGGGAGCGGCGGTCTTCGGCGAGGCGCTGCGTGCCGGTACCCCGGTTGCGGCCCTGGCCTGGAGAGCCGGCACCTGTGCCGAAGCCGCCCTGTGTGCGAGCTCCGGATGCGTGGCACTGGTCGATCCGAGTGACACCGACGACAACGCGGCAACCGCGCTGGCCACCGCCATCGAACAAGCTGGAACGCTGCGGTCCGCGGCGGTTCAGGAAATCGGGATGACCCGCTTCGATCCGGCCCGGCATTTCCTCGCCCTCTCTTCCCTGGCGAGCTGAGTCCGGTGTCCGTCCCGAGGGCCGCGGTCGGGCGGCTGACGGCGCCCGACGGCTCAGGCCGGCTGCTGGGCACGGCGTTCGCCGTCGATGACTGCACTGTGCTGACCGCCTTCCACTGTGTCGGCAATCGGGCAACCGGGGAGGTCCGGCTGCCCAACGCCGTTCTGGACCTGGACGGCGCCCGGCTGGGCTGCAGCTACCTCGCCGGGGATTCCGTATCCGACTGCGCGGCGCTGCACTTGGATCAGCCGCTGCCACCCACCGCCCGGCCGCTGTCGCTGGCCGAACAGGTGACCGCCGGCTTCTGGCGCGCGACCGGATTTCCCGCCAGCCTCGCAGAGCTGGGATCGGTGACCGTCTCGGGGACCATCTCGAACCTCGAGGGCCAGCTCCGGGGCGTGCCGGCCATTCAGCTCTACGCGGAGCAGTCCGCCGCGGGCCTCGCGCTCGGTGGGCTCTCCGGCGCGCCGGTGTTCGCTGGCGGTGCTCCCGGGGTGATCGGACTGATCAGGTACAACCCGCCGGATCCGGACTCCGCCGGCCGTGGCGTTGGCGGCATCGTCTACGCCTGCCCGGTGACAGCGCTGCTTGCGGTGCTGGAGTCGGCCGGCGTCAGCCCGGTCCTCGATCAGTCGCAAGCCCGGATCCCGGGCCAGGTGATCGGTGTCGCGGCGACCTCGTACGCGGCAGTGCCCCCGGACCGGCTGGAGTTCACCGGTCGCCTCGAGCAGATCGAGATCCTCGTGACCGCCCTGAGCCGGCACGACGCAGCAACCGTGATCGCGGTGCACGGCCAGGGCGGCATCGGCAAGTCCGCACTGGCCGTGCACGTCGCCCATCTTGTCGCCGCCCAGTTTCCGGACGGTCGCTTCTACCTCGACCTGCTGGGCGTCGACCAGCGGCCCATGTCCCCGGCGGACGCCCTCGAGCGGCTGCTGCTGGCGATGGGACTGCCGCCGGACTCCGTGGCGGGCACCGAGGCGGAGCGGGCTGGGCAGTATCGGGAACTGCTGGCGACCCGGCGCGCGGTCATCGTGCTGGACAACGCCCGTTCGGCGGCCCAGGTGCGGCCGCTGCTACCGGGCACGCCGGGCTGCGCCGTCCTGGTCACCTCGCGCCAGCCGATGAGCGCGCTCGACGACGCGATGCTCATGTCGCTCGGCACGTTGAGCGCGGACGAGGCGGCCAGCCTGCTGATCGCCATGCTCAACGACGACCCGCGCGCGCAGGACAAGGACGGCGTCGCTGCGGTCGCCAGACTGTGTGACCATCTTCCGCTGGCCATCCGCATCGCCGCGGCCCAGCTCCGCTCCCGTCCACACTGGACTGTGGGTCACCTGGTCAGCCGGCTCAGCGACGAGCGTCGCCGGCTCTCGATACTGGAGGTGGACGACTTGGCCGTGCGCAGCAGCTTCGACAGCAGCTATGTCGGGCTCCCGCAGCCGGCCGCGGAGGCGTTTGCGGCACTCGGCGGAATTCCGGGGCCGGACTTCCCGGCCTGGACCCTGGCCGCGCTCCTGGAGATCGACCAGCTCGATGCCGAGGACCTGCTCGATGATCTCGTCGACGCTCAGCTCGTCACCTTCTCCCGGCGGGATGTCATCGGAGCGACCCGGTACCGCTGCCACGACCTGATCCGGGTCTACGCCGCGGAGAAAGCGCTGGATCGGTTCGACGACGCCGAGCGCCGAGCGGGCCAGGAACGGCTGCTCAGCGGATACCTGACATTGCTGCTCGCGGCGACGTCGGGCCCCGGCATGGATCTCTTCCTCGCCGAGTCCGTACCGATCGTCTGGCGGCCGCCGGAGGAGGTGACAGCCGCGACCCGCGCCGCCGGCAGGATCGAGTGGTTCACCGATGAGCGCGTCGGTCTCGTCGCCGCTGCGAGGCAGGCCTACGAGGACGGGCTGTGGTCGTACACGTGGGGCATCATCGACGCCCTGAACGGGTTGTTCGTGGCTCAGCGACACGGCACGGAGTCACTGGAGCTCAAGGACCTCGCGCTGAAGGCGGCCTCGGCGGCCCGGGATCCGGTCGCCGAGGCGGGCGTCCTCTACTCCTACACCAGTTACTACCTGACCACCGGCGCGCACGACAAGGCAGTCGACGTGCTGCGCAAAGCCCAGGCTCGGTACCGGGCGCTGGGGATGCGGGACCGGGAAGTGCGGACGCTGGTCTCCCTGGGTGTCGTGGAACGGGACCGGGGGCGGCTCTCGGTCGCTGACAGCATCAACCAGGAGTGTCTCGATTACTACCGGGACGGCGACGACGACCTGTTCTTCGCCGCCATCCAGCACAATCAGTCGATCGTCCTGCGCGAGCAGGGCCGCCTCGCCGAGACGGACCAGATCCTGGCTCAGTGCCTGCCGGTCTTCCACGCCCACGATGACACCGGGGTGGGGCGGATCCTGCATACCCGCGCCGTCCTCAACCGGTACCTGGGCCGCATCGCGGCCGCCGAGGCCGATCTGGACGAGGCACGCCCGTACTGCGTCGCCGCGGGAAACGTCCGCTGGACCGGAATCGTCGACCTGAGCAAGGTCAGGCTGCTCGGTGACGCGCACCGTTGGGCGGAACTGCTCGCCCGGCTGCCGGAGTGCGAGCGGTTGTTCGACGACAGCGAGGACAACCTCGGCAGGGCACAGGTCTGGCGGACCCGCGGTGCTGCCCTGCGAGCGCAGGGGGACCTGGCCGGAGCTCTGTCGCAGTACGCGGAAGCCGCGGCCGTGTACGACGGAACGGACGACGTGCGGATGAAGGCGCGCCTCACCTACGGTTCCGCCCTGACCCGACTGGCCGGCGGCGACCTCCCCGCGGCGGTCGACGGGTTCAGGGCGGCGGAGCAGGTCTTCGTTGACATCGACGACCAGTGCTGGCTGCTGCGGACCCGCCACCGCCTGGCCACGACCGTCTCGGCCTCCGACGGGCCCGCCGCGGCCCGCCCGGCATGGACCGAGGTGGGCCGGCTCGGCCAAGCTCTGATCGAGCGCGCCGGGCCCGAGTACTTCCCGGCATGGTTGCGGCCCATCCTCGCGGCGGCGCGAGCGGGCGGCGGCTGATGCGGGTCGCGTACGCCTGTCGTGACCTTGCCTCCGACTCCGCCACGGGATCGGGAGCGCACACCTTCGCGGCCGCGACGGCTATGGCCGCGGTCGGCCACGACGTGTTTCTGATCAGCGCGGAACTGGCCAGGCCATGGTGCGACCGGCTGACCGGCCACGAGCGCCTGAGCTGGCGCCGCGTGCTGCCCGAGCGGGCCGGCCACGTCTATTTCACCGGCCACCACTCGTACGCTGACCGGCTCTACGACACGATCCGGACGCTGCACGCGCAGGCCCCGCTGGACGTCGTCGACGTGCCGGATGCGGGCGGCGAGGCACTGACCCTGCTGCGGGCGAAGCGGTTGCTCGGACAGTTCCCGGACACCTGTCTCGCGGTGTCGCTGCAGCCCGCGTCGACGGTCCGGGACGCGCGGACCGACCAACCGACTAGCTTCGCCGCGAACCTGACGGCGCACGCCGAGCTGTACTCCAGGTCGCACGCCGACATCGTGCTATCGAGCGGGGCCGCGGGCGAGAACGGGGATGGGCTGCTCGACGGTCGGCTGCGGCGGTGCCTGCCGGGCCTGCCCGAGCCGTGGCCCGGTCCGGGCGAGGGCGCGAGCAACGCCGCCCTCACCGTTGTCTGGCTCGGCGCGATCCGCCCAGGCGCCGGGCTCATGACCGCGCTGAATGCCGTGGCGCTCGCCCGCGAGCAGGAGCCTTGCCTGCGACTGGTCCTGCTGGGCGCCGACACTCCCACCGACCCGCTCGGGCGGTCGTACTGGGAGCACCTGCGAGGACGGCTGGGGGAGCCGCTGCTCGGCTCGGTAGCCTTTGAAGGCCCGCCGCGAGTGGACCAGCTGGGCGCCATGCCGCCAGCCGGCAGCCAGTGCGTGCTGGCATCGGGGGTCAGCGGTACCCCCCTCGACGCGCTGCTGGCGATGAGGGCGGGGTACCTGGTGATCGCGCCGGTCGGCAGCGTCGGCGCAGAGCTGATCCGAGATCACGAGACCGGCCGCGTCGTGCCCGAGCTGGATCCGGTGGCGCTCGCGGACATCCTGGTGGCCGGCGTGCGGCAATCGAAGACCGGTCACCGTCTGGGAGATGCTGTGGCCAGAACGGTCAGCAGGCGATTCTCGCCGCGGCGGGTCGGTGAGCGGCTGAGCGAGGTTTACGCGTCCGCCCCGAAGCCACCTCGGGCCGGCAGCGGTGTGCGCCGCGACGCAGCGGTCTCGGTGGTCATCCCGCTCTTCAACCAGGGCCAGTTCCTGCCCGCGGCGCTGAGCTCAGTCCGCCGGAGCGGGCTGCCAGACGTGGATGTCGTGGTGGTGGACGACGGCTCGACCGATCCCCACACCGTCGCCGTCATGGAGGCCCTCACCGGGGTGACCTCCATCCGGCTGCCGCACCGCGGGCTCTCGGCGGCCCGCAACTCGGGGATCCGATCCGCCCGCGGGAGCCTTGTCCTGGTGCTGGACGCCGACGACATGATCCAGCCCGGATTTCTGCCGGCAGCGGTGGATGCGCTGCGGCGGCGGGAAGACCTTGCTTTTGTCGGCGGATACGTCCGCTATTTCGGGTTGCTGGACCTCGTCTACGTGCCGGCGGGCCCGGCCGGCGACATCAACCTGGTGCTGCACACGCATCTCAAGTCGGCGGTGCTCTACCGCCGGGAGGCCCTGGAGCAGGTCGGCGGATACGACGAGAGCCTGCCCGCATTCGAGGACTGGGAGATCCAGATCCGGTTGGCGCGGGCGGGCTACGACTCGGACGTCCTGCCCCTGGTCGGCCAGCTCTACCGCCGGCACGCCAAGTCTATGTCGTTCAGCACGAGCAACGGCATGCGCAGTGAGCTCATCCAGTATCTGGTGCGTAAGCACGCGGCCGCTCTGACCAAGACCCAGTTGGTCGGGCTCGTGCAGAACCTCGTGGACCTCTGGAAGACAGGATACGAGCCGAGCAGGTCGGTGCTCCTGCAGAGCACAGGACGGACCCGACCGGATCACGGCCCCGACGATGCCCTGATCAGCCAGGGGGGAAATCGAGCCCAGATGCATCCGGCGCTGATGTCGGGGCAGCGGACCCCGGTGCAACGGCAGGCTCGCGGCGAGACCATGTCAGCGTCGCTTGAAACGCCGCTCCTGCCTTCGCCCGAGAGATGATCACGCCCGCCTCGGCCTCCAGGTTGATCGACATCTGCAGGCTCACGGCGTCCAGAGCCCAATTGCCGCCGGCAGGTTCGGACAGCTGGCTGTCGAAAGTCTGACGTAGCTGCGAGGCGACCGTCGCCAACGCTCTGCCCAATTCGCTCGCCCGACCGGAAAACCTGTCCACCAGGTCAGCCGGACTGAGATCGCCGGCTAGGCCGGGATGAGGGATGACCTCGACTTGAATCGAATTCTCA
>JBJMII010000123.1:0-66695 GCA_045806925.1 Mycobacteriales bacterium
CCGCGTCCGCAGCGGACGCGGTGCCGGTCACACAGGACTCCTTCTGGCGGACTGTCAGAATCGTATCCGTTCGTGCCCGACCCGGACGGTGGTCGAGCAGCTTCGCCCCGGGTGGGGGACCGGCGCCGCGTGCACCGGTCGCCCTCGACCCTCGTGCGCGCCTCCTGCGCACTCAGCCCCAGTTGTTGCCGTCGAGTCGCATGACTGTCTCCTTTCGTGCCGGGCAGGGTGGGGGACGGTCGGTCCGGAGGTCCGGAGGTCCGGAGGTCTGGAGGTCTGGAGGTTCAGCCCCAGTTGTTGCCGTCGGAGCGCATGGCGGGCACCTCCCTCTCGCAGCCGGGATCAGGGCGGCCGGGGGGACTCAGCCCCAGTTGTTGCCGTCGGCGCGCATGCGGGGTTCGCCTCCTCTCACGGGTCAGAGCCCGGAGGGGGCTGCAGCGTCGGTCGAGCCCCGGAGTTCCGGCGCCGACTCATGCGAGCACCCCCTCTCGGGGTGCGCAGGTGCTGAGACGGCGCGGGGGAGTGCGCCGCCCCGCACGGTTTGGTTGAAAGCGTAGATTTACACCCGTTCGGCGGTACAGCGCCGATGGGCGCAACTACAGGTGATCCAAAATGTGACCGGAACCGGACGTCAGCCGCGCAGCGCGCAGTCAGCTCACCACCGGCGCCGGGGAGGAGAGGAACCGTCGGCCGGCCCCGCTCAGCGCGAGGGCGGCCACCAGGCCGAGTCCGCCCGCCACCGTGATGACGAGCGCGGGGGGGACCACCTCGGCGACCGCGCCGGCCACCGTCATGCTCAGGCCCTGGCCGGCGACCATGCCCGCGGACACCAGCCCGAAGGCCTGCCCGCGGCG
Source organism: Mycobacteriales bacterium (assembly GCA_045806925.1). Taxonomy (GTDB): domain Bacteria; phylum Actinomycetota; class Actinomycetes; order Mycobacteriales; family CADCTP01; genus CADCTP01. The sequence continues at coordinate 855 of JBJMII010000123.1, forward strand.
CGCGGCCGGCAGCGCCTGCATGAATGCCGCGTTGGCCGGCAGGTTGTACGTGGTGCCGATCCCGGAGACCACCAGCAGCGCGACGGCGAGCGGCAGCGGCGGGGTGACGGCGAAGAGCAGCAGCGGCACGCAGGACAGGACCGCGAGCGGGCCCATCAGCTCCAGCCGGGTGGTCGGGCGCACCAACCGGCTCAGCCAGAGCCCGCCGATCACCGACCCGGCCGGCTGGGCCGCCAGCAGCAATCCGACCGCGGTCGGCCTGCCCTCCGCGTACGGCGCCGCCAGGCCTTCCGGGACCACCCAGAACGTGGCCAGCCAGGCGAGCAGTACCAGCCCGCGCAGCCGCGGGTCGCCGAAGACCACCCGGGTGCCGGTCCGCATCCGCTCCCAGCTGCCGCCCAGCTCGTCGCCGCCGCTGGCGGCCGGCCGCGGCCGCACCCGGAACCGGACCAGCGCCGCCGCGAGCAGGAACGAGGTGGCGTCGAGCAGCAGCGCGCCGGACGAGTCGAGCAGCAGCACCAGGGCGCCACCGACCGCGAAGCCGAGCACCTGCGCACCCTGCAGGGTCAGCTGGTTCATCGCCGACGCCAGCACGTACCGGTCGTCCGGCAGCACGTCGACCAGCAGCGACGCGCGGGCGGCGAGGAACGGCGACTCGAGCAGGATGACCAGGAACAGCAGGCTCGCCAGCACCGCCAGCGGCATCCCGGGCACCGCCAGCACCGCCACCAGCGCCGCGCTGAGCAGCTGGCAGGTGACCATCACCGCGCGCCGGCGGTAGCGGTCGGCGAGGCCGCTGAGCAGCGGCCCCCCGATCAGCCAGGGCAGGTAGGTGATCGCGTAGACCAGGGCGGTGATGAACGCGGACCGGGTCTCGCCGTAGACCAGCGAGGCGATGGCGACCCGGGCCAGCTGGTCGCCGGTGAGGGAGATCGCCTGGGCGAGCCAGAGCGCGCGGAATTCGGAACTGGCGAAGAGAGCGCGATACGTGGCCGGCTGAGCCGGCGGCACGTTGCGCCTGTCTCCCCCTACCGTCACGCTCGGCCTCCCGCTCCTGTTCGTTCCAGTCTGATGCAGATCGTCATCTGAGCGAAGAGCCTAAGGGATGTCTGTTCCTTGGGGCAGAGTGGTTTCACCCGAACGGCCGCTCGAACTCACGGCTGGTAGCCGGCCACGCGGGTCACCACAAGCTCCGCCACGGGCTGCGCCTTTCCCTGGGTGGTCACCGACAGCCAGGACGACGCGACCTCCAGGTCCACCCCGGTGCCGCCCCGGCCAGGGCCGTCCGAGCAGTCCACGGTCACCGTGCACGGCCGCGTCCGGAGCAGGTCCGGCCGCAGCACCTGCACCACCGCGACCGCGTCGTGCACCGCGACCGCGGTGGTCCGCCGGGTGCGATGGTAGAACTCGACCGCGTCGCCGAGCATTGCCGCGGCGGCCCGCCCCGGCGGCCCGCCTGCGGCCAGCCGGCGGATCGCGGCCTCGTCCAGCGGCACCGCGAAGGTCACGTCCAGCACGACCAGGGTGGTGGGCACCGGGTTGGGCAGACCGGGATCGGTGAGCACCCGGTACGCCGCCTCCGGGTCGGCCCAGACGTTGAACTCCGCGGTCGCCGTGACGTTGCCCGCCCCGATCGACCCGCCCATCACCACCAGCCGGTCCAGCCGGGCCGCCAGCTCCGGGTGCAGCGCGTAGAAGAGCGCCACGTTCGTCAGCGGGCCGACCGCGACCAGGGTGACCGGCTCGGCCGCACCGGCGACGGTGTCCGCGAGCAGCTGGACGGCGTGCCGGGGGTCGGCCGGCCCGGCCGGCTCCGGCAGCTGCGCGCCCCGGACCCCGTCCTCTCCGTGCACGTACGCGGCCCGCGCGGGCTGGCTGCGCACCAGCGGCCGGGGTGCCCCGGCGGCGACCGGTACGTCCGGGCGGCCGGCCAGCGTGAGCACCCGCAGCGCGTTGCGGGTGGTGTGCTCCAGCCCGGCGTTGCCGCCGACGGTGGTCACCCCGAGCAGCCGCACCTCCGGGCTGGCGCAAGCGAGCAGCAGCGCGACCGCGTCGTCGATGCCCGGGTCGCAGTCGATGAGCAGCGGGACGGTCACGCCGGCACCAGCGCGTCCACGTCGGCGGCCCGGGGCAGTGCCGGCTGGGCGCCGGGCCGGCTCGCCGCCGCCGCGCCCGCCGCGCAGGCCCGGCGCAGCGCCGTGCGGCGGTCCAGGCCGGCCAGCAGGCCCACCACCAGCGCCGCGGTGAAGGCGTCGCCGGCGCCGGTGCCGTCCACCGCGGTCACCGTCGGCGGGGCCGCCGCGGCCACCTCCCGGCCGGCCTCCAGCAGCACGGCCCCGTCCGCTCCGGCGGTCACCGCGATCAGCCGGGCCCGGTCCAGCCCGTCCAGCTCGGCGTGCTCGCCCTGGTTGGCCACCACCAGGTCGGCCCGGTCCAGCACGGCGGGCGGCACCGGACCGGCCGGTGCGGTGTTCAGGCAGAACAGCGCGGCCGCCGGGGCGTGCGCCGCCGCGGCGGCCACCGTCTGCACCGGCACCTCCAGCTGGCAGAGCACCGCGTCCGCGCCGGCCAGGTCGTCGGCGGTCACGGCGAGCCGGGCGTTCGCGCCCGGCACCACCACGATCATGTTCTCGCCGGCCTCGTCCACCACGATCAGCGCGACCCCGGTCGGCGCGTCCGGGACGACGCGCACCCTGCCCAGGTCGACCCCGTCGGCGACCAGCAGGGCCAGCGCCTCGGTGCCGGCGGCGTCCTGGCCCACCGCCGCCACCAGCGCGACGTCGGCACCGAGGCGGCGGGCGGCAAGCGCCTGGTTGGCGCCCTTGCCGCCGGGCACCCGCCGGTAGTCGGTGGCCCGGACGGTGTCCCCGCCGGCGGGCAGCCGGGCTACCCGCGCGACCAGGTCCAGGTTCACGCTGCCGACGACCACGACGCGCATGAAGCTCACCCTTGCAGACCCCGTCCGGACGAGCGGCGCCGCCGTCCGGCTGACAGGATCGTCTGATGTTCACCACGCGGCCGGTGCTGTCCGGGACGTTCGGCATGGTGGCCTCCACGCACTGGCTGGCCAGCGCCGCCGGGATGGCCGTGCTGGAGGCCGGCGGCACCGCCGCGGACGCCGCCGCTGCGGCGGGTTTCGTGCTGCACGTGGTCGAGCCGCACCTCAACGGGCCGGGCGGCGACCTGCCGGTGCTGCTGGCGAGCGCGGCCGACCCGCGGCCGACGGTGCTGTGCGCCCAGGGGCCGGTGCCGGCCGCGGCCACCGTCGGTCGGCTGCGCGACGAGCTGGGGCTGTCCCTGGTGCCGGGCACCGGACCGCTGGCGGCGGTGGTCCCGGGCGCCGTCGGCGGCTGGCTGGCGCTGCTGCGTGACCACGGCCGGCTGCCGCTGCGGGACGTCCTGGCGTACGCGATCGGCTGCGCCGAGGACGGTCACCCGGTGCTGCCCCGGGTGGCGGCCACGATCGCGGCCAGCGCGGAGCTGTTCGAGAAGCACTGGCCCACCTCCGCCGAGCGGTGGCTGCCGGCCCCGGCGGCGGGCGAGCGGTGGCGGCAGCCGGCGCTGGCCGGCACCTACCGGCGGCTGCTGGCCGAGGCGGAGGCGGCCGGCCCGGACCGGGAGGCGCAGCTGGAGGCCGCGCACCAGGCCTGGTACGCGGGCTTCGTGGCCGATGCGGTCGACCGCTTCGCCGCCCGGGAGTGGATGGACGACTCCGGCCGGCCGCACTCCGGCCTGCTCACCGGCGCCGACCTCGCCGGCTGGCGTCCCGCGTACGAGCCGCCGGTGACGCTGGACTGGGGCGGCTGGACGGTGGCCAAGCCGGCCGCCTGGAGCCAGGGCCCGGTGCTGCTGCAGCAGCTCGCCCTGCTCGACCCGGGCGACCTGCCGCCGCTCGGCAGCGCCGAGCTGCTGCACCGGGCGGTGGAGGCGACCAAGCTCGCGTTCGCCGACCGGGAGGCCTGGTACGGCGACGTGCCGGACGTGCCGCTGGCCGAGCTGCTGAGCCCGGCTTACACCGCCACCCGCCGCGTCTCGATCGGCGCGGACGCCGACCTGGAGCTGCGGCCCGGCTCGCCCGGCGGCCGCGAGCCGCGGCTGCCGGCGTACGAGGTCGCCGGCGAGGACGACGAGGGACCCGGCTCGGCACTGCCGGCCCTGGGCGAGCCGACGGTATCGATCGGTCTTCGCGCAAGCGGCTCATCCGGGCAGAGAGAAGGCGACCGCGGCGACACCTGCCACGTCGACGTCGTCGACCGGTGGGGCACGCTGATCTCGGCGACCCCGTCCGGCGGCTGGCTGCAGAGCGCGCCCACCATCCCCGAGCTCGGCTTCAGCCTCGGCACCCGGGCCCAGATGACCTGGCTGCAGGACGGGCTGCCGTCCACGCTGCGGCCGGGCCGCCGACCGCGGACCACCCTGTCACCGACGCTGGTGCTGCGGGACGGCGAGCCGGTGCTCGCCTGCGGCACCCCCGGAGGTGACCAGCAGGACCAGTGGCAGCTGTGCTTCCTGCTCGGTCACCTCGGGCACGGGCTGGACCTGCAGGCGGCCATCGACGCGCCGGCCTGGCACTGCACCTCGTTCCCGTCCTCGTTCGCGCCGCGGCGGGCGGTGCCGGGCGAGGTCGTCGTCGAGGAGCGGGTCGGTCCCGAGGTGGTCGCCGAGCTGCGCCGCCGCGGCCACCGGGTGGTGGTCTCGGCCGGCTGGTCGCTCGGCCGGCTGTCCGCGGCGGCGCGGGACCCGCGGACCGGCCTGCTGTCCGCGGCCGCCAACCCGCGTGGCATGCAGGGGTACGCGGCTGGCCGCTGAGCACCCGGCGAGGCGTGCCGGCCTCAGTCCTTCGGCCGCCGGCGGTGCGGCAGCTGGATGTCCTCCTCGGCCGGCTGCCCTGCCACCAGCTCCCGGCCGCGCTCCAGCTCCGCGTTCACCTCGGCGCCGAAGAGGATCACCAGGTTGGTGATCCACAGCCAGACCAGGAACGAGATGACCGCACCGAGCGACCCGTAGGTCTTGTTGTACGACCCGAAGTTGGCGACGTAGAAGCCGAACGCGACTGATGCGATCACCCACAGCACCAGCGCGAGGAACCCGCCGAGGGTGAACCAGCGGAACCTCGGCTGCTTGACGTTCGGCGCGATGTGGTAGAGCCCGGCGATCATCAAGCTGACGATCACCACGATCAGCGGCCACTTGACGATGTTCCACACCGTCACTGTGGTGCTGCCCAGGCCGATCGCGTCGCCGATCGCCTCCGCGACCCGACCGCTGGACACGATCGCCAGCGTGATGATCGTCAGCAGCAGGACGCCGGCGATCGTCACCAGGATCTGCAGCGGGCGCAGGATGTAGAACTTGCGGCCCTCCTTGACCTCGTAGATCGCGTTCGAGGCGCGGATGAACGCGCCGACATAGCCGGCCGCCGACCACAGCGCGCCGATCAGGCCGATGCCGAGCAGGGCGCCGGCGCCGCCGCGCTGCTGGACCACCTGCGTGATCGGGTCCTTCAGGGCGTTCACCGCGTCCTGCGGCGCGCCCATGTCCGTGACGATCTGGATCAGCTTGTCGACCGTGTCCTGGCCCTGCCCGAAGACGCCGAGCAGGGAGACGAAGACGATCAGCGCCGGGAAGATCGACAGCACCGAGTAGTAGGTCAGCGCGGCAGCCCAGTCGGTGATGTTGTCGTCCTTGGACTCCCGGAAGGCCCGCTTGGCCACCCCGAGCCAGGTCCGCTTGTCCAGGTCGGTGGGGGAGCCGGGCTTGCGCGGGTCGTCCGGTGCGAGCCGCTGCCCGTCCGGCCGGTCGGCGGGATCCTGCCCCCGGTCGTCGGCGACCTCGTCGGGGTGCTGCTGCGTCCGGGTGTCGTCCCGGTGGCGGGAGAAGAGGGGCATCCGGGGCTCCGGGTCGGTTCGGCGAGGGCGGTCTGACTGGCTGTGCCCCGTGTCGGCCGTCCCATTCACGCCCGGCGCAGGCAGCCGCCCCCGCGTACCGTTGGTGCGTGCTCTTCTCCCGCGCCAAGACCCAGCTGCCCACGCCCGAGCAGGCGCTGCCCGGCCGCTCCGACTACCCGTTCGAGGTGCCGTCGACGCACGCCGTCACGGGCAACCCGATCCAGCCGCCGTTCCCGGACGGGCTGGTCACCGCGGTCTTCGCGCTCGGCTGCTTCTGGGGCGAGGAGAAGGCGTTCTGGCAGGTTCCCGGGGTGTGGTCGACCGCCGCCGGCTACACCGGCGGCACCACCGCCTACCCGACGTACCAGGAGGTCTGCTCCGGGCGGACCGGTCACGCCGAGGCCGTGCTGGTGGTCTTCGACCCGGACAGGGTGTCGTACGAGCAGCTGCTGCAGGTCTTCTGGGAGCAGCACGACCCGACCCAGGGGATGCGGCAGGGCAACGACGTCGGCACCCAGTACCGGTCGGCCATCTACTACGCGTCGGACCCGCAGAAGGCCGTCGCCGAGGCCTCCCTCGCCGCCTACCAGCAGAAGCTGACCGCCGCCGGCTACGGCACCATCACCACCACCATCGAGCCGGCCGGCCCCTTCTACTACGCCGAGGCCTACCATCAGCAGTACCTGGTGAAGAACCCCTGGGGCTACTGCCCCGACAACGGCACCGGCGTCTCCTGCCCGGTCGGCCTGTTCGGTTCCGGCCACCAGGAGCCCACCGGTGCTTGACCGGGCCACCGCCCGGACCACTGCGATCGGTGTCTGCTGCCCGGTTGGCCTGTTCTCGAACGACGCGGCGCCGTCGGGCTGACAGCTCACATCCGTGCTCGGCGTCGATCCTCGAGCCGGTAGGTCCGCTGCCGGCCGGCCGTCCGGGAGGACACCAAGCCGGCCTCGGGCAGCACCCTGAGGTGCTCGGAGACCGCCGGTCGTGGAAGTCAGGACCTCGGCGGCTCGTCCTGGCCGGACTCCTCCGCCTCCTCGGCCTCCTGCTTGGAGTGGTGGACCGCGCCGGGGGCGTGCTCGGGCGGCGCGTAGACGGTGTAGAGGACGAGCGGGTTGGGCCCGGTGTTGACGAAGTTGTGGTTGGTGCCGGCCGGCACCGCGACCAGGTCGCCCGGCTCCACTGTGCGCTTCTGGCCGCCGACCCGCGCCTCGCCGACGCCGCTGACGAAGCTGAGGACCTGGTCGGTGTCCTCGTGCACCTCCTCTCCGATCTCGCCGCCGGCGGGGATGGTCATGATGACGAGCTGGCTGTGCGCACCGGTCCACAGCACCCGGCGGAAGTCGTTGCTCTTCTCGGCCACCGTCGCGATGGTGAAGTGCTCCATGCCTCCTCGGTGCCCGGGGAGCCCGTCGCCCAACCCGGCGCGGCGGCCCGGGTGGCGGGGCGGCGCAGCCGACTTTCCGCGCCCTACGCTGGCCCGGTGTCCGAGGGCTTCGTGCTGGACCGGGTCGACGTCGGGGAGGCGGTGCTGCGGGTCCGGCACGGCGGCTCCGGCCCGCCCGTGCTGCTGCTGCACGGGCACCCGCGCACGCACGCGACCTGGCTTCCCGGGCCAGACCGCGAAGCCGGCCGAGCAGGTGATCGGCGTCGACCCGGACGCCTGGTACGGCGGGGACGCGGCGGCGATGGGCGACGAGGCGTACCGGGACTTCCGGCGGGCGTCGACTGAAAGCCGGCACCATGGGCGGATGCCATCGCCGGCTCACCGTCCGGGCCTCACCCAACGGCTGACCGAGCGGGGCCTGCCGGCGGTGCGCGCGCAGCTCGCCCATCCGACGGTGGCCGGCATCGCCCGCGGCGACCTCGACCCGGCGGTCTTCCGGTCCTGGCTCGAGCAGGACTACCTCTTCCTCCTCGACTACGTCCGGGTCTTCTCCCGGCTGGCCTGGCAGGCGCCCGACGACCACCTCGGCGACCTGGTCGACCTGGCGCACTCCAGCTGGCACGAGGAGCTGTCCCTGCACCGGGAGCTGGCCGCCGACTTCGGCGCCGACCTCGCCGGCGCCACCGCCGGTCCGGCGACGGCGGCGTACACGGCCTTCCTGCTGGACGCGGCGGCCGGCTACGGGCGCGGGCTGGCGGCGCTGCTGCCGTGCATGTGGGGCTACTCGACGCTCGGCCGGATGCTGGCCGAGCGGCCGCCGCGGGAGCCGCGGTACGCCCGGTGGGTGGCGACGTACGCGGACCCGGGCTTCGCCGCGCTCGCCCGCCGCTGCGCCCAGATGCTGGACGAGGCGGCGCAGGCGGGGCTGGTCGACGAGCGGACTGCCACGGAGGCCTTCGACGCCGGGATGCGACACGAGCTCGCCTTCTGGGACGTGCCGTAACGGCCAGGGGCGGCGGGAACCGGGACACCCTCCGTGATCGGCCGTGTCGACGACGAGATCACCTCAGCGCTGCTCAGCAGGGACATCTGCCATCCTGAACCGACCCGCGGATCGTACGAACGGCCGCTGATCACCTTGAGTGACCATCGCCCCGGACTCTTGGGGCATCGGGCACACTGGACGCCGTGCCCGAGCTGCCCGAGGTCGAGGCGCTCGCCGCGTTCCTGCGCGAGCGGGCGGTGGGCCACGCCGTGGCCCGGCTCGACACCCCCGCGATCAGCGCGCTGAAGACCTTCGACCCGCCGCCGGGCGCCCTCGCCGGGTTGGAGGTCAGCGGCGCCGGCCGGCACGGCAAGTTCCTCGACCTGGAGATCGGCGGGTCCGCGCCGGGCGCCACGGACGCGCTGCACATGGTCGTGCACCTCGCCCGGGCCGGCTGGCTGCACTGGCGGGACTCGCTGCCGCCCGCGCCGCCCAAGCCCGGTCGCGGCCCGGTCGCGGCCCGGCTGCACCTCGACGACGGCAGCGGCTTCGACCTGACCGAGCAGGGCACCCAGAAGAAGCTCGCCGTCTACCTGGTCCGCGCGGTGACCGACGTGCCCGGCATCGCCCGGCTCGGCCCGGACGCACTCGACCCCGCGGTGACCGCCGAGCGGCTCGGCGAGCTGCTCAAGGCGCACGGCGGGCAGCTCAAGGGCGCACTCACCGACCAGTCGCTGATCGCCGGCGTCGGCAACGCGTACTCCGACGAGATCCTGCACATCGCCAAGCTGTCGCCGTTCAAGCCGGCCGGCCGGCTGTCCGAGGCGGAGCTGTCCCGGCTGCACGCCGCGCTGGTCACCACCCTGCGGGACGCGGTGGAGCGGTCGATCGGGCAGAAGGCCGCGACGCTCAAGGCGGAGAAACGGTCCGGCCTGCGGGTGCATGCCCGGACCGGGCTGCCCTGCCCGGTCTGCGGGGACACCGTCCGCGAGGTGTCCTTCGCGGCCAAGTCCATGCAGTACTGCCCGACCTGCCAGACCAACGGCCAGCCGCTGGCCGACCGCCGGCTGTCCAAGCTGCTGAAGTAGTCGCTCAACCCGTGCGGCAGGATGAGCTGGGTGCGCATCGTGGTCGTGGGTGGCGGTGTCGTCGGTCTGACCTGCGCGCACCGGCTGGTGCGGGTGGGGCATGAGGTGGAGGTGTGGAGCCGGGACGCGGTCGAGGACACCACCTCGGCGGTGGCCGCCGCGCTCTGGTATCCGTACAAGCCTCAAGCCCGCCTCCGGCCGGGGCATCTGCCGGAGGAGCGGGTCACCCGCTGGGCGGCGGTGACGTACGACATGCTGTCGATCCTGGCCGTCCGCCCGGAGACCGGGGTGCGGCTGGTCCGCGGCCGGGAGCTGAGCCGGAGCCCGCTGCCGGAGCCGTGGTGGGCTGCCGCGGTGCCGAAGCTCGGCCGGGTCTCGCCGGCGGAGCTGCCGCCCGGCTACGTCGACGGGTACGACTTCGCCTCCCCGGTCGTGCACATGCCGGTCTACCTGCGCTGGCTGGTGGACGAGCTGGCCGGGGCCGGGGTACGGGTGCGGCGCCGCGAGCTCGCCGACCTCGACCCGGCCCGGCGCGCGGCCGACCTCGTGGTGAACGCGACCGGCCTCGGTGCCCGGTGCCTGGCCGGCGATCGGGAGCTGACCGGCGTGCGCGGCCAGGTGGTCCGGCTCGCCGACCCCGGGCTGACCCGCTGGACGTTGGACGAGGGCCATCCTGCCGGCATGGTCTACGTGGTGCCGCGGGGCACCGATGTGGTCTGCGGTGGCACGGACGAGATCGCCGAGGACCAGCAGCCGGACCAGCAGCCGGACCGGGAACCGGACCCGCGGACCGCCGAGGCGATCCTGGAGCGCTGCCGCGAGGTGGTGCCGGAGCTGACCGGCGCCCCCGTGCTCGGGCACGCGGTCGGCATCCGGCCGGTCCGGACCGCGGTCCGGGTGGAGCTGGAGGACGGGGTGCTGCACTGCTACGGGCACGGCGGCGCCGGGGTGACGCTGTCCTGGGGCTGCGCCGACGAGGTGGTCCGGCTCGCCGGCTGACAGGTCCCGTCCGGTCACACCTGGGTGTCGGGTGTTGTCCCGCCATTGCCGAGGTGAGGTGCCGCCGGACACCATGCGGGAGTGCGTACGGCGTGGCTCGTCGTCGCGCTGCTGCTGCTCGGTGGGCCGTCGGCGTGGGCGGTCGGCCGGGTCCGGTCGCGGCGGGGCTTCGCCACGTCCGCGGAGCGGGTCACCTTCGAGACCCTGCACACCGCCAGCCTGGCCGCGCCGCCGCTGCGGCTGGGGCTGACCGAGACGTCCGCCGGCAAGTCGGCGCGGCACCTGCGTACGCTGCTCGGCACTCCGGCGATCGCGATCACCGACACCGAGCGGCTGCTGGTCTGGGACGGCCCCGGCGAGCACCACGCCGGGCAGGTGCGGGCGGCCGCGGCCGAGCCGCTGGAGACCGGCCGGCCGGTGGTGCTGCGCACGGGCGAGCTCGGTTGCGGTGACCTGGAGTGCCCGGTGCGCGGCGCGGTGGTGGTCCCCATCGCGGTGGAGGACCGGATCGCGGGCACGGTGGCCGCGGTCACCTCGACCAAACCCGGTCCGGGCCTGGTGCAGGCGGCGCTGGAGACGGCCCGCTGGGTGTCCACCCAGCTGGAGCTGGCCGAGCTGGACCAGTCCCGGGCGCGGCTGGTGCGCGCCGAGGTGCGGGCGCTGCGGGCGCAGATCAGCCCGCACTTCGTCTACAACGCGCTGACCACGATCGCGTCCTTCGTGCGGACCGACCCGGAGCGGGCGCGGGAGCTGCTGCTGGAGTTCGCCGAGTTCACCCGCTACTCCTTTCGCTCGCACGGGGAGTTCACCACGCTGGCGGAGGAGCTGCGCTCGATCGACCGTTACCTCACGCTGGAGCGGGCCCGGTTCGGCGACCGGCTGGAGGTGCGACTGCAGATCGCGCCCGAGGTGCTGCCGGTGGCGGTCCCGTTCCTCGGCCTGCAGCCGCTGGTGGAGAACGCGGTGCGGCACGGGCTCGCCGCGAAGACCGGGGTCGGCACGATCTCGATCGTCGCGGAGGACGCCGGCACCGCCTGCCTGATCAGCGTCGAGGACGACGGGGTCGGGATGGACCCGGAGGTGCTCCGGCGGCGTGCCGAGGGTGGCGGCCACGTCGGCCTCGGCAACATCGACGACCGGCTGCGGTCGGTCTTCGGGGACGAGTTCGGGCTGGTTGTCGAGACCGCGCCCGGCGCGGGTACGAAGGTGAGCATGCGGATCCCGAAGTTCCACCCCGGCGTACGGGCATCATGAGCGCGCCCCGGCGACGGCTGCGCGTCCTCGCGGTGGACGACGAGCCGCCCGCTCTCGACGAGCTGGTCTACCTGCTCGGCGCGGACGCCCGGGTGGGCTCCGTGGCCGCGGCTGGGGACGCGACCGAGGCGCTGCGGGTGCTGCGGGACGGCGAGGTCGAGGCGGTCTTCCTCGACATCCGGATGCCCGGGCTGGACGGGCTGGAGCTGGCCCGGGTGCTGCGCCGGTTCGCCTCGCCGCCGACCGTCGTCTTCGTCACCGCGCACGACGACCGGGCGGTGGACGCGTACGACCTGGGCGCGGTCGACTACCTGCTCAAGCCGCTGCGGCCGGAGCGGCTGGCGGAGTCGCTGCGCCGGGTCACCGCGGTCCGGGAGCAGGCCTCCCCGCCGCCGGCCGGCGAGGATGAGGAGGTCATCCCGGTCGAGCTGGCCGGGCGGACCACGATGCTGCCGAGATCCGAGGTGCGCTGGGTGGAGGCGCAGGGTGACTACGCGCGGTTGCACACGGGGGAGACCTCGCACCTGATCCGGGTGCCGCTGTCAGTGCTGGCCGAGCGGTGGGCGGACGCCGGTTTCGTCCGCATCCACCGGTCTTACCTGGTCGCGCTGCGCGATGTCCGCGAGCTGCGGCTGACCGGCTCGGGCTACGTGGTCCGCACCGGCGACCGCGAGCTGCCGGTCTCCCGCCGGCACACCCGCGAGCTGAAGGACCGGCTGATCCGGGCCACCAAGGCGGAGTGGAGCCGATCCTGACCATGACCGACGATCACGTTCACCAACCGGGTGACCACTAGGCGGGGCGATTTGTCCGATTCGGTCGTCCCCCGATTGGTGAACCTGATCGCGGATCAGGTTCACCAATCAGGCGGCCGGCGGGCGGTTGGCAATGCGGGGCGTTCGGGGCACGCTCGGCGGGTGGACGACAGTGCGCCGCCGGCGCGGGTGCGGGTGGTGCTGGCCGGGGAGCGCCGGTCCCGGCCCGACCCGGCCGCCCGGGAGATCGAGGAGCAGACGCTGGTCGGCGAGGTCCTGGTGCGCGGCCTGATCCGGACCCAGCTGGCGCTCGCGGTGCGGCTCTCGGTGCTGGTCGGCCTGCTGTTCGGCATCCAGCCGCTGCTCTTCGCGCTGGCGCCCGCGCTGGCCCACGCCGAGGTTGCCGGGCTGCAGCTGCCCTGGCTGCTGCTCGGCGTGCTGGCGTACCCGCTGGTCTTCGGCGTCGCCTGGACCTACGTTCGGGCCGCGGAGCGCAACGAGCAGGACTTCGCGGACCTGGTCAACCGGTCTTGACCGGGCGCGAGGGCTCGCAGCGCGAGCGCGGAGCGAGCGGGAGGCCGGTCCGGCCGGCTGCGCCGGGTGGAGGCGCGGGCATGGGCATGGCGCCTGCCGGACCGGCCGAGGAGCGGACACAGTGACCAGCTCGCCGTACGCGGTCCCCGCGATCGTCGTCATCACGGTGGCCACCGTGGGCATCGGTGCCTTCGGCTACCGGATCTCCCGGAGCACCTCGGACTTCCTGGTCGCCTCCCGGACCGTCAGCCCGCGGTGGAACGCCAGCGCGATCAGCGGGGAGTACCTGTCCGCGGCCAGTTTCCTCGGCGTCGCCGGGCTGGTGATGACGCAGGGCGTGGACATGCTCTGGTATCCGGTCGGCTTCACCGCCGGCTACCTGGCCATGCTGCTCTACGTTGCGGCGCCGCTGCGCCGCTCCGGCGCGTACACGCTGCCTGACTTCGCGGAGGCGCGGCTGCACTCCACCGCGCTGCGCGGGCTGGCCACCGGCTTCGTGGTGGTGATCGGCTGGCTCTACCTGGTGCCGCAGCTGCAGGGCGCCGGGCTGACCCTCAGCACGGTGACCGGCGCGCCGACCTGGCTGGGCGCGGTGGTGGTCGGCGTGGTGGTCACCCTCAACGTCGCGGTCGGCGGGATGCGCAGCATCACCTTCGTCCAGGCCTTCCAGTACTGGGTGAAGCTGACCGCGATCGCGGTACCGGCGATGGTGCTGCTGGTGATCTGGCAGGGCCGGGACGACGGCCGTGGCGCGCTGACCGCGGACGCGCCGCCGACCTTCCCGGCGGCCACCACCGTCGAGGTGCGGACGGACGCCGAGGTGCTGGTGGAGCAGCCGGTGGACGTGCTGGTGGACGGGACGCCGGCCCGCTGGGATGCCGGCAGCCATCCCCTGACCGCCGGCCGCACGGTGCGCTTCCCGGCCGGTGCCGAGCTGCCGCAGGTGGTCGGCGGGGCCGCCGAGCAGGGCGCGGTGTGGGCCGCGCCGCTGTCCGGGCTGACCGGCGGCCACCCGCTGTTCGCGACGTACTCGCTGATCCTGGCGACCTTCCTGGGCACCATGGGCCTGCCGCACGTGCTGGTCCGCTTCTACACCAACCCGGACGGCCGGGCCGCCCGCACCACGACGCTGGTGGTGCTCGGCATGCTCGGGCTGTTCTACCTCTTCCCGACCGTGTACGGGGCGCTCGGCCGCGTGTACGCCCCGCAGCTACTGCTGACCGGGCGGACGGACGCGGTGGTGCTGGTGCTGCCAGGCGCCGCCCTCGGCGGCCTGCCCGGCCAGCTGCTCGCCGGCCTGGTCGCGGCCGGCGCCTTCGCCGCCTTCCTGTCCACCTCCAGCGGGCTGCTCGTCTCGGTCTCCGGCGTGCTGTCCACCGACGTGCTCGGCCGCTGGTCCGGCGGTCAGGGCTCGGTCCGCGACTTCCGCCGTTCGGCGATGGTGGCGGGCGTGGTGCCGCTGCTGCTCACCCTGCGGCTCGGCAGCCTCGGGCTGTCCACCGTGGTCGGGCTGGCGTTCGCGGTGGCCGCGTCCACCTTCTGCCCGCTGCTGGTGCTCGGGATCTGGTGGCGGCGGCTCACCCCGGTGGGCGCCGGCTGCGGCCTGCTCGCCGGCGGGGTGCTGTGCGGCGCCGCCGTGCTGGCCACCGTGCTCGGCCCGGACCTCGGCGGCTGGCCCGGTGCGCTGCTCGCCCAGCCCGCGGCGTGGACGGTGCCGACCGCATTCGTCGTGATGGTCACGGTCTCGCTGGCCACTGCCCGGACGATCCCTGCCGACGTCGGGCGGACCATGCTCCAGCTGCACGCCCCGGAGTCGCTGCGGCTGCGCTGACCGGTGTGAGCGCAGTCACTCAGCGCACCGCCGACACCGCTCGGCGCAGCAGCCGTCCGGCCGGCCGGGCGCGGTCCCCGGCGCTCATACCGTTCCGGTCACCGACGAGCTGCCGTCACACCAGGAGGTGGCCCCCCCATGACCAGCAGCGAGACACGCCCCGGCGCGAGCCTGGGCGGCCGCCGGCCGACGGCCGACGAGTACATCCGGATGGAGGCCGACGAGCGCTTCATCGAGCTGCGCCGCCGGTTCCGCCGCTTCGCGTTCCCGGCGACGGTCGTGTTCCTCGGCTGGTACCTGCTCTACGTCCTGGCCTCCGCGTACGCCCGGGACTTCATGGACACCAAGGTGGTGGGCAACCTCAACGTCGCCTTCTTCTTCGGCATCCTGCAGTTCGTGTCCACCTTCCTGATCGCGTACATCTACTCCAGGTACGCGAACCGGCGACTCGACCCGCTGGCTACGGAGCTCAGCCGCGAGCTGGAGGGTCGGCGGTGACCGGCACCGTGACCGTCCTCGCGGCGAGCGCCGACACCCGGCGCGGCCTGACCATCGGCCTCTTCGCGGTCTTCATCGCCATCACGCTCTACATCACCTTCTGGGCCAGCCGGCAGAACAAGACCGCCGCGGACTTCTACGCCGCCGGCCGGTCGTTCTCCGGCCTGCAGAACGGGATGGCCATCGGCGGCGACTACATGTCGGCCGCGTCGTTCCTCGGCATCGCCGGCCTGATCGCGCTGTACGGCTACGACGGCTTCCTCTACTCCATCGGCTTCCTGGTCGCGTGGCTGGTGGCCCTGCTGCTGGTCGCCGAGCTGCTGCGCAACTCCGGCCGCTACACGATGGGCGACGTGCTCGCCTTCCGGATGCGACAGCGGCCGGTCCGGACCGCCGCCGGCATCTCCACCATCACCGTGTCGATCTTCTACCTGATCGCGCAGATGGTCGGCGCCGGCTCGCTGGTGGCGCTGCTGCTCGGCATCGGGAAGGGGCAGCAGTTCCTCGGCATGTCGCAGGGCACCGCGAAGAACGTGACGATCATCATCGTCGGTGGGCTGATGATCCTCTACGTCACGGTCGGTGGCATGCGGGGCACCACCTGGGTGCAGATCGTCAAGGCCGCCTTGCTGATGAGCGGCGCGATCCTCATGACGATCTTCGTGCTGGCCAAGTTCAACTTCAACCCGTCGACGCTGCTCGGCGCGGCGGCGGAGAAGAGCGGCAAGGGCGAGGCCTTCCTCAACCCGGGCCTGCGGTACGGCGCCGGCGACTGGAAGACCTAGGTCGATCTCATCAGCCTCGGCCTTGCGCTGGTGCTGGGCACCGCAGGCCTGCCGCACATCCTGATCCGCTTCTACACGGTGCCGACCGCGCGCGACGCCCGCCGCTCGGTCAACTGGGCGATCGGCATCATCGGCACCTTCTACCTGCTCACGCTGGCGCTGGGCTTCGGCGCGGCGGCGCTCGTCGGCACCAGCGCGATCCGGACGGCCAACCCGGGCGGCAACACGGCCGCTCCGCAGCTGGCCGAGGAGCTCGGCGGCGGCGCCGGCACCACCGGCGGTGCGGTCTTCCTCGCGTTCATCGCGTCGGTCGCCTTCGCCACGATCCTCGCCGTGGTCGCCGGGCTCACGCTCGCCTCGTCCTCCTCGATGGCGCACGACATCTACGCCAACGCGATCCGCGGGGGCGAGGTCGGCGAGCGGGACGAGGTCCGGGTGGCGCGGATCGCCGCCATCATCATCGGGGCGATCGCCATCGTGCTGTCGATCTTCGCGCAGAACCTCAACGTCGCCTTCCTGGTGGCGCTGGCCTTCGCGGTGGCGGCGTCGGCCAACCTGCCGGCGATCCTCTACAGCCTCTTCTGGCGGCGCTTCAACACCCAGGGCGCGGTGTGGGCGATCTACGGCGGCCTCATCACCGCGGTGGTGCTGGTGATCTTCTCCCCGGTGGTGTCCGGCAAGCCCACCGCGATGATCAGCGACAAGGACTTCGCCTGGTTCCCGCTGGAGAACCCGGGCATCATCTCGATCCCGGCCGGCTTCTTCTTCGGCTGGCTGGGCACGGTGCTGTCCCGCGAGCGGAACGATGCCAAGTACGCCGAGCTGGAGGTGCGCTCGCTCACCGGCGCCGGCGCACACTAGCCGGCTGGACACGGCCCGCGTGCCGGCCCCGGAGCTGCGGCGCCGGTGGGTGGTCGGTCCCCCCACCGGCGCCGCGCGGCGTGTGAACCGCCGCGGCCGCGGTGCAACCGGTGCCGCCGGTCCCGCGGTCGGCAGCGGGCAGTAGCATCGGCGACTCCGAGAGGGTGACGGTTTGCCCCCCAGCCGGGGGAGGCCGGAACCGCCGGTCACCGGGAGGGTCGAGCGATGCGGGAACGCGGCGGCGACGGCGGCGGGGGGCTGCACGACGGCGGCGACGGCGGTGGCGGCTGAGCCGAGACCGGGCGCACCCCTGACGCGAGGCCCGGCACCCCCGCGAGCGGCGAGATGGCGGCGGCGGCCCGGTGTAGACGGGCCTCGTCCGGCGTGCCTGCCGGGCGCGGCCGGACCGTCCCGCCGAGCCCGAGCCCGAGCCCGAGCCCGAGCCCGAGCGCAAGCCCGAGCCCGGGACCGGGACCGGCGGCGTCAGCCGGCGGCGGGGAGGTGGTCATCGACCGGGCGGGCCCACCAGAGTTCCCAGGTGTAGCGCTCCGGACGCGGCTCGTCGCAGGTCCACCGGTAGCGCAGTGACCCGTCCGGCCCGGTCAGCCGCTTGAGTTCCCGGTTGTCCCGGTCCCGGACGAAGACGTCGTCGCCCGCCTCCGGCGGGAAGTCGAAGTTGACGGTCAGCCGGGCCAGCGTGGACCGGCCGGGGTCCGCCACCCGCGGCGACGGCGTCCAGGTGAGCCGGTCGTGCCCGGTGCTGCGCAGGGTGTCCCACATCCCGGGCATCCGGTAGCGCGCGTACCAGCCGGTCGGCTCGGTGATGCTCGGGGTGAAGACGAACATGCAGCGCAGCAGGCCCGGCTTCTCGGTCAGCGCGATCTGCCGGATCGCGGTCCGGTCGTCCTCGGACCGGGTGACCATGTCGATCTCCGCGAGCGTCACCGTCTCCGCGTCCAGCTGCGTCGGCGTGGTCAGCCGGCCCTGCAGGAAGGGCAGGCTGGCGCCGCGGGCCGGGACGGTGTGCCGGTGCTCGATCACCCGGTCGCCGTCCGAGACCGTGCCGATCAGGTAGGTAAGCTCGACGTCGTCGGTGTACGGCGCCGGGTAGCCGAGCCACATCTCGTGCAGCGCGGCCAGCACCGCCGCGTTCCGGCCGCGCAGCGCCTGGCTGCCGGCGGCCTCGGCGACCGCCCGCGCGGCCTGCTCGGTGGCCCGCGCGACCTCCTCCCGGGCGGCGCTGAGCTCCTCCTGGTGCTTGGCGTGCAGCAGCTGCAGCTGGGCCTGCTGCCGGAGCCGGATCCCGGCCGCCGCGATCTGGCCGAGGAAGAGCAGCACGGAGAGCACGAGCAGGCCGCCGAGCAGGTAGCGGCCGATCCCGTCCGCCCACACGGCCAGCCCGGCCGAGGCGGCTGCGAGCAGCACGTTTCCGCCCACCGCCGCGGTCCGCAGGGCCTGCGAGAAGTCCTTCCATGCCAGGCCTGCGGGCATCCGGGCCAACGGCGACTCTTCTGTACGGCCCATCTCGTCCAGGGACACCATTCCTCCGTTCGGCTTCTTCTCTACTCAAGAGTAGTCAGCCAGTCACACTCCGTTCTAACAAGACGGTCTCGATGCCGGAGCTCGTGACAGGGGAGCCGGGGACTCGGACCGGGGATGACAGGATCGGCGGGTGCAGCCCGGATCCGTGCCCAGCATGCTGCCCGGCGAGGTCGCCGACGGCGTGACCATCCTCGACGTCCGCGAGGACGACGAGTGGGCGGTGGGCCACATCGCCGGCTCCGCCCACGTCCCGATGAGCGAGATCGTGCTTCGGGTCGCGGAGGTGCCGGCGGCCGACCCGCTGCTCGTGGTCTGCCGGGTCGGCGCCCGGTCCGCGCAGGTCGCGGCATGGCTGCGCGGCCAGGGCCGGGACGCGCGCAACCTCGCCGGCGGGCTGGTGTCCTGGACCGCCGCCGGCCGGTCGCTGGTGACGGACTCCGGCGCTCCCGGCGCCGTCGCCTAGATCTTCTCCAACAGGTGATGGCCCGCCACCACCGCCAGCGCGAGGGTCTTGTAGCCACCGGCGTCGAAGAGGACCACCACCCGGTCGCCCTCCTCGTAGGTCTGGACACTGCCGGCGCCCCACTCCGGGTGCCGGACCCGCTGGCCGACGGCGAACGGGCGGTCCGCGGAGTCCAGACTCTCGCCGCGGTCGCAGTTGTCGCAGTGCCCGCACCGCTCCGGGTGCGACTCGCCGAGCAGCTCCAGTACAATCCGCCGCCGGCAGTCGGTGGAGTCCGCGTACGTCCGGACCATCTCGACCGCCGACTTCGCGTACTGCCGGTGCAGCTCCCGCCGGTCGGCGGCGGCCTGGGCCAGCTCGGCGGCGGGAACGTCCCGGCGGGCGCCGGTCGCGGACACCCGGCGGTCCCGGCCGGACCGGACGGCGCCGGCGGCCTCCAGCTCGTTCACCATCGCGGTGATCCGGGCGGCGGACAGCCCGGTGCTCCCGGCCAGCGCCTTGCGTGATATCGGGCCGTCGGCGCGGACGGCCTCCAGCACGCCGGTCAGCTCCGGCACCGTCGGCCCGCCGCCGGCGGCGAAGAACCGGGGCAGCTGCAGGTCGGACGGCAGGTAGAACAGCGCGGCCCGGGCCGGCTCGCGGTCCCGGCCGGCCCGGCCGATCTCCTGGTAGTACGCGTCGAGGGAGTCCGGCGGCTCGGTGTGGAAGACGAAGCGCACGTCCGGCTTGTCGACGCCCATGCCGAAGGCGCTGGTCGCGACGATGACATCGACCTTGCCGGTCATGAAGGCGTCCTGGGCGGCCTCCCGGTCGGTCCGGGACAGCCCGCCGTGGTAGTGCACCGCGTCCACCCCGTTGTCCCGGAGCAGCGCGGCGAGCTCCTCGGTCCGCTTGTGGGTGGCGGCGTAGACGATGCCCGGGCCACCGGGCGCGACCCTGCCGGAGCCGGTCGGCAGCCTCGGCGGCTCGTGCGCCGACCGCCCGGACACCTCTTCGTGGTCCGGCTCGCCGTGCAGCGCGAGCAGCACCTGGCGGAGCAGCTCGTCCCGCTTCCCGGCTTCCGAGCCGACCAGGTCGACGCCGAGCCAGATGTTCGGCCGGTCGGCGTCCCGGACCACGACCGCGGGATCGCGCATGCGCAGCCGGCGGGTGATCTCCTCGCGCACCCGCGGCGAGGCGGTCGCGGTGAGCGCGAGCAGCCGCGGCGAGCCGAGCGCGCGGACCACCGAGCCGAGCGCCAGGTAGTCCGGCCGGAAGTCGTGGCCCCAGTCGCTGATGCAGTGCGCCTCGTCGACCACCAGCAGGGAGACCGGGGCGCGGCGCAGCTCGGCCAGCACCTCCTCGTTGGCCAGCTGCTCCGGGGCCAGCAGCAGGAACTCCAGCCGCCCCGCGGTGAAGTCCGCCAGCGCCGCACGGCGCTGGGCGACCGGCAGCGTGCCGTTGAGCAGCGCCGCCTTCTCCCCGGCCCGGCCCAGCGCGGACAGCTGGTCATGCTGCAGCGCGATGGTCGGCGACACCACCAGGGTGACGCCGTCGATCAGCTTGGCCGCCACTACGTAGACCAGCGTCTTGCCGGAGCCGGAGGCGAGGACCGCCAGCGTGTCCCGCTCCAGCACCGCCTCGATCGCCTCGGCCTGACCGGGCCGGAAGTCGTCGGTGCCCGCCACCTCGCGGGCGGCCGCGCGGACGGCTGCACCGTCGGCTTCGCTGGTCACGCGCCCTCGCTACCCCGGCCGGTCCGCGGCCAACCGGAGCCGCGTCCTAGTCGAGGTGCGGGCACAGCAGGCTCATGCCGGGCAAACGAGCCGCTTGGCCCGGTCCGTTCCCGGGCGGTACGGTGACAGCACCACACACGGGAGCCCGACGCATCGGGCTGAGAGGGCGGCTGAGCGGCCGCCGACCGTCGGAACCTGTCCGGGTCATGCCGGCGTAGGGAGCGTGCGATGGCTGTCACGGCCGACCGTCCGATCGAGGCTCCGGCGACGCTGGCCGAGGACCAGCCGCGGTCGCTCGGCTTCGCCGACCAGCTGGGTCTGTGGGCCAACCTCGGGATCAGCCTGCTCATCCCGGTCACCGCGACCTTCCTGGTCGCGCCCGGCCAGTCCTTCGTGGCCACCGTGGTGGCGATCGGCGCCGGCACCGCACTCGGCTGTGCCCTGCTCGCACTCGTCGCCCGCGCCGGCGCCGAGACCGGCGTGCCGACGATGGTGCTGCTGCGGGGCCTGCTCGGTCGCCGGGGGTCGTACGTGCCGACCGCGCTCAACCTGCTGCAGTGCGTCGGCTGGGCCGCGTACGAGGTGTGGATCATCGCCTTCGCCGCGCAGGCGGTGTGGGCCGGGCTGCCCCGCTGGGCGTACGTGCTGCTGGCCGGCGGCGTCGCGACCGCGATGGCGCTGCGCCCGCTCGGCTCGGTCCGGCTGCTCAAGCGGATCGCCGTGGTCGCGGTCGTCGCCAGCTCCGCGTACTTCCTGGTCGAGACCGCGCGCCGGCCGCTCGGCGAGCTCACCGCGGGCAGCTGGGACGGCTTCTGGATCTCGATGGACCTGGTCATCGCGCTGCCGGTGTCCTGGATCCCGCTGGTCGCGGACTACTCCCGGTTCTCCCGGAGCGGGCGGGCGGCCGCGATCGGCACCGGCGTCGGGTACGCGCTGTCGTCCGCCGCCTTCTTCCTGCTCGGCGTGCTCGCGCTGCGGGCGTACGGGACCGGGCCGGGCAACGACGTGGTCGGCGCGCTGCTCGCGGTGCCGGCCGGCGCGGTCGCGCTGGTCATCCTCGCCGTCTGCGAGGTGGACGAGGCCTTCGCGAACATCTACTCGACCGCGACCAGCGTGCAGAACGTGGTGCCGCGCGCGGACCGGCGGCTGCTCGCGCTCGGCGTGGGCGCGGTCGCGACGCTGCTCGCGCTGGCCATCGACGGCGCCGCGTACGAGCCCTTCCTGCTCCTGATCGGGGCGGTCTTCGTGCCGCTCGCCGGCACCTTCCTGGTCGACTTCGCGCTGTCCCGCGGCGGCTACGACACGTCGGCGGACGCGCCGGCCCGGTGGCGCATGCTGGCGCCCTGGGCGGCCGGCTTCGCGGCGTACCAGCTGACCACGCCGACGATCCTGGCGAAGTGGCCCGGCTGGGAGGGCTTCTGGCGGGACGCGCAGGATCTGCTCCACATCTCGCCGACCAACGGCTTCTCCGCCTCGATCGTCGCGCTGGTGGTCGCGGGGCTGGTCACGCCACTGGCCCGCGGTCGGCGTACGGTCCGTTCATGAGCGTCTTCACCGATGCCGAGCGGGAGTACCTGACCGGCTCCACGATGGGCCGGATGGCTACCGTCGGTCCGGACGGCCAGCCGCACCTGGTCCCGGTCACCTTCGCCTTCAACGCGGCGGAGGACGCCATCGACGTCGGCGGCATCGACTTCGGCAACTCCAAGAAGTGGCGGGACGGCAAGCGCAACCCCAGGGTCACGTTCCTGGTCGACGAGTCGTGGGGCACGGGCGCGAAGGCGATCGAGATCCGCGGCACGGCCGAGGCGCACGAGACCGGCGGCGAGTCGATCCACCCGCGGTTCCCGAACTTCAAGCCCCAGTTCCTCCGGATCCGGCCACACCGGATCGTCGCCTGGGGCGTGGAGCCGGCCGGCGAGGGCACCTTCTCCGTGAACGCCCGGGACGTCTGAGGTCCCGGTGGGCCTCCGCTGGGCGGCGGTGCGGGCCCGGCGGCTGGCCCGGCACGGGCTCGCGGTGCCGTTCGACGCCTCGCCGGCGGCGGTGGCGCGCGCCATCTGCGGGGCGCACGCGCAGGTGATGTCCGCCGCCGAGCTGTCCGTCGCGCTGCGGCTCGCCGGCGGCACCCGGCGGGCCGTGCAGGCCGCGCTGTGGACCGACCACACCCTGGTCAAGACCTTCGGCCCGCGCGGCACCGTGCACCTGCTGCCGACCGAGGACCTGCCGATGTGGACCGGGGCGCTGTCCGCGCTGCCGGCGCACTCGCCCTTCCCCGACGACGTCCGGCTCAGGCCGGAGCAGACCGAGGCGGTGCTGGACGGGATCGCGGCGGTGCTCGCGGACGCCGAGCTGACCGTGGACGAGCTGACGGCGGCGCTGGCGGACACGGTCGGCCCGTGGGCGGCCGAGAAGGTGATGCCGGCCTTCCAGGAGCTCTGGCCGCGCTGGCGGCAGGCGACCTCGCTGGCGGCGCACCGCGGGGTGCTGTGCTTCGGGCCCAACCGGGGCCGGAAGGTCACCTACACCGGCCCGCGCCGCTGGCTGCCCGGCCTGGCCCCGGCCCCGGACGGGGTCCGGGCGCTGCTGACCGCCTACCTGCACGCGTACGGGCCGGCTCGGCCGCGGGACTTCGCGCAGTGGCTGGCGGCGCCGCGGCCGTGGGCGGCTGCGGTCTTCGCCGAGCTGGGCGGCGAGCTGCGGCGGGTGGACGTCGACGGGGTCGAGGGCTGGCTGGTCGCCGGCGACGAGTCCTTCCCGGACACCGCGCCGGGCGGCGTTCGGCTGCTGCCGTACTTCGACGCGTACGCGGTGGGCAGCCACCCGCGGGAGCGGGTCTACCCCGGACCGGCCGCGGACCGCGCGCTGGCCGGCAGCCAGGCGGGCAACTTCCCGGTCCTGCTGATCGACGGCGTGGTCGCCGGCGTCTGGCACCAGCGCCGGGCCGGCAGGCGGCTGGCCGTCACCGTCGAGCCGCTCACCCGCCTCTCCGCGGGCCGGCGGCGGGAGCTCGACGCGCAGGTGGACCGGGTCGGCGCGATCCTCGGCGGCATCGCCGAGCTGACGATCGGCGAGGTCACGGTCGGCGCGCACGCGTGAGGCGTCAGGGCGCGTCCGCGGCGTCCACGGTGGGCAGCCGGTAGTCGGCGAACCGGGCCCGCAGGTCCTTCTTGGAGAACTTGCCGACCGACGTCTTCGGCACCTCGTCGATGAAGACCACGTCGTCCGGCAGCCACCACTTCGCCACCCGCGGCCGCAGGTAGTCGATCAGCTCCTCCTTCGTCGCCGACGCGTCCGGCTTGAGCACCACCGCGGCCAGCGGGCGCTCCTGCCAGCGTGGGTGCGACACGCCGATCACCGCGGCCTCGGCGACCGCCGGGTGGCCCATCAGGTGGTTCTCCAGCTCGACCGAGCTGATCCACTCGCCGCCGGACTTGACCAGGTCCTTGGTCCGGTCGGACAGCCGGATGCTGCCGTGCGGGTCGATCGCGCCGACGTCGCCGGTACGCAGCCAGCCGTCCTCGGTGAACGAGTCCGTGCTCTGCTCGTCCCGGTAGTACGCCTTCGCGATCCACGGCCCGCGGACCTGCAGCTCGCCGGTCGCCTTGTCGTCCCAGGGCAGCTCGGTGACGGTCCCCGGCTCGACGATCCGGGCGTCCACGCCGACCGGAGGGATGCCCTGCCGGGCCCGGGCGTCCGCGAGCTCGTCCTCGCCGAGCCCGTCGTACGCGCTGGGCATCCAGTTCACCGCGCCGAGCGGGCTGGTCTCGGTCATCCCCCAGGCGTGCAGGATGGGCAGGCCGACCTTCGCCCGGTACGCCTCGGACAGCGCCTTGGGCACCGCCGATCCACCGCACAGGATGCCGCGCAGCCGGGACAGGTCCCGGCCGTCGAGCTCGGCCAGCATGCCCATCCAGATCGTCGGCACCCCGGCGGTGAAGGTGACCTTCTCGTCCTCGAGCATCGAGGCGATCCGCTCCGGGGCCATCTGCGGCCCGGGCAGCACCAGCTCGGCGCCGGCGAAGAGCGGGGCCTGGGCGAAGCCCCAGCAGTTCGCGTGGAACATCGGCACCACCGGCAGCACCCGGTCCCGCTCCGTCAGCCGGATGCCGCCGGCCGAGCTGGTCAGAGACTGCGCGTGCAGGTAGAGCGCGCGGTGCGAGTAGACGACGCCCTTGGGGTTGCCGGTCGTGCCGGACGTGTAACACATCGCCGCCGCGGCATTCTCGTCCCGCACCTGGAAGTCCACCGGCGGCGCGTCGGCGAGCAGGTCGTCCAGCCGCAGCACCCGCGGGTCGTCCGGGATCTCGGTCGGTGCGCCGTCGTCCATCACCACCAGGTGCCGGACCGTCTCGAAGGTCGGCACCAGCTTCCAGAACAGTGCGAGCAGCGACCGGTCGACGAAGACCACGTCGTCCTCGGCGTGGTTGACGACGTAGGTCAGCTGCTCCGGGAAGAGCCGGATGTTCAGCGCGTGCAGCACCCGGCCGGAGCACGGGGCCGCCCAGTAGAGACCGAGGTGGTCCGCCGTGTTCCAGGCGAAGGTGCCGACCCGGCCGTCCGCCGGCACGCCGAGCGCGTCCAGCACGCCGCCCAGCCGCCGGGTCCGGTCCGCCCACTCGGCGAGCGTGGTCCGCTCCCGGCCGGTCGCCGTCCCCCAGATGATCTGCTTGCCGCCGAAGAGCCGCTCGGCCCGGTCGAACACCGGCGGCAGGGCCAGCGGGTAGTCCTGCATCAGTCCCTGCACGGCGGCCTCCTCGCCCGTCGGATCACCTGCCCCGGAGCCTGCCACGTCACCGGCTCCGCGGCACTCCCCGGTCCGGACCAAGACAGTCGGGGCGGGGCGCTGGCACATCGGGCCGCGCGCCGCGGCCCGCCCGGCGCTCAGCCGGTCCAGAACGGGCGGAGCTCGAGCATGCCGAACGCGGCGACCGGGTGCTTCGAGGCGATCTCGATCGCCTCGTCGAGGTCGGCGCACTCCAGCACGTCGTAGCCGGCGATCTGCTCCTTGGTCTCCGCGAACGGGCCGTCCGAGAGCACGGTCCGCCCGCCGCGGACCCGGACCGTGGTGGCCTCCGCGGGCGGCCGCAGCCGGTCGCCGTCCAGCCGGCGCTTGCCCGTCTCGGCCACCCAGACGTCGGCGGGGTCGGGGGCGCCCGCCTCCACCGGGTCGTCCTCCCGGCTCAGGTCGACCGACCCGTCCACGCACACCAGCATCAGGTACTTCATCGCTGCCTCCTCGTCCGTCGGCTTCCGGTCGTTGACGAACGGCCGGCGCCCGGATCGACACCGCCCGGATCGACACTCACCGGCAGGCTGGACAGCCCGCGCAGGACGAACTCGGGGCGCCGGACCGGCTCGCCGGCCAGCGCGAGGTGCGGGCAGCGGGCCAGCAGGGTGGCCAGCGAGACCTGCAGCTCGACCCGGGCGAGCGGGGCGCCGAGGCAGTAGTGGATGCCGGCGCCGAAGCCGAGGTGCGGGTTGACCGACCGCCGGACGTCGAGCCGGTCCGGGTCGGCGAAGACCGCGGGATCCCGGTTCGCGGCGCCGAGCAGCGCGGCGATCTTCTGGCCCGCCCGGACGGTCACCCCGCCGACCTCGGTGTCCCGCTTCGCGGTCCGCTCGAAGAGCTGCAGCGGCGAGTCGTACCGGATCAGCTCCTCGACGGCGGTCTCCAGCAGCCCGGGCTCCGCGCGCAGGCGGGCCAGCTGGTCCGGGTGCCGGAGCAGCGCGAGCACCCCGTTGCCGACCACGTTCACGCTCGCCTCGTGCCCGGCCATCTGCAGCAGCACCGCGGTGGCGACCAGCTCGTCCTCGGACAGCCGGGACCCGTCCGCGTCCCGGATGCCGATCAGCCCGGACAGCAGGTCGGCTCCCGGCGAGCGGCGCCGGTACGCAACCAGCGACCGTACGTACGCGACGTACTCGGCCGCCGCCGTCTCCGCCGTGGCCCGCTGCGCCGGCGTCACGCCGTACTCGTACATCTTCACGATCGCGTTGGACCACGGCCGCAGCAGCCCGCGGTCGGCGTCCGGCACCCCGAGCAGGGCGGCGATCACCGCCACCGGCAGCGGCTCGGCGTACGCGGGGAGCAGGTCGACGGTCCCGGGGAAGTGGTCGGCCAGCCCCTCGGCCAGCTCGGCGGCGACGGCCGCGATCCGGGGCCGCAGCCGCTCCACCTGGCCGCGCCCGAAGCCAGCCGCGACCAGCCGGCGCAGGCGGGTGTGCACCGGCGGCTCGTTCTCCAGCATCGAGTGCACGTGCAGCAGCGTGAAGGCGTCCAGCGACTCCTCCGGCCACCTCGGCGTCCAGAGCCGGCCCAGCCGCCGGTCCCGGAGCACCGTGTCGGCCTCCGCGTACCCGAACGTGAGGAACATGCCGAGCCCGTCGTGCCAGCAGACCGGCGCCCGGGCGCGTTCGGCGGCGAAGACCGGGTACGGGTCCGAGACGACCTCGCCGGACGCGGGATCGAAGTCCACGACATCGCAGTCCACGACCACGAACGGTAGGACGATCGCAGCATGGTGGGCAGGCCGGCCCGACCACTGGTGGTCGCACACCGCGGCTCGTCGTACGCGCTGGCGGAGCACACCCTGGGCGCGTACCTGCGGGCCGTCGACGAGGGTGCGGACGGGTTGGAGTGCGACGTCCGGCTGACCCGGGACGGCCACCTGGTCTGCGTGCACGACCGGCGGGTGGACCGCACCTCGTCCGGGCGCGGAGTGGTCTCCGAGTTCGACCTCGACGACCTGCGCTCGCTGGATTTCGGCTCCTGGCACGCCGAGCTGCCGACCTCCGCCGACGCGTTCATCGAGGAGCGGGACAGCACCGAGGCGCCGGTGCTCACCCTCGAACGGCTGCTGCAGGCGGTCACCGACGCCGGCTGGCCGGTCCGGCTCCTGGTCGAGACCAAGCATCCGACCCGGTACGCGGGGCTGGTCGAGCAGAAGCTGGTGGGGCTGCTGGAGCGCTTCGGGCTGGCGAAGCCGCCGGACCGGGCCGCGTCCCCGGTGGCCGTGATGAGCTTCGCGCCGGTCGCGCTGCGCCGGGTGCGGATGCTCGCGCCGCTGCTGCCGACCGTGCAGCTCTACGACCGGGTCCCGGTGCTGCGGCGGGACGGCTCGCTGCCCGCGGCCGCCGACATCGCCGGGCCGGGCGTGCACATCCTGCGGGCGCACCCGGGCTACGTACGCCGGGTGCACGCCCGGGGGCGCCCGGCCTACGTGTGGACCGTGGACGAGCCGGCGGACATCGACCTGGTGCTGGGGCTGGGCGTCGACGCGGTGATCACGAACCGGCCGACGGACGTGCTGGCTCGGCTGTCTCCGCACGGCTGACCCCGTCCGTCCCGGTGTGGTGGGCGACGATCCGGGACAGCAGCTTCTCCAGCTCGGACCGCTCGCCGGAGTCCAGCGGGGCGAGGACCTCCTCGTTGGCCTCCTCGGCGATCTCGCGCAGCCGGGCGACCGCGAGCTGGCCGGCGGCGGTGATCTCCAGCGCGTACCGGCGGCGGTCGGTCGGGTCCCGCCGCCGCTCCAGCAGCCCGGCCCGCTCCAGGATGTCGACCAGCGAGACCAGGTCGCTCGGGTCGAGCAGGAGGACCGAGCTGACCTCGCGCTGGGACACCGGCTCGAGCTGGGCCACCGTGTGCAGCACGCCGACGCAGCCGGGCCGGAAGCCGGCCTCGATCGCCCACTTCTCGCGCGCTATCCGCTCGGCCATCGCCCGCCGGGTCAGCTGGGCGAGCCGGTGCGTGAGCGTGGCGACGTCCCGCTCCGGCATGCGGACATCATAGGGCTTGACCGGGGGTCTAACCAATGGTGGGATACTCCCATGGATTCGCGACCGCCGGCCGTCGAGGTGACCGGCCTGCAGAAGCGGTACGGGGAGATCGAGGCGGTCCGTGGCGTCGACTTCCAGGTGCAGGCCGGAGAGACCTTCGGCTTCCTCGGGCCCAACGGGGCCGGCAAGTCAACCACCATCAACATCCTCTGCACGCTGGCCCGGGCGACCGCGGGCACGGCCCGGGTAGCCGGCCACGACGTGCAGAGCGAGCGGGACGAGGTGCGCCGCTCCATCGGGCTGGTCTTCCAGGACCCGACGCTGGACGCCGACCTCACCGCCGAGCAGAACCTGCGCTTCCACGCCGAGCTCTACGGCGTGCCCCGCGCGGTGCTGCACCAGCGGATCGACGACATGCTCCGGATGGTCGGCCTGACCGAGCGGCGCGGGAGCGTCGTGCAGACCTTCTCCGGCGGCATGCGGCGCCGGCTGGAGATCGCCCGCGGCCTGCTGCACTCGCCCCGGGTGCTCTTCCTCGACGAGCCGACGATCGGGCTGGACCCGCAGAGTCGCGCCTCGGTGTGGGACTACATCCGGGCGCTGCGCGAGCGCGAGGACATCACCGTCTTCCTCACCACGCATTACATGGACGAGGCGGAGCACTGCGACCGGATCGCGATCATGGACTCCGGCCGGATCGTCGCGCTGGACACCCCGGAGGCGCTCAAGGCCGGCGTCGGCAAGGACCGGGTGCAGATCACCACCGCCGACGACGAGGCCGCGATCGCCGCGCTGCGCAGCCGCTTCGGCATCGAGGCCGGCATGCACTCCGGCGAGGTGACGTTCGCGGTCGCGGACGGGGAGCGCTTCGTGCCGCGGCTGTTCGATGAGCTGGGGGTGTCCATCCGCTCGGTCCGGGTGGCCAGCCCGAGCCTGGACGACGTCTTCCTCGCCCACACCGGCAACACCATCCGGGACGCGGAGGCGACCACCGCGGACCGGATCCCTGCCATGTTCCGCGCCGGGAGGCGATGAGCGTGACCACCCCGATCCCGGGACCCCCGCCGGCCGCCTCGCCGCCTGCCGGGCCACCAGCGGCGCGACCGGCTCAGCCGTCCGGTGCCGACGGCTTGGTGCCGGTCCCCGGGGGTGCCACCCCGACCGGTGCTGCCGGCACCGGCACCGCCGCCGACGTCGCCGCCGCGGTGGCGGCCACTCCGATCGTCCCGGTCCAGCTCGCCGGCTCCGGCCCCCGGCACACGCTGCGGGCGGTCAAGGTGGTCTGGCAGCGGGAGATGATCCGCTTCGTCCGCGACCGCGGCCGGCTGGTGTCCGGGCTGGCGCAACCGCTGCTGCTGCTCTTCGTGCTCGGTGGCGGCCTGTCCGGGCTGGTCCGGCCGAGCACCGGCGGCGTCGAGTTCACCACGTTCCTCTTCCCCGGGATCGTGGCCACCTCGACGCTGTTCACCGCGATCTTCGCCGGCATCTCGATCGTCTGGGACCGCGAGTTCGGCTTCCTCCGGGAGATGCTGGTCGCGCCGGTGCCGCGGACGGCGATCCTGGTCGGCAAGTGCTTCGGCGGCGCGACGGTGGCGACCGGGCAGGCGATGATCCTGCTCGCGCTCGCCGGCCTGGTCGGCGTCCCGTACGACCCGGTGATGATCGTGACGCTGGTCGCGCTGCTCTTCCTCACCGCGCTGGCGATCACCGCGTTCGGGCTGATGATCTCGGCCCGGATCAAGCGCTTCCAGGCGGTCATGCCGATCATGCAGCTGGTGCTGACGCCGATGATGTTCCTGTCCGGCTCGATGTTCCCGCTGGCCGGGCTCGCCGCCTGGCTCACCGTGCTCACCCGGGTCAACCCGCTGACGTACGCGGTGGAGCCGATGCGGCACACCGTCTTCAACCAGCTCGACCTCGACCCGGCCGTCCGGGCGATGCTCGACCCGGGGATCAGTTGGGGCAGCTGGGTAGTGCCGGTCTGGCTGGACGTGCTGGTGGTGGCGGCGCTCGGGCTGGCCATGCTCGGCGTGGCGGCGGCCCAGTTCCGCCGGCCGGACTGAGGCGCTCCGGGCCGCCGGGCGCCGGCTCGCCGGCACCCGTCTGAGCCGGCAGGGTTGCGGTCCGGCGCCGCTGGGGATATCCACATGGTCTGGCAGCCGTCAAGGAGTGGCGGAAGAGCGGTGCTGCGCATGGTGACGATCACCCACGCTCCATCGAGTGCTGCGCAGGCACGGCGGCAGGTCGGTGCCGATCTCGCCGGCCAGGGGCTGTCCGCGGCGGTGGTGGACGACGCGCAGCTGGTGGTGAGCGAGCTGATCGGCAACGCGGTGCGGTACGGGCGACCGCTGCCGGGCAACACGCTGCGGGTGTCGTGGGCGGTGGAGCCGGACTGCCTGGTGCTCAAGGTCACCGACGGCGGCAGCCACCAGTCGCCGCGCTTCCGCGACGCCGGCCCGTCCGACGTGCGCGGCCGCGGCTTGGCGATCGTCGACGCGCTGGCCCGCAAGTGGGGCGTCGACCGGCACGAGAACGGGGTCGGCCCGATCAGCACGGTCTGGGCCGAGCTCCAGGTCTGAGCAACCTGACGAGCACCAGGGCTCGTCGGCCGTGAGCCGCCGGCTGAGGCGTGCGCCGGCAGGTGGTCCCCGTATCAGCGCAGCAGCATGCCGTATTCGGACACCACCCGGGCCAGCGCGGTCGCTGACGTCCGGGCCAGCTCATCCTCGCCGAAGCGCTCGTCCCCGGTCACCTCCGCCACCGCGTAGACCGGCGCCGGGAAGCGGGCCACCTCCGCCGCCGAGCCGAAAGCCGCCTGCGCCAGCACCAGGCCGGACAGCTCGCCGGCGAACACGTCCACCCCGCACGGCCAGCCGGCGAGCCGGACCGGGTAGCGCCGCCAGACCAGCACGCCGGCAGGCAGCCGGCGCAGCGCCGCGTAGGTCTCCGGCCGGAGCGGCTCGGCCAGGGTGACCCGGACGGTCCGGTCCGAGGCGGCCCGCACCCGCTGGACCAGGGTGAGCTCCGGCCGCGCGCCCATCGCCGGCCCGATCGGGGACACGGCGCGGCGCAGCGCGAGCCCGGTGCCGGCCAGGTAGCGCTCCTCGACCAGCCAGGCGGTGCCGGCGGCGAGCGCCCGCGGCAGGGCAGGGAGCAGGAAGCGGCGTTCGAGCCGCAGGCCGTCCCCCGTGCAGACGAGCGTCACCCGCCCGCCGGCGGGGTCCC
Source organism: Mycobacteriales bacterium (assembly GCA_045806925.1). Classification (GTDB taxonomy): domain Bacteria; phylum Actinomycetota; class Actinomycetes; order Mycobacteriales; family CADCTP01; genus CADCTP01. The sequence continues at coordinate 32,447 of JBJMII010000123.1, forward strand.
GGCGGCGGGCAGCGGGTCCCGGACGACGGGACAGGACATGCACCGCGGGCCGCCGCGGCCACTGCCCAGCTCGCTGCCGGCGATCCGGATGACCTCGATGCCGGCCTCCTCCAGCCGCGCGTTGGTCTCCGTGTTCCGCTCGTACGCCATCGCCAGCCGGGGCGCCACGCACAGCGTGTTGTTGCCGTCGTCCCACTGCTCGCGCTCGGCGATCACCGGGTCCAGCCCGGTGCCGATCACCCGGATCCGGTCCAGCCCGAGCGCCCGTGCGCCGGCCGCCAGGAACGGCTCCGGCTCGCCCACCACGAGCTCGCCGTCGGAGCCCGCCGTGACCGGGTACGCCTGCGTGTTGGCGACCGGTGGGTAGAGCGTCACCGCGTCGACGTCGACCATCGTGCAGATGGTGTCCAGGTGCATGGTCGCCCGCTCCTGCCGGATCGGGATGACCAGGACGGTGTGCGCCAGGCCCTCGGCGAAGACCCGCCGGGCCAGCGTCTCCACGCCGGCGGGAGTGGTCCGCTGCCCGGTGCCGACGGCCAGCACGCCCGGGCCGAGCAGGAGCACGTCGCCGCCCTCCAGCCACTCGGCGTTCGGCTCGTAGAGCGACCCGGTGCCGGCGAAGCGCGGGTGGGCGAGGTAGATCGCCCGCAGCACGGTGGCCTCGCGCTGGCGGGCCGGCATGGACGGGCTGGTGACCGCCACCTCGCCGCGGATCCACACGCTGGAGTCGCGGGTGAACAGCAGGTTGGGCAGCGGGTCGACGACGAAGTCGTGCTCGTCCATCAGCCGGTGGGTAAGCCCGCGGCCGGTCTTCAGCTCGCGCTGGGTGAGGCCGGCCATCAGCACTCCGGCGAGGTCGGCCGGGTGCAGGTCGGCCAGGTGCAGCCCGACGACCGAGCGCAGCGTCGGCCCCAGCCGGGGGTCGTGCAGCACCGCGTCGATGGTCAGCTCGCGGGCGACCGGCTCCTGCAGCGCGCGCTCGAGCAGGTCGGCGAGGTAGAGCACCTCGACGCCGTGGTCGCGCAGCGCCTGGGCGAAGCCGTCATGCTCCGCCTGGGCGCGGTCCACCCACGGGATCCCGTCGAAGAGCAGCTGGTCGTTGTTGCGCGGAGTGAGGCGCTTGAGCTCCGCGCCGGGGCGGTGCAGCAGGACCGTGCGCAGCCGGCCCACCTCGCTGTCGACGTAGCCGGTCACGGCGGCACTCTAGCGTTGCGGCGCGACGTCCCGGCGTCCACTACCGGGCGGTAGGTTCGCGGGCATGGGACTGCTGGACGGCAAGGTGGTCGTGGTGACCGGCGCCGGGCGCGGGATCGGCCGCGGTGAGGCGATCGAGTGCGCCCGGCAGGGCGCCGCGGTCGTGCTCAACGAGTACGACCCGGCGGTGGGCGCCGACGTCGTCGCCGAGATCGAGGCGGCCGGCGGCTCGGCGGTGCTGGTGGAGGGCGACGTCTCGGACGTCGAGGTGGCCGATCGGCTGATCGCGACCACACTGGAGTCGTACGGGCGGCTGGACGGGCTGGTCAACAACGCCGGCGTGCTGCGCGACCGCACGCTGCTGAAGATGACGCCGGAGGAGTGGGACACCGTCATCCGGGTGCACCTGCGCGGCCACTACGCGCCGACGCACGCCGCGGTCGGGCACTGGAAGGCCGCCGGCGGTCCCGGTCACATCGTCTGCACCGCGTCCACCTCCGGCCTGCTCGGCAACTTCGGGCAGGCCAACTACGGCGCCGCGAAGGCCGGCATCGCCGCCTTGGCGACCATCGTCGCGATGGAGACGGCCCGGCTCGGGGTGACCTGCAACGCCATCGCACCGGCCGCGCGCACCCGGATGACCGAGGGGGCGTACGGGCCGATCCCCGGCGGCGCCGGCGGCGACGGCTTCGACTTCTGGCACCCGGACAACGTGGCGCCGCTGGTCGCCTTCCTGGTCAGCGACGCCGCCGCGCACATCAGCGGCAAGGTCTTCGGGGTGCAGGGCGACGCGGTCGAGCTCTACCGGCCGTGGACGTCCGCCGCGGCGGTGGAGAACGGCGGGTCCCGTTGGGATCCCGCGGTGCTGGCGGGGCGGGTGGACGAGCTCTTCGCCGCGGCCGACATCGTGCCGGGTGCGGAGAACATGATGGCGAAGCTGCGCTACACCATGACCGAACGCGGCTGAGCCCTGGCCGCCGGATGCCTGCTCCGGCCGTATCGTCCCGTCCGCGCGGGTATTCTCACCCGATGTCCCGCGCCGCCGATCCCGAGCCGACGATGTTCAGGTATCACGGTCCAGGTATCACGGTCCCGGTATGACGATGCCCAGGCACGCGGACGACGACCTGCTCGCCCTTGCGCACGTGGCGCCGGCCTGGTCCGTGACCGATGCGGTGGACGCCGCCCTGGCCGACCCGGACCGCGCCGTGGACATGCTGCTGCGGCACCGCGTGGTCACCGCCGGCGAGCTGCGGCTGCGCGGGCGGGTGCCCGGGGTCAGCGAGTGGGCCGATCGCTACGCGCTGCTCCGCAAGCTGCTCGTCGAGTCGTGGGCGGAGCTCGGAGCGGGGGTCGCCCAGCTGGGCCTGGCGGTGGCCGGCATCAAGGGCCTGGCCACCCGCGGGCTCTACCGGGACGGCAGCATCCGGGACGTCGGCGACCTCGACGTGCTGGTCGACGATGTCGACGAGGCGTGGCGGCTCGCCGGCTGGCTGCGCAGCCGCGGCTACGACTGGTATCCGGAGGAGCTGCCCTGGCTCAAGCGGGACGCCGCGACCGGCCTGGTGTACGGGCAGGTGGCCGTCCGCAGGTACGTCGGGCCGGTGCCGCTGCGGGTGGACGTGCACTTCGCCGGCTACTCGGTGCGGCACTGCCGGCTGGCGCCCTGTCCGCTCTCCGGCACCGGGCTGCACCTCTGGGAGCCGGCGGAGAACCTGCCGCTGCTGCTGGGCAACGCGGCCGGCGACTACGTGATCCGGCTCAAGGACATCAACGACATCACGCTGATGCTGGAGGCCGAGCCCCGGCTGGCCTGGGAGCCGGCGCTGGGCCGGGTCCGCGCGGTCGGCCTGGACCGCTTCTGGAACGCGGTGCTGGACCAGGTGCTGCGCACCTCCGAGCTGTCCGGCCGGGCCCGCGCGCTGGCCGGCGAGCTGCGCTTCCCGGGCGTACGGCCGGAGCGGGTGCCGCTCGGCGAGAAGGACTGGTCCCGGCGCTGCCGGGCGACCGCGGTGGACGCCTTCCGGTCGGGCTCCGGCCCGGTGCGGAAGGTGCGGCGGGCGTGCGGAGCCTGGCGCTACTACCGGCGCCCGCTGCAGCTGCGGGTCACCGACCGCTGCCGGCACGGGCGGGCCGACGCCGGGCTGCTCGAGCACCTGCGCAACGACGTCTGCGTGCGGCTGGTGCCGACCCGGATGGTCCGGGAGCGCTCCGGCACGGCCGCCGCGGTGCGGCTGGAGCCGGGCTCCGGATCGCTGGTCCCGGGAACGCGGACGCTGCGGCAGCGGGTGCTGGACGGGCACAGCTACGCGCTGATCGGCGGCGAGACCTTCGCCACCACGGTGTTCTACGACCTGTGCGCCGCCCAGGGCGGGTACGACTGAGCGGTCCGCAGTGCGGTACGACTGACGCGTGGCGGAGCGACGCGACCCGGGGCGGGCCGTGCTGTCCCGGCTCGAGCTGGAGGTGCGCCGGGACCACCCGATGACGCACGAGGAGCTCACCGCGGTGCGGGAGGCGGTCCGGGGCGGACGGGCCGCCCCCGAGCCGCTGCGCGCGCCGGCCCGGGCCCTCGCCGCGGCGACGCTGCGCTCCTCCGACCGGGGCGTCGCGCACCCTTGGCTGGTGTACGGGCTGCTCGTGCTCGCGCTGGTCAACGCCGGCCGGGCGGTTCGGGACGGGCATGCGCCGTGGGCGATCCCGATGGCGGTGCTCTACGCGGTGCTGGGCGGGGCCGCCTGGATCGGGCGGCGGGTGCGGCAGCGGCGGGCGGCGGCCGCGCTGGCGGCCAACTCGGCCACCGGCTTCCCCGACGCGGATCCGGCGAACGGCTGACCGGCCGGAGCCACCGGCGGGCGCGGTGCGCGAACGGGTGGACGGGCCAGCCCCGGAGCCGGCGGTGGCAGGATGACCGCATGGTCAGCGCCGACCCCGCGCCCCGGACCGCGTCCACCCCGCGCCCGGTCCCCACCAGCGCGTCGTACTCCATCACCGTCCGGCTGCTGGCCGACCCCGAACCCGAGGTGGTCGGCCGGATCGCCACCGCGGTCGGCGCCGCCGGCGGCGTGGTGACCGCGATCGACGTCGCCGAGTCCCGGCACGACCGCATCACCGTCGACGTCACCTGCTCCGCGGTCAACGGCGAGCACGCGGACGAGGTCGTCGCCGCCCTCGGCCAGGTCGACGGAGTGACCGTCCGCAAGGTCAGCGACCGGACCTTCCTGCTGCACCTCGGCGGCAAGCTGGAGACGCAGTCGAAGGTGCCGCTGCGCACCCGGGACGACCTGTCGATGGCGTACACGCCGGGCGTGGCCCGCATCTGCCAGGCGCTGGCCAGCAACCCGGATGACGTCCGGCGGCTGACCCTGAAGGGCAACAGCGTCGCCGTGGTGACCGACGGCACCGCGGTGCTCGGCCTCGGCGACCTCGGTCCGGGGGCGGCGCTGCCGGTGATGGAGGGCAAGGCGGTGCTCTTCAAGCGGTTCGCCGGGATCGACGCTTGGCCGATCTGCCTGGACACCCGGGACGTGGACGAGATCGTCGAGGTGGTCCGGTGCATAGCGCCCGGCTTCGGCGGCATCAACCTGGAGGACATCAGCGCGCCGCGCTGCTTCGAGGTGGAGCGCCGGCTGCGCGAGCTGCTCGACATCCCGGTCTTCCACGACGACCAGCACGGCACCGCGATCGTCGTGCTGGCCGCGCTGACCAACGCGCTGCGCTGTGTCCACAAGCGGCTCGAGGACGTCCGGCTGGTGGTCGCCGGCGCCGGCGCGGCCGGTACCGCGGTGGTCGACCTGCTGCTCGCCGCCGGGGCGCGGGACCTGCTGGTGTGGGACCGGGAGGGCATCCTGTCGCCGGCCGACCCCCGGCTGACCGGCGCGAAGCGGCGGCTGGCGGAGGCCACCAACCGGGCCGGCGTGACCGGTGAGCTGGCCGACGCGATGACCGGGGCGGACGTGGTGATCGGCGTGTCCGCGGCCGGCGTCATCGACCCGGCGTGGCTGGAGCTGATGACCCCGGAGCCGATCGTCTTCGCGCTGGCCAACCCGGACCCCGAGGTCGACGTGGGCGCGGCCCGCAAGGTGGCCGCGGTGATCGCCACCGGCCGCAGCGACTACCCGAACCAGATCAACAACGTGCTCGCCTTCCCCGGGGTGTTCCGCGGCCTGCTGGACGCTCGCGCTCGGCACATCACCACCCCGATGCTGCTGCGCGCGGCCGGGGCGCTGGCCGCGGTGGTCACCGACGAGCAGCTCAACCCCTCGTACGTGGTGCCCAGCGTCTTCGACCCGCAGGTCCCGACGGCGGTGGCCGCCGCGGTCGCCGCTGCGGCGCAGGCCTCCGCCGAGTCCGTGTGAGCAACTGCCGCCCGAGCGGCAGCTACCCGCACGGACCCCGGTCAGCGGTCGGACCAGTCGGCGGACATCACCTCGCGCATCGCGCGGCGCTTGGTCCGCCCGTGCAGCCGGTCCAGGAAGAGCAGCCCGTGCAGGTGGTCGGTCTCGTGCTGGAGGCAGCGGGCGAGCTGCCCGTCGCCGGCGACCCGGACCGGCGTCCCGGTCAGGTCCACCCCCTCGACCGCCGCGTACGACGGGCGGGCGTTGTCGTAGTAGAGCGCTGGCACGGACAGGCAGCCCTCGCCGGCCTCGTCCAGCTCGCCGCCGGTGGACACCAGCACCGGGTTGACCACGTGCCCGACGTGCCGCTGGTCGGAGCCGTCCGGGCAGTCGTAGACGAAGACCGACAGCCCGACGCCGATCTGGTTCGCCGCGAGCCCGACGCCCTGCGCCGCGTACATGGACGCGAACATGTCGTCGACCAGCCGGGCCAGCGACTCGTCGAAGTCGACTACCTCGTCGGTCGGCGTGCGCAGTACCGGGTCGCCGAAGAGCCGGATCGGCCGCGCCACCCCCTTGGTTCCCTGCGCGGCCATCCGGCCATGGTACCGACGCATCGGTGCCGGGTTCAGCCGCCGCTGTGCCGCCCGGCCCAGGTCCAGGCGTATCCCGGGTCCTCGCAGGCACGCCCGGCGGGTGCGAGCGCCAGCGGGCGGAAGGTGTCCACCATGACGGCCAGCTCGTCGAACGCCTCGACCCCGAGCGCCCGCTCCACCGAGCCCGGCTGCGGCCCGTGCGTGAAGCCGCTGGGGTGCAGCGAGATGGAGCCCTGCTCGATCCCGGAACCCTTGCGGGCCTCGTAGTTCCCGCCGGTGTAGAAGAGCACCTCGTCCGAGTCGACGTTGGCGTGGTTGTACGGCACCGGGATCGCCAGCGGGTGGTAGTCCACCTTGCGCGGGACGAAGGAGCAGATCACGAAGTTGGGTCCCTCGAAGGTCTGGTGCACCGGCGGCGGCTGGTGCACCCGGCCGGTGATCGGCTCGAAGTCCGCCAGGTTGAACGCGTACGGGTAGAGGCAGCCATCCCAGCCGACCACGTCGAAGGGATGCTCCGCGTACGTCAGCCGGGTCATCCCGGTGCGGTGTCGCACCAGGACGTCCACATCGGACCCGCTCTGCCGCAACGGCTCCGCGGGCGCGCGCAGGTCGCGCTCGCAGTACGGCGAGGACTCCAGGAACTGGCCCTTGGCCGAGAGGTACCGCCGGGGCGGCCCGATGTGCCCGCGCGCCTCGACGATGAGTGTCCTGAGTGGACTGTCACCGGTCGGCACCCAGCGGTGCGTGGTCGAGGTGGGCAGCAGCACGTAGTCGCCGGGGCCGACCTCGAGCGCGCCGAGAACGGTCTGCACCGTGGCCGAGCCGGACTCGACGTAGACGCACTCGTCGCCGGTGGCGTTGCGGTAGAGCGGGGAGGGCCGGTCGGCGACCGCGTACCCGAGCCGGACGTCGTCGTTGGCGAGCAGCACCTGCCGGCCGGTGACCACGTCCGCGGGGCCCGCGTCGAGCTTGTGGGTGCGCAGGTGCCGGGGCAGCAGCGGGTGGTTGGCGGTCAGCGTCACCGCCGGCTCCTCGTGCACCCGGGCGTCGACGATCGCGGTCGGCAGGTGCTCGTGGTAGAGCAGCGCCGAGTCCGCGGAGAAGCCCTCGACACCCATCAGCTCCTCGGCGTAGAGCCCGCCGTCGGGCTTGCGGAACTGGGTGTGCCGCTTGCCCGGCACCTCGCCGACCCGCCGGTAGTACGGCATCGCGCGCGCCTCCTCTACGTCCGCTGAGCGGACACCACTGTCCTCTGATAGGACACTCCGCTATCGTGGCGGGCATGTCAAGGGCGCTGCTGGCCGGGCTGGTGGACGACGCCGCGGTGTTCCCGCCGGGCAGCGCGCCCATGCCGGTCGCGGTGCCGGCGCACCGGTACCACCTCGCCGCGCCGTACGCGGAGCTGATCGGGCCGTTCCTGTGCCCGCTCGACCGGGTCGGGGAACTGCGGGCCGAGCTGCGGGCCGGTGACCGCCTGGCCGTCGGGCTGATCGCCGGGCCGGACCGCGCCGGGCTCGCGGACGCGGTGGCCGCGGTGCAGGCGGACGGGCGGCTGCACCTGGACCGGGTGGAGCTGCCGCTGGACGCCGGCGGGCCGGCTGCGACCGTCGCCGCGGTGGACCCGCTGCTGGCGCCGGACCTGCCGGTGTGGGTCGAGCTGCCGTGGGCGGACCCGGGCCGGTCGGCGCTGGCCGAGCTGCAGGCTCGGCAGGCGCGCCGGGCGGAGCGGCTGGAGTGGCCGGAGCGGGCGGAGTGGCCGGAGCGGCCGGTGTACCCGAAGTTCCGGACCGGCGGCGCGGTGGTGCCGCCGGTCGGCGCGCTCGCCGAGCGGATCGCGGCCTGCCACCACGGCGTGCCGCTCCCCTTCAAGTGCACTGCCGGGCTGCACTCCGCGGTGCGGCACGACGATGCGCACGGCTTCCTCAACGTGCTGGTGGCCTCCGGTGTCGCGGCCCGCGGCGGTCCCGTGGACGAGGTGGCCGCGGCGCTCGCCGAGACCTCCGCGGACCGGCTGGTCGCCGGGCTGCGCGAGGTGGACACCCGCGGGGCGTTCCGGTCCTTCGGCTCGTGCAGCGTCACCGAGCCGCTGGCCGACCTGGCCGCCCTCGGCCTCTGGTCGCCGTCGTGACCGCCCCGGCCCGGGTCGAGTCGTCGCAGGCGCTGGACCGCGGGCTGCGGCTGCTCGCCCTGCTGGCCGGGGCCGACCGGGGCCTGTCGGTGTCCGAGCTTGCCGACGGCCTGGGCACCAGCCGGGCCGCGGTCTACCGGTTGGTCGCCGCGCTGGAGGCGCATGCCATGGTCCGCCGGCCCGCGGACGGCCGGGTCCGGCTCGGGCTCGGGCTGCTCGACCTCGCCCGGCGCGTGCTGCCCGAGCTTCGCGACGCCGCCCGCGGCCCGCTCCGCGCGCTCGCCGAGCGGGTCGGCGCCACCGCCCACCTCACCGTCCTGGACGGCGACGACGCGCTGGCCGTCGCCGTCGTCGAGCCGTCCTGGACCGACTTCCACGTCGGGTACCGGGTGGGCACCCGGCACCGGGTCGACCGGGGCGCCGCCGGCCGGGCGATCCTGCTCGGCCGCGCGCCGGCCACCGGCGGGGACATCGCCGTCACCGCCGGCGAGCTGCAGCCCGGCGCGCACGGCGTAGCCGCCCCGGTCCGGGACCTGCCGGGCCTGGAAGCCAGCGTCGGCGTCGTCGCGCTGGCCGACCTCGACGCCGCCGCCGTCGGTCCCGCGGTGGTCGAGGCGGCCGCCGCCGTCGGCCGCCGGCTCCGATAGCCTCGGCAGGCGTGACGACGACCTGGCTGCCGGTGCCGGCCGACTCCCCGTTCGGGATCGCCAACCTGCCGTACGGGGTGGTCGAGTGGCCGGGCCACCAACGCCCCCGGGTGGCCGTGCCGATCGGCGAGTTGGTGCTCGACCTCGCCGGCGCCCTGGAGCGCATCGACGGCGAGCTCGCCTTCCTGGTCCGCGGCCCGTCGCTGGACCACCTGCTCGCGGAGGGCCCCGATGGCTGGGCGGCGCTGCGGGCGACGCTGGTGCACCTGCTCAGCGACGAGCGGCACCGCGAGGTGGTCGAGCCGGCGCTGCTGCCGCGGGGCCAGGTGCGCCCGGTGCTGCCCTTCACGGTCGCCGACTACGTCGACTTCTACTCCTCGGAGCAGCACGCGACGAACATCGGCCGCATCTTCCGGCCGGACTCCCCGCCGCTGCCGCCGAACTGGAAGCACCTCCCGATCGGCTACCACGGCCGCGCCGGCACGGTCGCGGTGTCCGGCACCGACGTCGTCCGGCCGCGCGGGCAGCGCAAGGCACCGGACTCGCCGGCGCCGGTGTTCGGACCGTCGGTCCGGCTCGACATCGAGGCGGAGGTCGGCTTCGTCGTCGGCGCCCCGTCGGTGCTGGGCAGGCCGGTGTCCGCCGCCGACTGGCGGCGGCACGTCTTCGGCGTCCTGCTGGTCAACGACTGGAGCGCGCGCGACATCCAGGCATGGGAGTACCAGCCGCTCGGGCCGTTCCTGGGCAAGTCGTTCCTCACCTCGGTGTCGCCCTGGGTGGTGCCGCTGGCCGCGCTGGAGGACGCCTTCGTCGAGCCGCCGGAGCAGGACCCGGCGCCGCTGGACTACCTGCGGCCGGCCGGGCCGGGGCTCGCGCTGCAGCTGGAGATCCGGCTCAACGGGCAGGTGGTGTCCCGGCCGTCCGCCGCGGGCCTCTACTGGACCGCCGCGCAGCAGCTTGCGCACCTGACGGTCAACGGCGCCTGCCTGCGGACCGGGGACCTCTTCGCCTCCGGCACCGTCTCGGGCGACCGGCGCGACCAGCTGGGCTCGCTGATCGAGCTGACCTGGAACGGCAGCGAGCCGCTCGAGCTGCCCGGCGGCGAGACCCGTGACTTCCTCTCCGACGGGGACACGGTGACCATCGCGGCCACCGCGCCGGGCCCGGACGGGACCCGGATCGGCTTCGGCGAGGTCACCGGCACGGTGGTACCGGCGGCCTGAGAGCGTCAGCGGGCCGGCTCCGGGCGCTGGCAGGTCATGCACAGCGCCATGGCCGGGAGGATCTCCAGCCGTTCCAGTGGGATCGTCGTGTGGCACCGCACGCAGCGGCCGTAGCGGCCGGCCCGCATCCGGGCCAGCGCGGCGTCGATGCCGGCGAGCGCGACCAGGGCGGCCCGGCGGAGGGTCACGGTGACCTCCTCGCGCGCCTGGTCGGTCGGCGCCTCGGCGCGCAGCGCGCTGAGCTGGTCGGCGCGGAAGCGGCGCTGCTCCAGCAGGGCCGCACGCAGCGCGGGCAGGTGGCGGGTGAGGTGGGCAGGGGTGGGGGCAGGGGCGGACGGGACTGCCAACACGGTCTCCTGACGGGGTACGTGACGGCGGCCTGCGGGCGTCCGTCACGAGGCGCCGCGGTCGGCGCGCACCACGGTCTCCGGTGCGGGTCGTACCACGCGGCCGGGTCAGCGGACAGCGAGCGGCGGTCCGCGACCCGGCCGGGGCGGTCGTCCGGACCGGGGCCGCCGGGCCCGCTCGGCCAGGACCGCGGCGGCGAGTCCGACGAGCAGCGCGAGCACCAGCGCCACCGGCAGCACCGCGGCGACCGACGGCGCCTGTTCGGCGCTCGTCGGCTGCAGCCGCTTGGCCTGCGGCGGGGCGACGGCCTTGGCGCCGCTGACCGTGCCGGTCACGGCGCCGGTCCAGGACGCGGCTGCGGGCACCGGCGAGAACGCCAGGACGGCCAGCACGGTCCCGATCAGCCAGGCGGCGCCGAACCGTCCCGAGCGCGACCCGACACCGTGCACGTCTGCTGAACGCGCGGAGGCCGGTCCCCGTTCCATTTCCCGACGCCCTATACGAAGCCGAACATCTGCGTCCACATGTTGCGGCGGGCGTCGTACCCCACGCCCGTCGCCTTGGACTGGCAGTTGAGGATGTTCGCCCGGTGGCCGGGGCTGTCCATCCAGCCCTCGACCACCGCGGCCGGTGTCGGGTAGCCGACCGCGATGTTCTCCCCGGACCAGCTCGGGTAGCCGGCGGCCGTCGCCCGGTCACCCGGCCCCTCGCCGTCCGGCGAGGTGTGGCTGAAGTAGTCCCGGTCCACCATGTCCTCGCTGTGCGCCTGCGCGGCGGCAGTCAGCCGGGGGTCGACCCGCAGGGCCGCGCAGCCGGCCCCGGCCCGCTCCGCATTCGTCAGCCGGGTCACCTCCGCGGTGAGCCCGGCGGGCGGCGCCGGAGCACTGCTGGTCGGCGGTGCCGCGGCGCTGCTGGTGGGCGGTGCAGGCGGGGAGGTCGGCCCGGCCGTTGGTGCCCGGCTCGCCGGCCGGCTGGGAGCCCGGCTCGCCGGCCCGGACGCGGTGGCCGACGGCGCGGTCGCCGTCGAGGGCGTGGCCGGACCGGCGCCCTCGGCCATAGGCCCGAGCGCAGGCGCCGGCCGCTCGTCCCGGGACGCCTGGTCGTCCGGCGCCGGCCGCGTGCTCGGCCGAGCGTCGGCCCGGTTGTCCGGGACCCGGTTGTCGGAGATCAGTCCGGTCGGACGGCCGCCGCCGTCGCGCAGGCCCAACGCCCCGACGGCGCCGGTGGCGACGACGAGCACGGCGAGGAACGCGGCGAGCGGCGCCGTACGCCGTGCCGCCGCCGAGGATGCCGACTGCGCCGAGTGGCGGCCGCGCGCGTGCTTGCTGTGCCTGCCCGGACCCGCCATCGAGTGCCTCTCCCCGCCGGAGTCCCCCCGGACCGCGCGTTACCATACCGGTCCGTGACCGAGGATCAAGTCCCTTGACTCCTTACGGGTGAATCGCCTCCCACAGCGCGATCAGCGCGAACACGGCGAAGAGCACGCCCGCTATCCGCTGTACGAGCTGGAGCGGCACCCGCCGGGTGATGATCCCGCCGAGCACGACCGCCAGAGCGGCCACCCCGACCAGCGCGACGAACGACCCGATGAAGACCGCGATCGGATCCTGGTAACGCGCCGTGAGCGCGGCGGTGGCCAGCTGGGACGCGTCCCCCCACTCGGCGGCGAACAGCACGCCGAACGAGGTGGCCGCCACCGCCAGCGGCCCGCGCCGCGCCGCCCTTGCCGCGCCGAGCTCGTCCTCCTCCTCGGCGCTGCCGCCGTGCAGCAGGATGACCGCCCCGATCCCGAAGAGCACCGCCACCACCCCGGCCAGCAGCCGCTCCGGCAGCAGCGTCAGCAGCTGCCCGGCCGTCACCGCGATCGCACACTGCACCGCGAACGCCGCCGACACCCCGAGCAGCACCGGCCCCGCCCGATACCGGGTGGACAGCACCAGCGTCGCCATCAGCGTCTTGTCCGGCAGCTCGACCGGCAGGATGACCAGCAACGTGGTCAGCACGACCGCGGGGTTCACCGGCCCGCACCTTCGTACCCGGCGGCGGTGGCGGCGCGCAGGACCTCCTTGACCGGCAGGCCGAGGGCGTCGGCGGCGGCACGCACGTCCTCGTACTCGACGCTGACGTTGACGACGCGTCCGGCCAGCCGGGCGAGCTTGGTGCGGATGCGCCGGCCGCCGACCTCGACCTCGCCGGCGGCGCGGTCCAACGCCGTCTTGCCGACGGTCAGCTCCCGGACGCCGAGCGTGCTGGTCCCGACGAACATCTCGGTGCGGACTACGTCGACCTCGCCCGGTCCGCAGAGGACGTGCAGGGTGTGCGCGGGCCGACCCTTCTTCATCAGGATCGGGGTCAGCCAGGCATCCGACGCGCCGGCCGCGAGCAGCCGTTCCAGCACGTCCGGCCAGACCCGCGGATCGAGATCGTCGACGTTCGTCTCCAGGACCACCGCGCTGCCCGCTGCCGGCGTCGGCTCGCCGAGCACGAGGCGCAGCAGGTTGGGCAGCTCGGCGAGCTCCCGGCCGCCGGCGCCCGCGCCGGTCCGGACCGGCGTCATCGGCGGCAGCGGACCCCACTCGGTCACGCTCGCGGCCAGCAGGGCGGCCCCGGTCGGCGTGCACATCTCGTACGGCGCCGGGCCGCCCCGGATCGGCGCGCCCGCCTCGGCGAGCAGCCCGAGGACGGCCGGTGCCGGCACCGGGACGACCCCGTGCGCGCTGCGTGCGGTGCCGCCGGAGCCGACGGTCACCGGACCGGCCACCAGCCGGTCCAGGCCGAGGGCGTGCAGCCCGGCCGCCACGCCCACCACGTCCGCGATCGCGTCGAGCGCGCCGACCTCGTGGAAGTGCACCTCGTCCGGGCTGGTGCGGTGCACCGCGGCCTCGGCGCGGGCCAGCCGGGCGAAGGCGTCCAGCGCGGTGGCCCGGACCGGGTCCGGCAGTCCGGCAGCCTCGACCAGGCCGCGGACGTCGGCCCAGGTCCGGGTCCCGGCCGTGTCCGGCACCCGGACCTCGACCGCGGTGGCCCCGATCCCGTGCCGCTGCACCGTGGACACCGAGAGCTCGACCGGCTCGACGCCGATCGCGTCGACGGCGGCGCGCAGCGTGCCGGCCGGCACGCCGGCGTCGACCAGCACGCCGAGCAGCATGTCGCCGCTGGCGCCGGCCGCGCAGTCCAGCCACCCGATCACGGGCGGGCCCGCCGCGCGACCCGGGCGGCGAAGACCCCGGCGCCGAAGCCGTTGTCGATGTTGGCGACCACCACGCCCGGCGCGCACGAGTTGAGCATGGTGAGCAGCGCGGCGACCCCGCCGAACGAGGCGCCGTAGCCGACGCTCGTCGGCACCGCGACCAGCGGCACGCCGGTGAGCCCGCCGACCGCGCTGGGCAGCGCCCCGTCCATCCCGGCGACCACCACCAGGCAGTCCGCCGCGTCGAGGACGTCCCGGACCGCCAGCAGCCGGTGGATCCCGGCCACGCCCACGTCGCTCACCTGCCGCACCTTCGCGCCGATCACCCGGGCGGTGAACGCCGCCTCCGCCGCGACCGGCCCGTCCGACGTGCCGGCGGAGACCACGCAGACGGTGCCACTCGCGGTCGGCAGCGGCCCCACCGCCACCGCCCGCGCCTCGTCGTCGACCTGCGCCTCGTCCCGGTACGCATCCTTCAGCGCGGCTCTCAGCTCCGCCGCTGCCCGGGTGACCAGCGCCGGCCGGTCCGGGTGCGCCTCCCGGAGGACCGCGACCAGCGCGATCCCCTGCTCCACCGTCTTGCCCGCCCCGTAGACGACCTCCGGGTCTCCGGTCCGCCCGGCCCGGTCCACGTCCACCCGGGCGAACCCCAGGTCCGAGTAGCCGTCGCGGTGCACCGCCGCACGATAGCCCGGCCGCCGGCGGGGCGCCGACGGCCGTGTGACCGGGCCGACCGCGGGCAGCACCTCGGCAGGGCGCGGCCGCTAGGGTCCGCACCGTGCCCGGCGTTCCACCCACCCGCTTCGCGTACCTCGGCCCCGAGGGCACCTTCGCCGAGGCCGCGCTCCGCACGATCCCGGCCGCCGCCCGTGCCGCGGCCCTGCCGCAGCCGACCGTCCATGCCGCGATCGAGGCGGTCCGCACCGGCGGCGCCGACGCGGCCGTGGTCCCGCTGGAGAACTCTGTCGAGGGCTCCGTCGCCTCCACCATGGACGAGCTGGCCACCGGCGAGCCGCTGGTGATCACCCGCGAGGTGCTGCTGCCGGTCGTCTTCGCGCTGCTGGTCCGCCCCGGCACCACCGTGGACGCGGTCAAGACCGTGGCGACCCACCCGCACGCCGCGGCGCAGACCCGCCGCTGGCTGCGCGAGCAGCTCCCGACCGCCGAGGTCCTGCTCACCTCGAGCACCGCGGCCGCGGCGGTCGCGGTCGCCGGGCACGAGTACGACGCGGCGGTGGCCGCGCCGATCGCCGGCCCCCGCAACGGGCTGGTGCCGCTGGCCGAGGACATCGCCGACAACCCGGGCGGGGTGACCCGCTTCGTGCTGCTGTCCCGGCCCGGGCCGCCACCGGAGCCGACCGGCGCGGACAAGACCTCGCTGGTCGCCTTCATCCGGCACGACCACACCGGGGCGCTGCTGGAGGTGCTCGCCGAGTTCGCGGTGCGGGGGGTGAACCTCACCCGGATCGAGTCCCGGCCGACCGGGGAGCGGCTCGGCCGGTACTGCTTCTACTTCGACGCCGAGGGCCATGTCGCGGACGCCCGGGTCGGCGACTCGCTCGCCGCGCTGCGCCGCATCTGCGCCGACGTCCGCTACCTCGGCTCGTACCCGCGAGGTGCGCCCGGCGAGCCGCCGCGGCTGCCGCCAGGACGCGACGACGCGGCGTTCGCGGACGCCGCCGCCTGGCTGGAGCGCCTGCGCCGCGGGGACTGAGGCGCTCCTCCAAGACGCCGGGCCGGCCCAGGCGAAAGAGTGCAGGCAGGTCCGACTGCCCACCGGTCCCGCAGCTGGCCATCACCCCGGCGCCGCCGCCCGGGACTCCAGGTAGCGCCGCTCGGGCATGCTCAGCGTGCGCCGCGCGGCGACGCCGTACTCGGCTCGCGCTCCGGCCGTGTCCCCGGCGAGCTCGAGCAGGTGGGCACGGACGGCGTGCACCCGGTGGTGTCCCGCCAGCCCCGGCTCGGCCACCGCCTCCTGTAGCGCAGCCAGGCCGGCGGCCGGGCCGTGCACCATGGCGACCGCGACCACCCGGTTCAGCGTCACCATCGGCCCGGGGGCGAGCGCCCGCAGGTGGTCGTACAGGGCGAGGATCTGCGGCCAGTCGGTGTCCTCGGCGCGGGCCGCCTCGTCGTGCAGCGCGGCGATGGCGGCCTGCAGCTGGTACGGCCCGACCGGCGCGCTCGCCAGCGCCCAGCTCACCAGCTCGGTGCCCTCCGCGATCATGCCGGCGACCCACCGGCCGCGGTCCTGCTCGGCGAGCGGCACCAGCCCGCCGTCGGCGCGGGAGCGCGCCGGCCGCCGGGCGTCGGTGAGCAGCATCAGCGCGAGCAGCCCGGCGACCTCCCCGGCCATCTCCCCGGTCGGCAGCCGGGACCGCAGCTGCCGGGTCAGCCGGATCGCCTCCGCGGTCAGCTCCACCCGGTGCAGCGACGAACCTGAGCTGGCCGTGTAACCCTCGTTGAAGATCAGGTAGAGCACGTGCAGCACCGCGGCCAGCCGGGCGGGCCGCTCGCCCTCCGGGGGCAGCCGGAACCGCCCGCCGGCCGCCTTGATCCGCTGCTTCGCCCGGCTGATCCGCTGTGCCACGGTCGCCTCGGGCACCAGCAGCGCGCGGCCGATCTCCGCGGTGGTGAGCCCGCCGACCGCGCGCAGCGTCAGCGCGACCTGGGACACCGGGGTGAGCGCCGGGTGGCAGCAGAGCAGCAGCAGGGTCAGCGTGTCGTCCTCGGCGGCCGGCGCCGGCGCGACCACGGTCTGCTCCCGCAGCCGGCGCGCGGACTCGCGGCGCCACATCTCGATCCGCCGCCGGGATGCGGTGGTGATCAGCCAGCCCTTCGGGTGAGCCGGCAGGCCCTCGGCCGGCCATTGCACGGCGGCCGCGAGCAGCGCCTCCTGGACGGCGTCCTCGCAGCTGTCGAAGTCGCCGTACCGGCGGACCAGCGCGCTGAGGACCTGCGGCGCCAGCTCCCGCAGCAGCCCCTCCGGGACGGTCACTCCGTCCGCGCTCACCGCAGCGTGGCGAGGTCCAGCACCGGCCGCACCTCGACCAGGCCCAGGCCCGCCTCCGGCACCCGGCCGGCGATCTCGGCGGCCCGTTCCCGGCTCGCGCAGTCGACCAGGTAGAAGCCGGCCAGGTGTTCCTTCGACTCCGCGTACGGCCCGTCGCTGGAGATCGTGCCGTCCTCCCGCCGCCACACCTGCCGACCGTCCTGCGGATACGCCAGCGCCTCGGACGCGAGGTACTCCCCGGACGCGGCCAGCTCCGCGTTCAGCTCCCGGTAGACCTGCAGCCCGCTGGCCCGGTCGGTGGCGGACAGGCTCTCCCAGGTCCGCCGGGACGCCGGGTTGCGGTAGATGAGGATCACGTACTTCACGACTGCCTCCGCGGCTCGGGAACTCAGAGGTAGAGCCCGGTCGCCTCCTCGATCCGCTCGGCGGCGACCGCGTGCACGTCCCGCTCACGCAGGATCACGTACACCTCGCCGTGCACCTCGACCTCGCTGCGGTCCTCGGGACTGAAGAGCACCCGGTCGCCGACCTCGACCACCCGGACGTGGTTGCCGACCGCGAGCACCTCCGCCCACACCAGCCGGGTCGCCGCGACCTGCGCGGTGGACGGGATGAGGATGCCGCCGCCGGACCGCCGCTCGCCCTCCTCGCCCGGCTGCCGGACCAGCACCCGGTCGTGCAGCATCCGGATCGGCAGCCGGCCGGCTCCGGCGAGCGGCTCAGTCGACGTTCCCACGGACCGACGGTAGTCACCCCCAGCCGAGCTCGTGCAGCCGGGCGTCGTCGATGCCGAAGTGGTGGGCGATCTCGTGCACCACGGTGACCGCGACCTCCTCCACCACGTCGTCCTCGGTCCCGCAGACGTCCAGGATGGCCTGCCGGTACAGGAGGATCCGGTCCGGCAGCAGGCCGCCGTAGTCGTGGCCGCGCTCGGTCAGCGCCACCCCCTCGTACAGGCCGAGCAGGGTGGGGTCACCCGGGTCGCGCTCCTCGACCAGCACGACCACGTTGTCCATCAGCCGGGTCAGCGCCTCCGGGACCTCGTCCAGGGCGTCGGACACCAGCTCCTCGAACCGGCGGCGCGGGACGTCGACCACGCCCGCCATCCTCCCGTACGGCCGGACCCACCGGACGGGACAGGACCCGCTCGGGTCCCGCCCCGTCCGGCTGAGGGGAGGGAGGTTAGGTCTTGAACGCGCCCGCGGGCCGGAACCGATGACCGGGGAAGACCGACGCGGCGTTCCGTACGCCGAGCCAGCTCAGGCCCTCGGTCAGCACGTCCCGGTAGTCGGTGCTGCCCTTGGTCTCGTTGTCCCGGCCGGAGGCGGACACGATCGGGTCGCCGCCCCGGACGCCGCCGGTCGAGCCGCCGCCGAGGACCTGCATGCCCATGGCGTGGCCGTGGTCGGTGCCGCCGCCGCCGTTCTCGCCGAAGGTCCGGCCGAACTCGGTGGAGGTGACGATGGTGACGTACGGCCGGAACGTGCTGCCGAGGTCCTGGAAGAAGGCCGTCATCGCCGCGTTCGCCTCGGTCGCGTGGTCGTGCAGCTGCCCGCGCGAGTCGGTGTGCGTGTCGAAGCCGCCCTGGTCCAGGGTGACGAACCGGAGGCCGACCCGCGCCTTGATCAGCTGCGCGGTGGTCTTGAACGCGTCCGCCAACCCGCCACCGGGGTACTGCGCGGCCGGCTGGTACTCCCGCTGGCCGAGGGTGCGCACGGTCTTGATCGCGGTGAGCGTCTCCAGCGCGGTGCTGGCCACCGGGTCCCGGTACTGGCTGTAGAACCTCCGCAGCACCGCCTCGGACTTCGCCCTGACCTCGTCCCCGCCGTTGAGGCCGAAGGACTGGATCCGGTCGAGGGTCAGCGCGCTGGAGCCGGACAGCGACTTCGGTAGCGTGCCGCCGACCATGACCGCGGACAGCACGGCCGGGTTGGGCAGGTTGCGCAGCGCGCGGGTGGCCCAGCCGTCCGAGGACGGCGTGTTCATGCCGCCCTCGAGCAGGTCGGTCGCCTCGAAGTGGCTGTGCGTCGGGTCCTGGGAGTCGGCTGCCGGCAGGTACCCGAATCCGCCGGCACCGAGCGTGGTGTAAAGCGGGCGGAACTCCGTCAGCGCGCCCACCCCGCGGCTGAGCGCGAACGACGTCTGCGCTGTCTCCTTGATCCCGGGCCGGGCCCGGGCGTACGCCGGGTTGCCGAGCAGCGGGAACCAGGTGTGCTGGTCGAGCCCGCCGCGCCAGATCACGTTGATGAGCACCCGCTGGATGGGTGCCGCCGCCGGAGCCGCGAAGGCGAACCTCGCGGTCAGCGGTTGCACGGACAGTGCCGCGGCGAAGGCGGTGGAGCCCTGCAGGACCTTGCGCCGGGTGAAGCCCCTCTTGAACGGCTCCGCGAACGAGACCGACTCGTCGCCGCACTCGCAGCCGGCATGCAGGCCCTCGGGTCTGTCCTGGTGCGGGACGACCCCGTCGGGAAGGTGCTTGTCCTTCATCATGAAGGAGGACGTCATGCCGGAGAGGCCCCTTAGCTGTAGTTCAGGTGCGGCGTGCTGAGGACGGTGCGCACGACCGAGGGCAGGTCGCGGACCTGCCTGGCCGGCGTGGTCGGGGCGGTGCCGGCGAACTGGTGCACCGCCGTGACGAACCCGGGCTGCAGCGCCTGGCCGGTCAGTCGCCGGGCCAGGCCGGTCACCAGCTGGGACTGGGTCGAGGCCCGGCCGACCAGGGTCGCCTCGGTCGGCATCCGGACGCCCTTCCACCCCCCGTTGGCGAGGATCCCGTTGATGTTCCACTTGTCGAGCAGGTTCTTGCCGGACAGCCAGGCCGCCTCGAAGTCGGGCTGCCCGTCCGGCGTCGCCCGCCCGTGCGGGCCGCCACCGCTCTGCTCGACGAAGTAGCGCATGTCCCGGACCCCCTGGAAGGTGCCGCGCCGCTGGTCGATGGCCTCCCTGGCCGTCGGGTCGAGCACCGCGCCGGAGGAGCGCAGCGTCGCCGCCAGGTACTCCCAGCCGGTGCGGTACTTCTGGCCGACCGACTTGCGGAAGTCCTCGGACCGGAACAAGGCCCGCAGCATCGGCTTGATGTCGGTGAGCGCCCTGGTGTACTCGGCGGCGAGCATCCTGATCAGCTCGGGCCGCGGGGCGTCGCTGACGAAGTGCCGGGCGAACTGCTCGGCGACGTGCTTCGCGGTCGCCGGGTGCATGGCCAGGTAGTTGACGAGGCTGCGGATCACCGCGAGCCCGCGGGCCGGCTCGGTGTTCGCGTTCCGCCAGTCCATCACCTTCAGCGTGCCCCGGTACCGCATGTCCGGGTCGAACCTCATCCGCAGCGTGTCGCGGTCGACGGTCAGTCCGGTCAGCGCGTACGCGGACTGGACCACGTCGAGGCGGCCGTCGTAGTTGGCCTGGCCGGTGACCGGGTCCAGGGAGCCGACGCTGAAGAGCTCGAGCAGCTCGCGGCCGAGGTTCTCGTTGATCGCGAGCCGGCCGTCCGCGCCCTTGCGGTTGCCGTCGGACGCCGGCTGGTCGAGGTAGACCAGCATCGCCGGGTGCAGGATCGCCGCCTGCAGCATGTCCAGGAAACGCCCGAAGGTGTGCTTGCGGACGACCGTGCGGTCGTAGTCGGCGGTCAGCAGCCGGGTCTTCTCCCCGACCGGGACGTGCACGAAGGCGGTCCAGACGTCGTGCACCTTCTCGAAGAGCTGGTTGGTGCTCCAGGCCGACCTGATGATCTTCATCTCGACCAGCTGGTCCTCCGCGGCCAGGTAGTCGAGCTTCTGGTCGTCCGGCTTCCTGTCGTTGCCGTCGAACAGCCGCTTGAGCTGCATGGGCGTCTGGGTCAGCAGCGGGTAGCGCTCGGCCACGCCGGCCACCACCGGGTCGGGACGCACGGTGAGCTGCTGCTCCAGGTAGCGCTCCCGGCCGGCCGCCGTCAGCTCGGCCAGCGCCGGCAGCGTCACGCCGTAGGTCAGCCGGCGGGCCCAGTGCAGGTCCTGGTCGAGCGAGAGGATCGTCGGGCGCTGCAGCAGCGGCTTCGGCCGGACCTTCGGCGGCTTCGAGGACCGGTAGCCGGTCTTGTCGTACGCCTTCGCCGTGGCCCGGTCGGAGATCGGCGCCGTCACGCCGGCCGCACCGGCGGCCAGGCCGACCGGCTTCGCCGGGGCGCCGGTGGGCGTGGGCCCGGCACCGCGCACGGGGTCCGGCTTGTTGGCCACCACGGAGACGCCGGCGGTACAGGCCGCCGCCGCCCCGGCGACGCCCAGGATGCCGAGGACCTGACGGCGGGTTACCGGGCCGTCTCCCCCGTCGGGGGCAGCCTCGTGCGCGCGCCCGGAGTGCCTTCCCATGCGACCACCTTCGTCCGCGCCCGACGCGGAATAGGTCGCCGTCCCGACCCCCCAATGGCGCACGCCGAACAAGCCTGGCGTACGCGCGGATCGGCGAGAGAACCGTGACCTCTGTCGAACGGGTGCCCGCACCGTTGGGCACCGGCCGGGAGGGTTGCGAAGGTCACGACTTGCTGTCAACCCTTACACGCCGGGCTTCACCCGTTCGGACTACTCACAGCGAGGATCTTGGTTTCGGAGCGCTACCTGCACACTCCAGAGCGCTCTGACCAGGCCGTGCCTTCGTGCCGCCGGACGGCGGGGAGACCCGGCCCAGCTCCCGTACCCTCGTCGGGGTGATCGACCTCAAGCTGCTGCGGGCGGATCCCGACCGGGTACGGGCGTCGCAGCGCACCCGCGGGGAGGATCCCGCGCTGGTGGACGTGCTGCTGGCTGCGGACGAGCGGCGCCGGTCCGTGGTGGCCGCCGCCGACCGGCTGCGCGGCGAGCAGAAGTCGGTGTCCCGGCTGGTCCCGCGGGCGGCCGGGGAGCAGCGCGAGGAGCTGCTCCGCCGGGCGAAGGGCCTGGCCGACGAGGTCCGGGCCGCCGAGGCCGAGCAGGCCGCGGCCGACGAGGCGGTCCGCGCCGCCCATCTGGCGCTGCCCAACGTGGTCTGCGACGGCGTGCCCGCCGGCGGCGAGGACGACTCGGTGGTGCTGGAGAAGGTCGGCGCGGTCCGGGACTATCCGGAGCCCGTCCGGGACCACCTGGAGCTCGGCGAGCTGCACCGGGCCATCGACACCGAGCGGGGCGCGAAGGTCTCCGGCGCCCGGTTCTACTTCCTCACCGGCGTCGGCGCGCAGCTGGAGCTGGCGCTGGTCAACGCGGCGATGGCGCAGGCCACCGCGGCCGGGCTGGTGCCGATGATCGCGCCGGCGCTGGTCAAGCCGGAGGCGATGGAGGGCACCGGCTTCCTCGGCGCGCACGCGCCGGAGGTCTACCGGGTCGAGTCCGACGACCTCTACCTGGTGGGGACCTCCGAGGTCCCGCTGGCGGCGTACCACTCGGACGAGATCCTCGACCTGTCCGCCGGCCCGCTGCGGTACGCGGGCTTCTCGTCCTGCTACCGGCGCGAGGCCGGGTCGTACGGGAAGGACACCCGGGGCATCGTGCGGGTGCACTGGTTCGACAAGGTGGAGATGTTCGTCTTCTGCGAGCCGGCGGACGCGGCTGCCGAGCACCGGCGGCTGCTCGACTGGGAGCGGCAGTTCCTCACCGCGCTGGAGCTGCCCTTCCAGGTGGTGGACATCGCGGCCGGCGACCTGGGCTCCAGCGCGGCCCGGAAGTACGACTGCGAGGCCTGGTTCCCGTCCCAGCGCCGCTACCGCGAGCTGACCTCGGCGTCGAACTGCGTGACGTTCCAGGCGCGAAGGCTCAACGTGCGCTATCGGGACGACGCCGGCCGGCCCCAGGTCGCGGCCACCCTCAACGGCACGCTCTGCGCGGTCGCCCGGACGATCGCCTGCCTGCTCGAGGTGCACCAGCAGCCGGACGGCTCGGTGCGCCTGCCGGCGGTGCTGCGGTCCTGGCTGGGCGGTCGGGAGGTGCTGGAGCCGGCGGCGCCGGCCGGCCGGTGAGCGCCGGCTCCGGCGGTCCG
This sequence comes from Mycobacteriales bacterium, assembly GCA_045806925.1. Taxonomy (GTDB): domain Bacteria; phylum Actinomycetota; class Actinomycetes; order Mycobacteriales; family CADCTP01; genus CADCTP01. Next base: position 55,096 of record JBJMII010000123.1, read on the forward strand.
TTCCGGTTGGTCGCGACCGACCTCGACGGCACGCTGGTCCGCACCGACGGCGGGATCTCCCGGCGCTCCTGCGAGGCGCTGCGGGCGGCGGAGGCGGCCGGGATCGTGGTCGCGCTGGTCACCGGCCGGCCGCCGCGCTGGCTGGCCCCGGTCGCCGAGGCGACCGGGCACACCGGCGTGGCGATCTGCGCGAACGGCGCGATCCTCTACGACCTGCACGCCGAGCGGATCCTCGACTCGACGCTGCTGGACCCGGACACCCTGCGGGAGGTGGCCCGGCGGCTGCGGGCGGCCGTGCCCGGTCTGCGCTTCGCGGTCGAGTACGGCGCGGACTTCGGGCACGAGCCGGGCTACCGGCACTACTGGGCGATCGGCGACGTGGCGGTCCGGGTCGGCGCGGCGGAGGCGATCCTGGACCGGCCGGCGCCGAAGCTGCTCGCGCTGCACCCGTCGATGTCCCCGGACGAGCTGCTGGCGGTGGCGGTCGACCTGCTCGGCACCGAGGTCGGGGTGACCTGCTCCTCGCACGAGGCGCTGCTGGAGATCTCGGCCGCCGGGGTGACCAAGGCGACCGGGCTGGCCGGGCTCGCGGAGCGGGCCGGGATCGCGCCGACCGAGGTGGTCGCGTTCGGCGACATGCCCAACGACCTGCCGATGCTCGCCTGGGCCGGGCGGGGGGTCGCGGTCGCCAACGCGCACCCTGAGGTGCTGGCGGTGGCCGACGAGGTGACCGCGAGCAACGACGAGGACGGCGTCGCCCTCGTCGTCGAGCGGCTGGTGTCCGTCGGCGGCCGGGCCCACGGCCGGCGCGGCGGCCGGTAGCCCGTGGTACGCCCGGTCGGGGAGCGTCCGCGGCGCGTCCAGCGTTGGGCAGGCGTGCGGACCCGGGTGGCGATCGGCGGCGCCGCGCTGACCGTCGTGCTGGCGGCGCTCGTCGTGGTCGTGCTGGCCGGGGGCCCGGTGCGGGTGGCCGGCCGGGGCTCGGCCGCGCCGGTCCACCCGGCGGACCTGTGCCCGGCCGCCGGGGACGACGCCGCCCGGCTCGTCGAATGCGCGGCCGCCGACGTGGACCGGACCTGGACCGCACGGATCGGCAAGCCGGTCCGGCTCCGCGTGACCGTCGACCCGGCGCCGAGCGCCGTGCACCGGACCTGCCGCGACTTCCTCCGCTTCGGCACCGCCTTCTACTGCCCGTCCGACGCCCGCGCGTACGTCACCGCGGCGGCCGTCAGCCGGGACCGGCGGGAGTTCGGCGACCGCCTGCCGTACGCGCTGGCCACGATCGTGGCGCACGAGGCCGGGCACCGGGTGCAGTTCGCGGTCGCCGAGCCGGAGCTGACCGCCGAGGGCGACGCCGCCAGCCGGCGGGTCGAGCAGCAGGCCGACTGCCTGGCCGGGGTGTGGGCCGCGGACGCCGCCCGGCGCGGCCTGCTCGACCTGCCGGACTTCCGCTCCGTCTACGCCCGGGAGATGCAGATCGTCAGCGCGCTGCGGCCGCCACGCGGCGGCGGGCTGGACGACTACGACGAGGTCGCCACGCACGGCACCCCGGCGCAGCGGTCCGCCGCCTTCGACCGGGGCACCGCCGGCCGCGACCCGCTCACCGCCTGCCGGCTGACCAGGGGACGCTAGGACCGCGCCGCGGATCCTGCTGCGCCGCCGGGGATTCGCGCGACCCGCCCCTACAGGTACTGCCCGGTGCCGCCGGGCTGGCCCGGCTGCGGCCCGGGCTGGCCGATCCCCGGCATCGACGGCATCGACCCACCGGGCAGCGCCCGCCGGCGCATCTCCTCCAGCTGCACCCGGGCAGCCATCTGCTGGGCGAACAGCGCGGTCTGGATGCCGTGGAAGAGTCCCTCCAGCCAGCCGACCAGCTGCGCCTGCGCGATCCGCAACTCGGCGTCGGACGGGGTCGAGCTGTCCTCGAAGGGCAGCGTGAGCCGGTCCAGCTCCTCCCGCAGCTCGGCGGACAGGCCGTCCTCCAGCTCCTTGATGGAGGTCTGGTGGATCTCCCGCAACCGGGCCCGGCTCGCCTCGTCCAGCGGCGCCGCCCGGACCTCCTCCAGCAGCTGCTTGATCATGGTCCCGATCCGCATCACCTTCGCTGGCTGGGCGATCTGACCGGACGGGTCACCGCCGTCGCCGTCGTCCGACGCGTCCCCCGGGGCGCCCTGGGTCGTCCCGGTGGGCATCTCCACCTCGCCCATCGGCTGGCCGTCCGGCCCGACCACGACGACACGGTGCTGCTGCGGCTCGCTCATGCCCGCTCCTCGCTCATCTGCCCATCCTTCCCCACGCCGGCCGAATCAGGCCGGGGGGTGTGCCAACCTGTCGCACGATCACCCTCGTAGGGTTGTCGCATGCCCTTCGACGTGGCTCGGGTCCGCGGACTGTTCTCGACGCTGGGCGACGGCTACATCCACCTCGACGGGCCGGCCGGGACGCTGATTCCCGAGAGCGTGGCCCGGGCGGTCTCCGCCGCGCTGCGGGTGCCGCTGTCCAACCGGCACGGCCCGTTCCCGTCCTCGGCCCGGGCCGACGCCCTGGTCGACGCGGCCCGCCGCTCGTTCGCCGAGCTGGTGGGTGGCGAGCCCGCGGGGGTGGTCCTCGGGCCGAACATGACCACGATCACGTACGGGCTGGCCAGGACGCTGGCCAAGACCTGGAAGGTCGGCGACGAGATCGTGGTCAGCCGGCTCGACCACGACGCGAACGTCCGGCCCTGGCTGGCCGCGGCGAAGGCGGCCGGCGCGGTGGTGCGCTGGGCCGAGATCGACATCGAGACCTGCGAGCTGCCGGAGTGGCAGTACGACGAGCTGATCACCCGGCGGACCCGGCTGGTCGCGGTGACCGCGGCCAGCAACGCGGTCGGCACCCGGCCGGACGTGCGGGCGATCGCCGACCGCGCGCACGGGGTGGGCGCGCTGATGCACGTCGACGGGGTGCACGCGACCCCGCACGGGCCGATCGACATGGCCGCGCTCGGTGCCGACTTCTACGCCACCAGCGCGTACAAGTGGGGCGGCCCGCACATGTCCGCGACGGTGGCCTCGCCCGCGGTGCTGGACCGGCTGGCGCCGGACAAGCTGGTGCCGTCGCCGGACTCGGTGCCGGACCGGTTCGAGACCGGGACGCCGGCCTTCGAGCTGATGGCCGGCGTGATCGCCGCGGTGGACCACCTGGCCGGGCTGGACGACGCCGCCACCGGCAGCCGGCGCAGCCGGATCCTGGCGTCCATGCGGGCGGTCCAGCGGTACGAGGCGCAGGTCTTCTCCCGGCTGGACTCCGGGCTGCGCAGCCTGCTGCACGTGTACGTGCTGGGCTCGCCGTCCGACCGGGCGCCGACGGTGGCGTTCTCGGTGGAGGGCTGGAAGCCGCGGGCGGTCACCGAGGAGCTGGCCCGGCGCGGGATCTGCGCCTGGGACGGCAACTACTACGCGTACGAGCTGATGGAGGCGCTGGGCGTGGGCGAGCTGGGCGGCGCGGTCCGGGTGGGGCTGGTGCACTACAACACGGCCCACGAGGTCGACCGCCTCCTCGACGCGCTGGCCGAGCTGGGTTGACTTCGGGGGCCGGGCCCCCGGACCCCCGGGCGGCCACTGGGTGCGGCTGGGCCCATTGGTCCGCGCGGTCGCCCAGCGACGCGCCGTTGTCGCGGTGGTCCGTCAGGGGACCGTGAGGACGACCTTGCCGACGTGCTCGCCGGCCTCGACGACGCGGTGCGCCTCGGCGGCGTCCGGCATCGGCAGGACCCGGTCGACCACCGGCCGCACGCTGCCATCCGCGATCCACGGCCAGACCCGCTCCCGGACCGCGGCCACGATCGCCGCCTTCTCCGCGGCCGGCCGGCCCCGCAGCGTCGTCGCCGCCACCGACGCCCGCTTGCGCATCAGCGCGCCGAGATCCAGCTCGGTCCGGCTGCCGCCCTGCAGGCCGATCACGACCAGCCGCCCGTTCGGCGCCAGCACGTCGACGTTGCGGGCCAGGTACGGGCCGCCCATGATGTCGAGGACGACGTCGACGCCGTGGCCGCCGGTCTCCGCCCGCGCCCGGGCGACGAAGTCCTCCTCCCGGTAGTCGATCGCGGCGTCGGCGCCGATGTCCAGGCAGCGCTCCCGCTTCGCGGCCGAGCCGACGGTGCACAGCACCCGGGCGCCGAGCCGCTTGGCCACCTGGATCGCGTGCGTGCCGATGCCGGACGCGCCGCCGTGCACCAGGAACGTCTCGCCCTCCCGCAGCTGGGCCAGCTGCCCGACGTTCGACCACACCGTGCAGGCGACCTCGGGCAGCGCCGCGGCCTCGACCAGCGACAGCCCGCCCGGCACCGGCAGCAGCTGGCCGGCCGGCACCGCCACCCGCTGCGCGTACCCGCCGCCGCTGAGCAGCGCGCAGACCTCGGCGCCGACCGGCCAGCCGGTGACCCCGGCGCCGAGCGCGCTGATCCGGCCGGCGCACTCCAGTCCCGGGTACGGCGGGGCGCCGGGCGGCGGCGGGTAGTGCCCTTCCCGCTGCATCAGGTCGGCCCGGTTGACCGCGCTGGCGGCCACCTCGACGAGCACCTCGCCCGGCGCCGGCTCAGGATCCGGCACCTCGGTCCAGTCGAGCACCTCGGGACCGCCGGGCCGGGGGATCGCGATCGCCTGCACCGCGCCAGCTTATGAGGCCCGGCAGCCCCCCGGATGCGGCCCTCTAGAGTGCGCCCGTGAGCCACTACGGCGACTTCCAGAACGAGATCTACCTGCAGGGACTCGCCGGCACGGTCCCGGCGTACCCGGTGGAGGCCGGGGAGCTGGAGCGGGCCGGGCACGAGGCGATGTCCGACCGGACCCGGGGATACGTCGCCGGCGGCGCCGGCTCCGAGCGGACCATGGCGGCCAACCTCGCCGCGTTCGACCGGTGGCGGCTGCTGCCGCGGATGTTCCGCGGGGTGACGTCGCGGGACCTGTCCACTTCGGTGTGCGGGACCGGGCTGCCGGCACCGGTGCTGCTCGCGCCGATCGGCGTGCTGAGCATCGTGCACCCGGACGCGGAGCGGGCGGTGGCGCGGGCCGCCGCGGGGCTCGGGCTGCCGATGGTGCTGTCCTGCGCTTCCTCCACCTCGATGGAGGAGGTGCGGGCCGAGCTGGGCGACGCGCCCGGCTGGTTCCAGCTCTACTGGCCGAACGACCGGGGCCTGGCCCGCAGCCTGGTCCAGCGCGCCGAGGCGGCCGGGTACGGCGCGGTCGTGGTGACCCTGGACACCTGGCACCTCGGCTGGCGGCCGCGCGACCTGGCCACCGGCTACCTGCCGTTCCTGGTCGGGGAGGGGCTCGCGAACTACCTGTCCGACCCGGTGTTCCGGTCCGGGCTGGACAAGCCGCCGGAGCAGGACCTCCCGAGCGCGGTGCTGCGCTGGCTGGCGCTGTTCGCGGACCCGGCGCTGACCTGGGCGGACCTGGCCTGGCTGCGGGCGCAGACGGCGCTGCCGGTCCTGGTCAAGGGCGTGCTGCACGCTGACGACGCGCGGGCCGCGCTGGACGCCGGCGCCGCCGGGATCGTGGTGTCCAACCACGGCGGCCGGCAGGTGGACGGGGCGGTCGCCGCGCTCGACTGCCTGCCCGCGGTGCTGGACGCGGTGCACGGCCGGGTGCCGGTGCTGCTCGACTCGGGCGTGCGGACCGGCGCCGACGTGGTCAAGGCGCTCGCCCTCGGTGCCGCCGCTGTCCTGGTCGGCCGGCCGTACGTGCACGGCCTCGCGCTGGGCGGCGAGTCCGGCGTCCGGCACGTCCTGCGCTGCCTGCTCGCGGACCTGGACCTCACCCTGGCCCTGACCGGCCACCGTTGCCTGGCCGACCTCTCCCAGGACGGTGTGGCTCCCGCCCCTCTGGTCGACCGGACTTGGGCCGGCGGCTGGGGGACTACGGCGTGGCGGTGCTCGCCGCCACCTGAGCTGGGTCAGGTCCAGTAGGTGTCGTGGCGGAGGTAGAACTCCGTCCAGGCCTGCTCGTCCATCGCTTCCTTGCGGGCGGCGTCGGCCAGGGTCTCGAAGTAGTCCTCCCGGGGCGCGCCGGGCGCGAAGAGGATGAGCATCGACGCCGGCTCGCCGGAGCAGTTGCGGAAGCCGTGGATGCCGCCCTCCGGCACGTAGAGGAAGTCGCCGGCCACCGCGTCCATCCAGCCCGACCCGTCGTGCAGCCGCACCTGTCCACTGAGGACGTAGAACGACTCCGAGATCGTCTTGTGGAAGTGCGGGTCCGGGCCGGTCCGCCCCGGCCCCATGTCCCACCGGTAGAGGCCGAACCGGCCGTGCGTCGAGGCGCCGGTGGCCAGGTACGCGGCGCCGCCGCCGGACGCGTTCACCAGCTCGGACGGGGCGTCGTGCGGCCGGAACGCGGCGCTGACCTCGCCGCTGCCGCCGGTGTAGCGCTCGGGGGGATACGACATGCCCGCACCGTACCCAGTGCCCGGACCGGGGCGTCCTAGTACGACCTGGGCAGCCCGAGCGTGTGCGAGGCGACGAAGTTGAGGATCATCTCCCGGCTGATCGGCGCGGTCCGGGCCAGCCGGGCCGCCCCCCACAGCGTGGCCAGCCCGTACTCGGTGGCGAAGCCGTTCCCGCCGTGCACCTGGATCGCCTGGTCCAGCGCGAGCAGCGACGCTTCCGCCGCGGCGTACTTCGCCATGTTCGCCGCCTCGCCGGCTACGGCGTCCCGCCCGGCGTCGTAGAGCCAACCGGCCTTCTGGGTCATCAGCCGGGCCAGCTCGACCTGGATCGCCGCGTTCGCCAGCGGGTGGGACAGCCCCTGGTGGGCGCCGATCGGCACCCCCCAGACCGCCCGCTGCCGCGCGTACGCGGTGCCCTTGGCCAGCGCGTACCGCCCGATCCCGACCGCGAACGCGGCCCCGGTGATCCGCTCCGGGTTGAGTCCGGCGAACAGCGCGGCCAGGGCCGCCTCGGCCGTCTCGCCGACCACCGCGTCCGCCGGCAGCCGCACGCCGTCGAAGAACAGCTCGAACTGCTTCTCCGGCCCGGTGATCTCGACCGGGATCAGCGTGCGCTGGAACCCCGGCGCGTCGGTGGGCACCACCACCAATGCCGGCCGCAGCGCGCCGGTCCGCGCGTCCCGGGAGCGGGCGACGACCAGCACCGCGTGCGCCTCGTCCACCCCGGAGATGTACGTCTTCCGTCCGGTGAGGACGACGTCCGGACCGTCCCCGGTGAGCGTGGTGGTGATCTGGTGCGAGTTGGAGCCGGCGTCCGGCTCGGTGATCGCGAAGGCCATCTTCAGCTCGCCGGACGCGATCCCGGGCAGCCAGCGGCGCCGCTGCTCGCCGGTGCCGGAGCGGGCGATGACGCTCGCGCAGATGGCCGGCGACACCACCAGCAGCAGCAGCGGGCAGCCGGCGGCGGCCAGCTCCTCGCAGACGATGGACAGCTCGAGGATGCCGCGCCCGCCGCCGCCGTACTCCTCCGGCACGTTGACGCCCAGGTAGCCGAGGCGGCCGACCTCGTTCCACAGCTCGTCGGTCTTCTCCCCGGCCCGGGCCTTGTCCAGCCAGTAGCCGTGGCCGTAGCGGGCGGCCAGCTGCGCCACCGACTTGCGCAGCAGCTCCTGCTCGGCGGTCTCGGCGAAGTCCATCAGCCCTCCCTGTTCTCCGCAGCCGGCTCCGGAGCCGGCAAGGTCGCCGGCTCGACTGCCGGCTGGACTGCCGGCTCGATGCAGGCCAGCACGTCCCCGGCGGCCACCTGCGACCCGTCGGTCACCCGCAGCTCGGTGACGGTGCCCTCCGCCGGTGCCGGCACCGGGTGCTCCATCTTCATCGCCTCCAGTGTCAGCAGCGGCTGGCCGGCGGTGACCCGGTCGCCCTTGGCCACCAGCACGGCGAGCACCACGCCGGGCATCGGTGCGGTCAGCGACCCGGGCGGCAGCGCGTGCGCGGGCTCCGGCAGCGGGTCCACTTCGGACAGCGTCACCGACCAACCGGGACCGTCCACGAAGGACACGTCGCCGACCGCGTGCACGCCGTACCCGGCCCGCACTCCGTCGTGCTCCAGCACGACCCGGTCCGGCGTCGCCTCCAGCACCGGGCAGGGAGCCGGCCGGTACGCGACCTCTACCATCCCGTGTGGACCCTCGTACGTCGCGGTGGCCGGCCGGGACGGGTTGTTGCGCCAGCCGGCCGGCAGCGTGCGCAGCACCGGTGCGGCCGCCCGCCGGCGGGCCGATGCGGCCAGCGCCGCCGCCAGCGCGGCGTCCCGCACCTCGTCCGGGCCGGCCAGCGGGGCGAGCAGCTCCGGGTGCCGGTCCAGGAAGCCGGTGTCCGGCGCGGGTGAGCTCGTCGCGAAGCCGGGCGAGCGCAGCACCCGGACCAGCAGGTCCCGGTTGGTGGCGACGCCGTGGATCTCGGCCCGGGCCAGCGCGGCGGCGAGCCGCCGGGCCGCCTCCGCCCTGGTCGGGGCCCGGGCGATGAGCTTCGCCAGCATCGGGTCGTAGTGCGGCGAGACCTCGTCGCCGTCGGTCACCCCGGAGTCCAGCCGCAGGGTGTCCCCGTCCACGCCCGGGATGGACAGGCGGTGCAGCCGGCCCGTCGACGGGCGCCAGCCGGCGGCCGGGTCCTCGGCGTACAGCCGGGCCTCGACCGCGTGCCCGCGCACCGCCGGCGGCTCCGCGAACGGCAGCGGTCGCCCCTCGGCGACCGCGATCTGCAGCGCCACCAGGTCCAGCCCCAGCACCGCCTCGGTCACCGGGTGCTCGACCTGCAGCCGGGTGTTCATCTCCAGGAACGCCGCCGTGCCGTCCGGGGTCACCAGGAACTCGACCGTGCCCGCGCCGAGGTAGCCGACCGACCGGGCCGCGGCCACCGCCGCCTCGTGCAGCCGCGCCCGGGGACCGTCGGGCAGTGCCGCCGGCGCCTCCTCGACGATCTTCTGGTGCCGGCGCTGCACCGAGCAGTCCCGGTCGCCGAGCGCGAGCACGGTGCCGTGGGCGTCCGCGAGGACCTGCACCTCGACGTGCCGGGAGCCCGCCAGCCACCGCTCGACGAAGACGGTCCCGTCGCCGAAGGCGGACTCCGCCTCGCGCCCGGCCGCCGCCGCCGACCCGGCCAGCGCGGACCGGTCGTGCACCAGCCGCATCCCGCGCCCGCCGCCGCCGGCGGAGGCCTTGACCAGCAGCGGGTACGGCGCGTCCGCCGGCACCTCGTCCGGCGCCCAGGACGGCAGCACCGGCACGCCGGCCCCGGCCACCCGCATCTTCGCGTCCACTTTGGACCCCATTGCGGCGATGGCGGCCGGCGGCGGCCCGATCCAGGTCAGCCCGGCGTCCAGCACCGCGCGGGCGAAGCCGGCGTCCTCGCTGAGGAACCCGTAGCCGGGATGGACCGCGTCCGCGCCGGTCCGCCGGGCCGCGTCCACGAGCAGGTCGGCCCGCAGGTAGGTCTCGGCTGCGGCGGCGCCGGGCAGCCGCACCGCCGCGTCCGCCTCCCGGACGTGCGCGGCGGCAGCGTCCACGTCGGAGTGCACCGCGACCGGGGAGATGCCCAGCACCCGGCAGGTCCGGATCACCCGGCGGGCGATCTCGCCCCGGTTGGCGACCAGCAGCCGCCGGATGGCCGGCACGGTCACCGGAACACCCCGTAGCCCCGGGTGCCCGTCCAGGACGACGAGTGCACGGCGGACAGGCACAGCCCGAGCACGGTCCGGGTGTCGCGCGGGTCGATCACCCCGTCGTCGTACAGCCGGCCGGACATCGCGAAGGCCAGCGACTGGGCCTCCACCTGCGACTCCACCATCTCCCGCAGCGCCCGGTCGGCGGCCTCGTCGTAGTCCTGGCCGCGCGCCGCGGCCGCCTGCCGGGCCACGATGGACAGCACCCCGGCCAGCTGCGCCGGACCCATCACGGCCGACTTCGCCCCCGGCCAGCTGAAGAGGAAGCGCGGGTCGTACGCCCGGCCGCACATCCCGTAGTTGCCCGCGCCGTAGGACGCTCCCAGCAGGACGGTGAGGTGCGGCACCCGCGAGTTCGACACGGCGTTGATCATCAGCGCCCCGTCCCGGATGATGCCGGCCTGCTCGTACGCGGTGCCGACCATGTAGCCGGTGGTGTTCTGCAGGAAGACCAGCGGGGTGTCGGTCTGGTTGGCGAGCTGGATGAACTGCGCGGCCTTCTGCGACTCCGCGCCGAAGAGCACGCCGCGGGCGTTGGCGAGCACGCCGACCGGGTAGCCGTGGATCGACGCCCACCCGGTGACCAGCGAGCTGCCGTAGGCCGGCTTGTGGTCGTCGAAGCGGGACCCGTCCACCACCCGGGCCAGCACCTCGCGGGGGTCGAACGGCACCCGCAGGTCGGCGCTGGCGATGCCGAGCAGCTCGTCGGTGTCGTGCAGCGGCTCGGCCGGCGGCCGGGACGGACCGGGGCCGGCCTTGCGCCAGTTGAGCCGGGAGACGATCTGCCGGCCGAGCCGCAGCGCGTCCCGCTCGTCCTCGGCCAGGTGGTCGGCCAGGCCGCTGACCCGGGCGTGCATCTCCGCGCCGCCGAGCGACTCGTCGTCGGCGTCCTCGCCGGTCGCCATCTTCACCAGCGGCGGGCCGCCGAGGAAGACCTTGGCCCGGTCCCGGACCATCACCACGTGGTCGCTCATCCCGGGCACGTACGCGCCGCCGGCGGTGGAGTTGCCGAAGACCAGTGCGACCGTCGGGATGCCGGCGGCGGACAGCCGGGTCAGGTCGCGGAAGATCCGCCCGCCCGGGATGAAGATCTCCGCCTGGCTGGGCAGGTCGGCGCCCCCGGACTCGACCAGGCTGACCAGCGGCAGCCGGTTCGCCTCGGCGATGTCGTGCAGCCGGAAGGACTTCTGCACCGTCCAGGGGTTGGACGCGCCGCCGCGGACGGTGGGGTCGTTCGCGCTGATCGCGCACTCCACGCCGGAGATCACGCCGATGCCGGTCACCAGCGAGGCGCCCACCGGGTAGTCGCTGCCCCAGGCGGCCAGCGGGGACAGCTCGAGGAACGGCGAGTCCCGGTCCACCAGCAGCTCGATCCGCTCCCGCGGCAGCAGCTTGCCCCGGGCGTGGTGCCGGTCGACGTACTTCGGGCCGCCACCGGCCCGAGCCGTCGCCAGCTCCGCGTCCAGCTCGGCGAGCCGCTCCAGCGATGCCTCCCGGTTCGCCGCGTACGCCGGGCCCCCGACGTCCACCCTCGACCGCAGCACCGGCATCAGCCGCTCCCCCTGGTCCGGAGCGGTCCCCGCGCGGCGCGCCGAATCCCGTGCTCCACGGTCGTCCCCTGCTCCATCACAGCCCCATCGTCTTGGCGATGATCTCGGTCATGATCTCCGTCGCCCCGCCGCCGATGCCGAGCACCCTGGAGTCCCGGTAGTGCCGCTCCACCTCCGCGTCCCGCAGGAACCCGAAGCCGCCGTGCAGCTGCACCGCCGCGTCCACCACCTCGTCGCAGGCGGCCACGGCCGTGTTCTTCGCCATCGACACCTCGCGCACCACCTCCTCGCCGGCCGCGAGCCGGATCGCTGCCGCCCGGGTGTACGTGCGGGCGACGTCGGTCAGCCGGGCCATCTCGGCCAGCCGGTGCCGGACCAGCTGCCGCCCGGCCAGCGGCCGGCCG
>JBJMII010000124.1:0-42452 GCA_045806925.1 Mycobacteriales bacterium
ACCGGACCTGCTCCACGATCTCCTGCCGGCTTCTCATCCGCCGTCCCTCCCGCTCGAGTGGTTCCCCTGCTCAATGGACACAGTGGACATTGCGTCGGCCAGCAGCCGGCGGTCCGCGTCGGACAGCGCGAGGTGCTGCCGGGAGCTCTCGGCCGAGGCCGGCTGGTAGGTGCCGGTGGCGGACGCGACGGTGTTGCCGGCGCCGTCCAGCACCTCGGCGGTGGCCTGCCGCTGGCCGGCGACGCCGGGTTCCGGCCGGGCGGTGGCCACACAGCGGTACGCCGCGCCGACCGCCAGCGGGGTCAGGAACCGGGTCCGCAGCGTGACGGTGAAGTGGGTGAGGCCGGTGCGCAGCACCAGCAGGTTGCCCATGATCTCGTCGCAGACGGTCGCCACGATGCCGCCGTGCACCACGCCCGGGTACGACTCGTGCTCCCGACCGAAGGCCAGCGGCGTCTCCAGCCCGTCGCCGTCCGCGGCCGGGAAGAAGCTCAGCCGCAGCCCGGCCGGGTTGTGCGGGGAGCACCCGAAGCACTGGTAGTCCGGCAGCACCAGCCACGGCGGCCGGATGGGGTGGGCGGCACTCATGCGAGCTGCTCGGCCAGCGCCCGGCGCACCCGCGAGTTGCTGGACAGGTCCAGCTCGGTCAGCCCGGCGAAGGTCTTGCGGATCTTCCCCTGCAGCTCCGCCAGCTCGCCGGCGTCCGCCACCTGCCCCAGGAAGAGCTCGAAGCCGGTGCCGATGGTCTCGTGGTCCCGCAGCTCCGCGAGGTTGTCCTTGAACATGCTCACCGGGTGCTTGATCCGGGTGTCCGCGGTGTAGACGTAGAGCGTCTCCAGCACCGAGGGCAGCTCCTCCGGGTGCCGGCGCAGCCGCTCCCGGCAGTAGTGGATGAACTCGCGGGCGTGCGCCGCCTCGTCCCGGCTGGCGTTGGACAGCAGCTGGCGCAGCACCGGCTCCTGCACGTACCTCGACAGGCTCTTGTAGACGTGGTTCACGGTCAGCTCGGAGATGATGTTCGTCGCCAGGGTCGCGCTCGGTGTGGTGCCCGGCGCGTACGGCTCTCGCATCGCCTCCACCGGGGCGTCGGCCACGTCCGCGTCCAGCTCCCGCAGCCAGCCGCGGAAGGCATTGTGGTGCTGCACCTCCTGGTAGCCCCAGACCACGGCGAAGCTGGAGAAGTCGTAGTCGTCGACGAACTCGTTGAGGAACCCGTGCACGGCCGCGATCACGTTGGACTCGCCCATCACCGAGCTGCGGGCCATCGTCACGTACTCCGGCCGCACCAGGTCCCGCCGGATGCCGCCGAAGTCCAGATCGGACAGCCGCCAGTGGTTGCGCTCGTAGTGCCGGAAGACGTCGCTGCTGTGCATGGGAGTGCTCCTCAGGGTGTGCGGGTCAGGCGCCGGCTGCGACCAGCTCCCGGGTGGCCTGGCGGCGCAGCTTGCCGCTGCTGGTGCGGGGGATCGAGCGCGGCGGCAGCAGGTGCACCTCCAGCTCGGCGAGGCCGGTGGCGGCGCCGACCCGGCCGCGCAGGTCGGACGCCAGCCGGCGCCGGGTGCCGGCGTCGTCCACGGGGGTCTCGGCGACCAGCACCATCCGCTCCGCCGCGGTGCCGGTCCCGGTGCCGTCCCCGGCGACGAAGGCGACGCACCGTCGCTTGTAGACGCCGCTCGCGCCGCGGGCCGCGCTCTCCACGTCCTCCGGGTAGTAGTTGGCGCCGCGGACGATCATCATGTCCTTGATCCGGCCGGTCAGGTGCAGCTCGCCGGTGACCAGGTAGCCGAGGTCGCCGGTGCGCAGCCAGCCGTCGGCGGTGAAGAGGTCCCCGCCGCCGGCGAGGTAGCCCGAGGTGACCGACGCGCCGCGCGCCTGCACCTCGCCAACCTCCCGGTCGGCGCGAACCGCGCCGGTGGCCGGGTCCGCCACCCGCACCGCCATCCCGGGCACGGCCCGGCCCAGGCCGACCACCCCGCGGGCGCCGGCCGCGTCCCGGCCGACCGGCACCGCCCGCCCGGTCCCGGCCAGCAGCGCACGGTCCACCCAGTCCGCCCGCGGTGCCCGCCCGAGCGGCGGGAACGTCACCGCGAGCGTGGCCTCGGCCAGCCCGTACACCGGGAACATCGCCTCCGGCCGGAAGCCGGCCAGGGCGGTGTGCGCGAGGAACGCCTCCACCGACTCGACCGAGACCATCTCCGCGCCGTTGAAGGCGACCCGCCAGCGGCTCAGGTCGAGCCGGGCCATCTCGGCCGCCGGGACAGAGTCGACCAGCTGGTCGTACGCGAAGTTGGGCAGCGCGCAGACGGTGTGCCCCTCCCGGGCCACCGCGGCCAGCCAGCGGTCCGGGTGCCGGACGAAGTACGCCGGCGACCACAGGCTGACCGGCATCCCGATCGACACCGCGCTGAGCGTCCCGAACAGGCCCATGTCGTGGTACAGCGGCAGCCAGAGCGCGCCGGAGTCGCGCTCCCGGTCTATCCCGGCGCCGCGGCTGATCGCGTCCAGGCCGGCCGCCACCGCGCGGTGCGGCAGCACCACGCCCTTCGGCGCGGCCGTGCTGCCGGAGGTGAACTGGATGATCGCCGGGTCGTCCGGGTCGGCCCGGTCCGCCGCTGTGGCCGTCCCGGCGGCCAGCTCGGCGACGTGCCGCAGCGGCACGCCGAGCTCGCCGGCCAGCGGCGCCTCCAGCTCGCCGAGCCGGCCGGAGACGATGACGTGCTCGAGCTCGGCCGCGGCGACGATGCCCTTCAGCCGGACCAGGTACGCGTCCAGGTCGCGGGACGTGGTCGGCAGCGGCAGCGGGCAGACCGCGGCGCCGGCCCGCAGGATGCCGAAGACCGCGTGCAGGAAGTCCGGTTCGGTGCCGCAGAGCACGCCGACCCGCCGGCCCGGGCCGGTGCCGAGCCGGGCCAGCCCGCCGGCCACCGCGGCGGCCGCCTCCGCCAGCTCGCCCAGCGGGAGCCGGGTCCGGTCCTGCGGGAAGAGCACGGCCGCGTCCGGGAAGTCGGTGGCGGCCCGGTCCAGCAGCGCCGTCAGCGTGCCCCGGGGTGTCCGCTCGCTCATGCGGCCGCCGCGGTCGGGAAGACGACGGGCAGCGTGCGCAGGCCGCGGAACTGCAGGCTGTCCGCCCGGTACGCGGCCGGCGCTGCCGGGTCGAGCTCGATGCCCGGCATCCGGCGGAGCAGCGCCTGCAGGGTGGCGACCCCCTCCACCCGGGCCAACGCGGCGCCGATGCAGTAGTGGATGCCGGCGCCGAAGGCGACGTGCCCGGTGTCCTGCCGCCGCACGTCCACCCGGTCCGGGTCCGGGAACCGGGCCGGGTCCCGGTTGGCCGACGCCCGGATCAGGTAGACCAGGTCGCCCTTGGCGATCCGGGTGCCGTGCAGCGCGATGTCCTCGGTCGCCACCCGGTGGGTGAGCTGGACCGGGCCGTCGTAGCGCAGCACCTCGTCGATCGCGCCCGGCAGCAGCGCGGGCTCGGCCTGCAGCCGGTGCCACTCGGCGCGCTGCCGGAGCAGCGCGAGCATGCCGTTGCCGATCATGTCCTGGGTGGTCGCGTACGACGCGGCGAGCACCAGCACCAGGTTGGCGCACAGGCTGTCCGGGTCCAGCGGGCCGTCCTCGTCCGCATGCACCAGGGCGGAGACCAGGTCGTCGTGCGGGCTGCGCCTGCGCTCGGCGATGACGGCGGTGAAGTACGCCATCATCTCGCGCATGCTGTCCGCCGCCGGCCCGGCCATCGCGGCCAGGTCCGGGGTGCCGCCGATGAACACCTTCATCGCGTCCGACCACTGCTTGAGCAGCGGCGCGTCGGCGCGCGGGATGCCGTAGACGTCGGCCAGCACCATGGCCGGCAGCGGGTACGCGAAGTCGGCGATCAGGTCCATCGAGCCGCGGTCCGCGACCGCGTCGAGCAGGTCGCCCACGGTCTCCTCGATCAGCGGCCGCAGCCGGCGCACCGCGCGCGGGGTGAAGCCGTGGTTGAAGACCCGGCGCACCTTGGTGTGGTCCGGCGGGTCGACCATCCACATCCACCGGGACGCCAGCGCGACGAACGGCGCGATGACCTTCAGCGCCTCCGGCGGCACCCGGCTGCCGAGCAGCCGGTCGATCCGGTCGGAGGAGAACCGGCCGTGGTCGCGGAGCGCGCCGTAGACGTGGTCGTAGCCGGTCATCACCCAGCCGTGCAGCTCGTCCGACCAGTGCACCGGGCTGGTCTCGCGGAGCTCCCGGTACGCCGGGTAGGGGTCGGCGAGGACGTCCGCGGTGAGCAGCCGGCCGGCGCCGCCGCCGGCCTCCGGCTGCCCGGCCAGTCTGCCGGTGCCCTCGCCGACCGCGACCTCGGTGTCGTCCTGGTTGCGGATCCGCAGCGCGAAGCCGACCGTGTCGCCGTCCCGCCGGTCCACCGTGACCGTGCAGGCGACCGTGTCGCCGACGAAGACCGGCGCCAGGAAGGTCACCCGGGCGGACTCCAGCCGGAAGCCGCCCTCGGTCCGGAGCAGCGGCGCGAAGGCGACCGTGAGCAGGCCCTGCGCGACCTGTCGGCCGGCCAGCCCGGACACGTGGTGCATGCCCTCGTCGCCGGTGATCCGGGCGACCGCGGCGACGTCCTCGGCCGTGACCGTCCGCCGGCTGGTCAGCTCGGTCCCGGCCGAGATGCCGGTGGCTGCTGTCATCGCCGTCCTTCCCGCTGTCCGCCGGTCACGTGCCGAGCACCACGCCCCGGCTGGTCCCGCTGAGCACTACGTCGTCACCCGCGCGGATGCGCGCGGAGAAGGCGATCTTCACCACGTCGCCCTCCCGCTCGAGCCGGGTGACCTGCAGCTCCGCGGTGAGCGTCTCGTCGCTGGAGACCGGGCGGTGATGCCGCCACTGCATGGTCCGGGAGAGGTAGTTCAGGTCACCGCCCAGCTTGGTCAACGGCGCGATCACCAGCAGGTCGGGCAGCAGCCCGGCACCGTCCGGGCCGCGCCCGACCAGCGCGTCGTACTCCCGGAGCTCGGCCTCGTCGTACCGGCGGGACCAGGTGAGCGTGCTGCCCTCCCGCACCGGGCCGTGGACCGTTGAAATTACTGTCACGCGCGATGTCCTCACGCCGAGTAGTTCGGTGGCGATGGGTTGACATGGGTCGACCCGGTCGGAACACGGTATCAGGGCGGAAAGCACCCTCAACCGGCTGTGCCGATAGTAGTCCATCGTTCCAGGAATGCACCGGACAATTCTGCGCCCATCGCTGCCCGGGTCAGCGCACCGTGCGGTCAAGGGCGTCAGCGCACCATGCGGTCAAGGAAGGCGGCCCGGGCGACGGCCTGGGCGGACAGCACCTGGTCGAGGTCGACCTCGAGGATGGCCGCCAGCGTCCGGGCGTCCGCCGCGCTGATGGTGGCGGTCTGCCCGCGTTCGATCGCCGCGTACTTCGTCCTGGTCATCCCGGCCCGCTCCGCGACGTCGGCCTGCAGCATCCCGGCCTGCACCCGCAGCCGCTCCAGGGTCTCCACCCGCACGTCGTCCGGCAGCAGGTCGGCCGGCGACGCGCCGAGCGCGAGGGCGAGCAGGCCGAGCCGGTCCACCCGGGGCGTGGCCCGCCCGTTCTCGTAGTTCGCGATCACCGTGGTGTCCACCCCGATGAGCTCGCCGAGCTCCCGCTGGGAGAGCTTCGCGCCGTGCCGCAGGGCGCGCAGCCGCGCCCCATCGAACCCCGTCGAACCCTGCCGGCCGCCCGCCACTGCTCGCTCCCCTCCTGGGCAATTGTCGGTGCTGATCGATTGCGCGGCCAAGCAGTGGGTTGCGCCATATTGATAACGGAGGGTAACCAGATGGCATGAACGCAGGGTGCCGGCGCGACCGTCCAGCACGGACACTGAAGGCGGGGCCACGGGGCTGCCGGCGTACCCGGGCGCGGTGTCGGCGGCAGGCCCCGCGGAGCACCCCGGTCGCCGCTCCGGTCACTGTCCGCTAGCGCTGCGCTGACAGCTACCACTCCAGGCGGCCGGCCGTCAACGAGGCCGGAGGGAGGGAGCTCCCGCTCACGCCGGCGGGAGCGGACACGATGATCTGGAACTGACAGGCGACGGAG
The DNA here is from genome assembly GCA_045806925.1 of Mycobacteriales bacterium. GTDB lineage: Bacteria > Actinomycetota > Actinomycetes > Mycobacteriales > CADCTP01 > CADCTP01. The sequence continues at coordinate 6,077 of JBJMII010000124.1, forward strand.
GACACCGATGACCCGCGACCCACGGCGGGGAAGCGCGTCCGCGCTTCCCCGCCGTGCTGTTCTCCGGTTCCCTGCCATCACCACCGCTGCTCCCGCGCGATGAGCGGGATCCCCACAACGGGTTATCGATCGCGCCGAATCTCCTCGCTTACGATCGGCCGGTCGAGGGGAACCGGGCGCGATATGGACCAGTCAGGGCACGTCGGCAAGCTCCGCATGCTCGTCGCCGTGCTGGTGGTCACCGCCGGCGTCATCGCCGCGGGGTGGCCGCTCACTGCCGCCCTGGAGGGCCACCCGGACAGCCCGCCGCTGCTCGGCCTGACCGCGACCGGCCTGTTCGTCGGCGCCGCCCTGCTGCGCATCGACGTCCGGTTCGGCGCGCACCGGGTGGCCTACCTGCCGCTGGACGCGGCCCTGATCCTCGCCCTGCTGCTGGTGCCGCCGTCCTGGGCGCCGGCCGTGGCCGGGCTCGGCATGGCGCTCGCCGCGGGCGTGATCCGGCAGCCGGCGATCAAGCTGCTGTTCAACAGCGCGCGCTGCGCGCTCGCCGCGTTCGTCGGGGTGGGCGCGGTCGCGTTCGCCGGCTCCGGCTTCGACCCCGCCACCACCGGCGGCCTGGTCGGGCTGCTCACCGCCGGGCTGATCTTCGACCTGGTCGGCAACGCGCTCACCATGGTCGTGGTCGGGATGGCGCAGGGCACCTCGACGGCGGCGGTGTGGTCGGCCAACGCCGGCACCCAGGCGGTGACCGCCGGCGGCAACCTGGCACTGACCGCTCTCGGCCTGGTGCTGGCCAGGGTCGACCTGAGGCTGCTGCTGGTCCTGCCGGTCGGGGCGCTGCTGCTCTACCAGGGCTACCTGGTCCGGGTACGCGGCCGGGCGGAGCGGGAGGCCGGCCGCCGGCTGGCCGAGGCGGCGCGCAGCCTGTCCTCGCTCGACGAGCGGGACGTGGTCCGCCGGGCCGCGGCCGCGGCCGCGGACCTGCTGGCCGCCGACGTGGTGGAGATCTCGCTCCGCGACGGCACGGGCGGGCAGACTGTGCACCGGCACCGCGCCGACGGCGGCGCGGCGGCCACCGGCGCCACCGAGCAGCTGGCCGCCAGCGTGCCGCTGGACGCCGACGGCGAGGAGTCCCTCGGTGAGCTCCGGGTCTACCTGTCCGCCTACGTCCGGCTGGTGGAGCGGGAGCGGGACGCGCTGCGCACGCTGGCCGCGGCCACCCACACCGCCCTGCAGACCGCCCGGGCGCACGCCCGCACCGCTCAGCTGGCCGAGCTGCGGGCGTACGAGGCGAGCCACGACCCGCTGACCCGGCTGCCCAACCGGCAGCTGCTGCAGTGCCGGGTGGACGCGCACCTGGACACCGCGGTCGACCCGATGCCCGCGGTCGCGCTGGTGCTGATCCGGCCGGACCACTTCGGCGAGGTGGCCGCCACCCTCGGCCACGCGGCCCGGGACACCCTGCTCCGGCACGCCGCCACCCAGCTGGTCGAGGCCGGCGCGCTGGGTGAGCTGGTGGCCCGGCTGGACGGCGACCAGTTCGCCGTCTTCCTGCACGAGGCGACCGACCCGGCCGACGTGGCCGAGCGGGCCCGGGCGCTGCTGGACGCGCTCGCCACCCCGCTCCGGCTCGACGCCGCGACGGTGAGCATGACCGGCACCGCGGGCATCGCGTACGCCGCCCCGGACCAGCCGGCCAGCGCCGGCGAGCTGCTCCGGCAGGCCAGCGTGGCACTGGAGCGGGCCAGCCGGATCGGCACCGGCGTGGACTTCTACCAGCCGGCGCAGGACGCCACCGGGCCCGGCTCGCTGCTGCTGTCGGCGGAGCTGCGCACCGCGCTGGCGGAGGGCCAGCTGGTGCTGCACTACCAGCCGATGGTCGACCTCAACACCGGCGCCCCGGTCGCCGCCGAGGCGGTCGTGCACTGGCGGCACCCGAGCCGCGGGCTGCTGGCGCCGCGTGACTTCCTCACCGTGCTGGAGTCCTCCAGCCTGCTCCCGGCGTACACGGACTGGCTGCTGCGGGAGGCGCTGGCCGAGTGCCGCGAGTGGTCGGCGCTCGACCTCGAGGTGCCGGTGTCGGTCAACCTCTCCGCCCGCTCGCTGCTGGACCGCGAGCTGCCCGGCCGGGTGGCGGCGGCACTGGCCCGGGCCCGGCTCGGCCCGGAGCGGCTGATGGTGGAGCTGACCGAGTCCTCCGCGCTGAGCCCGATCGACACGGTCGACGTCGTGCTGGAGGACCTGCGCGTCCTCGGCGTGCGGGTCGCGGTGGACGACTTCGGCACCGGGCACAGCTCGCTCACCCGGCTGCTTCGGGTGCCGGCCACCGACCTGAAGATCGCGCCGCAGTTCGTGGAGGGGATGCTCATCTCGCCGCAGGCGCGGACCATCGTGCGGACCGCCATCGAGATCGCCCAGAGCTACGACCTGCGGGCGATCGCGGTGGGAGTGCGGACCGCCGCGCACGCCGCGGCGGTGCGCAACCTCGGCGGCCACGCCGGGCAGGGCGACCACTGCCTGCCGCCGATGCTCGGGGTCAAGGCCCGGGCGGCGATGCGGCTGGCGGCGAACGGCGCGCAGCTGGCGCCGGCCGCGGACGTGATCCCGCTGCGCCGGCGCCGGCGGACCGACCCGGGCTGGTGACCGCCGGCCGGATCAGCCCGGCCCGGCCAGCACCAGCCGCGCGGATGGGGTGGCGAGCAGCGCCAACACCGCGACCAGCCCCGCCACCCCGGCGGCGCCGACCACGACGGCGGGATCCGCGACTTCGGCGAGTGCCCCCGCCGCCACCACCCCGATGCCCTGCCCGACCGCCAGTCCCGCGCTCACCATGCCGAAGGCCTGCGCCCGCCGCTCCGCCGGTACGGCGGCGACGAAGGCGACGTTCGCCGCCAGCTGGTAGCCGGTGCCCAGGCCGGCCACGATCCACAGCAGACCGACCACCGGCAGCGGCGGGTCCAGCAGGCAGGGGATGAGCGCGGCCGCGGCCAGGATCGCCAACGGCGTCATCAGCGGCAGCCGGCGTGCTGCCGGCACCCGGGTCAGCGCGACCATGGCCAGCCCGCTGCCGAGCCCCGCGGCGGCCAGCAGCAGGCCCACCGCCAGCGGCCCGGCGCCGCGCTCCGCCGCGTACGGGACCACCACGCCGGATGGCACCGAGTGGACATGGAAGGCGGCCAGCCAGGCGAAGAGGGTCAGCACGCGCAGCTTGCGGTCGCCGAAGACGAGCCGGGCGCCGGCCCGGACGTCCGCCCAGTGCCGCCGGCCGGCAGCCGCGACCGGGGCGCCGCGGTGCCGCACACGCAGCCGGACCAGCAACGCGGACAGCGCGAAGGTGACCCCGTCCACCAGCAGCGCCTCCCGCGGCCCCAGCGTGGCGACCAGCAGCCCGCCGACGGCGAAGCCGACCACCTGGGCCAGCTGGATCGTCACCGCGCTCAGCGCGACGGCCGCGGCGTACCGGTCGTCGTCCGGGAAGATGTCCCGGACCAGCGCCGAGCGGGCCGCGGTGAACGGCGCCGCCACCGTGACCACCAGGAAGAGCAGGGCGCCGAGCGCCACCAGGCTCAGCCCGGGCAGCGCCATCGCGGTGAGCAGCCCGGCGGCGAGCGTGTCGCAGGCCACCAGCACGGTCCGCCGCGGGTAGCGGTCGCCCAGGCCGGCCAGCAGCGGGCCGCCGACGAGCCAGGGCAGGAAGGTGACCGCGTACGCCAGCGCGGTCGCCACGGCCGAGCCGGTGGCATCGAAGACGAGCACCGCGAGCGCGACCCGGGCCAGCTGGTCGCCGGCCAGCGAGAGCGCGTACGCCAGCCACAGCGCGGCGTACTCCCGGTCCGCGAGGACCGACGACCAGGCCGAGCGCGACCGGCCGGGAGACGCCGCCATCGACCGGCCCCTCCCTTCCCCGCGTCTGACGGGCGTCCTCGCGCCGTCTCGGTCGCAAAGTATGCGGCTGCCCGCATCCGGCCCGCGGCCGACCTCGCCGGCCGGCGTACGGTCTCGACACCACCGCCGCTCAGCTCTTGTGACGGTCGGCGGAGCCGGAGGTGACGGGGCAGCCGGCACCCCGACGCGACCTGAGGGCTGTACTCCGACCCGCTGTCGCCGCGCTACGTCCCGGGCTGGAGGCCGGCCGCGACAGCGGTGGCCGCGTCCTCGCCGGAGCGGACTGCCCCGTCCAGGTACCCGAACCAGGTCGTCGCGGTCTCCGTGCCGGCGAAGTGCAGCGGGCCGAGCGGAGACCGCAGCACGCCGCCGTAGTCGATCCAGCCGTTCGGGGTGAAGTACGCGGCGTAGCAGCCGCCGGAGAACTCCTCGGCCGCCCAGGCGTGCTCGACGAAGGCCGCAGGTCGCCCGGCGGCCGGCCCGTAGTAGCGCACGAGGCAGTCCAGCACCGCCTGCTGCCGGGCCGCCGGGGACAGCATGCCGAGCTGCCGGGCCTGCCGCCCCTCGACGAAGCCGAGCAGCACGCCCGGCGACCCGGCCGGCGGGCTGGCGTCGAAGGTGACCTTGACCGGCCCGGTGGGATCGGCGACCTGCCCGGACAGCCCGGCGTCCCGCCAGAACGGGGTCGGGTAGACCGCGTAGCACTTGATCACCGTGCCGGGCGGCATCCGCTGGTGCAGCTGGTGGCGCAGCGGCGGCAGCATCGGCTCGAAGCGGACCGGCGCGAGCAGGTGCGGCGCGAGCGCGAGCACCGCCCGGTGACCGGACAGCCTGCGGCCGTCCCGCAGGGTCAGCGTGACCCCGCCGGGGCCCCACTCCACCAGCTGGACCGGCGCGCCGAGCACCGGCTCCCGGCGCAGCTCGCGGGCGACCGCGAGCCCGATGCCCTGGGTGCCGCCGATCACCCGGTCCTGCTGGGCGCCGCCGCGCACGCCGGCGAGCGCGTCGAAGCCGCCGGCGGCCCGCAGGTAGAACAGCACGTGCAGGAAGGACAGCTCGGCCGGGTGCGCCGCCCAGACCGCCTCGGCGAAGATCTGCAGCAGGTCCCGGCCGGTGCCGGTGCGCAGGTTGCGCCGGATCCAGCCGGCGAAGGTCAGCCGGTCCCACTCGGCCGCCCGCTTCGCCGTCCACGGCTCGCCCGGCGGGACGCTGCGGGCGATCCGGTCCAGCCGGAGCTGGGCCTGCCCGATGTCGGCGAGTGCCGCCACGCCGAGCCGCGGGATGGTGCCGCGGTAGCGGCGCAGCGTGCCCTTGTGCTCGGACAGGTTGTCGCCGTCGTCGTACGTCGGGAAGGTGCTCAGGCCGAGCTCGCCGATCAGCGCCAGCACCCGGTCCTGGGTCGGCCCGACCCAGCCGGCACCGAGGTCGAGCACGGCGGCCGGGTCGTCCGGGTCCGCACCCGGGATCGGCACGCTCAGCGTCCGGCCGCCGACCCGGTCCCGGGCCTCGACCACCAGCGCGTCATGGCCGGCCTGCTCCAGCCGGCGGGCGGCGGTGAGACCGGCCAGCCCGGCTCCCACCACGAGGACGTCGGCGTCGGTCATGCCGACACCTTGCCCGGTGCCGGCCGGCGGGCGCGTGGCGGGGTCGGTCGGCTCCGCCGTTGAGCCCGAGGTGGGTCGGTCTTCGCGGCGATCGTCTCCCGCGCGGCCGATCCAGGTCGGGTAGAGCGGCTCCGGTGAACCGGCCGGCCGGCCGGTTAGTTCGACTCTTGAACTATGGCTAGCATCTGGCGCGCCGGGCCGCCACCGGGTGCGCCCGAGAGGGGGACGCGCGTGCAGGTGCGACGAACGGTCCGGGACCTCAGGCGGCACAACCGATCGGTGCTGCTGTCCAGCCTCTACCTGGGCAACCCGCAGAGCCGGCAGGACCTGGGCCGGGCCACCGGGCTGAGCCAGGGCACGGTGAGCAACGTGGTGGGCGAGCTCGTCGAGGAGGGCCTGGTGGTCGAGGCCGGGCTGGTCGACTCCGACGGCGGCCGGCCGCGCACCCTGCTCCGGGTCGACCCGGGCTACACGCGCGTCGTCGGCGTCGACGTCGGCGAGACCCGGGTCCGGGTGGAAATCTTCGACCTGGCCATGCGGCCGCTGGCCACCGTGGAGCACTCGCTGGCGTCGGTCCGGCCGGATCCCGGCGCGGTGGTGGGTCAGGTGCTGGACGGGCTGAACGAGGTCCTCCGCCGCGCCGCCGTGCAGCCGGCCGACGTGCTCGGCGTCGGGGTCGGCGTCCCCGGCACGGTCGAGCAGGGCACCGAGGCGACCGTGCACGCGCAGACCATCGGCTGGGAGGCGGTGCCGCTGGAGCGGATGCTGCGCACCGGCACCGAGCTGCCCATGTACGTCGACAACGGGGCCAGGACGCTGGGCCAGGCGGAGCTGTGGTTCGGTGCCGGTCGCGGCGTCGCGCACGCGGTGGTCACGCTGATCGGCTCCGGCGTCGGCGCGGCCGTCATCACCGACGGGGCGATCCACCGCGGCGCCACCAACAGCGCCGGCGAGTGGGGGCACACCGGGCTGGTCTTCGACGGCCGGCCCTGCCGGTGCGGCTCCCGCGGCTGCCTGGAGGCGTACGTCGGCGCGGAAGCGATCCTGGACCGCTGGCGGCAGGCCCGCGGCGGCCGGCCGGTGCCGGGCGAGGACGAGGAGTCCGCGCTGGCGGCGCTGCTGGCGGCCGCGCCCACCAGCAAGGTGGCCGCTCGGGTGCTGGCCGAGACCGCGGGCTACCTCGGCGCCGGGATCGCCAACCTGGTGAACCTCTTCAACCCGCAGCGGATCGTGCTGGCCGGCTGGGCCGGGCACGCGCTGGGCGCCCGGCTGCTGCCGCAGATCCGGGCGGTGGCGGCCGAGCGGGCGCTGCGCCACCCGTTCGGGCAGACGACCATCCAGCTCGGCCAGCTCGGGCTGGACGCGGTCGCGCTCGGCGCGGCCACGCTGCCGGTGGCCGACCTGCTGGCCCGCGGCGCCGCCGTGCGGGCCTGGACGCCCCGCCCGGCGGCGCGCCAGCTCACGGGTAGCTGACGACGTTGCTCGGCACGGTGGCGGTGCCCTGCGCCGGCCCGCCGGCCGTGTCGATGACGTGGTCGATCACGCCGTTGCCACCGAGGGACACGGTGAGCAGGTCGTGGAACCGCACGCCGGTCCTGGTCGGCACCTCGAAACCGCGGTCGGCGTGGATGGACGGGTCGACGTTGAAGTAGCAGTAGCTGCCGACCCCCCAGGCCTCGTGGGTGGTCACCGCGTCGGCCACCTTGTAGGCCGCGTAGCCGAGCGCGCCGGTGCGCCAGGCCGCCTGGTTCGGCGGGTCGTACGGCATCTCGTTCTGGAAGAAGTACGTCCGGCCGCCGTTGCCGTTCCAGACCACCTCGTACTTCTGGTAGTGCTCGACGAACAGGCCGTACGCGGTGACGTTGGCGCCGTTGACGATCAGGCCGGTGTCCGCGGTGTTCACGGTCCACCCGACGCCGGCGCCGTGGTCGGCCCGCCACGCCCAGATGTGGTCGATGATCGTGTTGCCGGAGTTGACCAGCAGGCTGGTGGTGGCCTTGCCGGCGATCCGGCCGCCGATCCGGAAGAACACGTCCTGGACCGTGCTCGGGTTGCCGGCGTGGCTGGCCGACGAGCCGGCCGGGCCCAGCTGCAGCAGCACCGGCGAGTTGGTGGTGCCGGCGTCGAACAGCAGCCCGGCGATCTTCACACCGTCCACATCGGACACCGACATCGGGATGACGCCGTTGGCGGGAACCAGGGTGGCATAGCCGATACCGAGCACGACCGTGTTGGCCCGGGTGACGTTGATGGTCTGGTCGACGGTGTAGACGCCCGGGGTGAACAGCAGGTTCAGGCCCTGGGACAGCGCCTGGTTGATGGTCGCGGCCGAGTCGGACGGCTTCGCCAGGTAGAACTGGGACAGCGGGATGCTCGTCCCCGGGGTGGCGCCGGACAGCCAGGTCGCGCCCGCGGAGTTGGTCCGCAGGTTGGGCACCAGCACCTGGTAGGTGTTCGCCGCGTCCACGTACAGGTAGGGCTTCTCCCGGATCACCGGGGTCTGCCCGACCGTGGTGTACGGCGGGTTCGGGAAGCTCTGCGCCGGCGCGCCCTGGGTGCCGACGAAGACCTGGTTCCAGACGCCGTTGGTGACGCCGCCGATGGTGGAGTCCCGGGTGACCCACTGCTGCTGGGAGTACTGCCCCTCCGAGCCGGTGGTCCGGCTGTCGGCGAGGTAGCCGCCGGAGGCCCAGCCGTAGCCGGTGGGGGCCAGGTTGAGGTCACCGCGGATGTCCACCCGCCGCATCGGCGCGGCCTGCGACACCGCCCACCGGGCCGGGCCGGGAACCATGAAGTTCTCCGCGGACCGCCAGAAGTTCTGGGTGGCGTTGCCGCCGAACCAGCCGGCGTCCACGGTGAGCCCGCCGATGTTCACGTCGTCGGGGTTGCGCCCGAGGCCGATCACCGAGGTGTTGAAGCCGACGTTGACGTTGACGTCGTACTGGCCCGGCTTGAACAGCAGCGCGTCCCGCCGGGTGCCGAACTGGTTGGTCTCCTGCGCGGCGAAGACCGCGTCCACAGCGGACTGAACGCTGGCGGTGGGCATCGACGGGTCGAAGACGTGCACGTTCGGGCCCAGGTCGCCGCCGCCGGGCAGGCCGCCGCCGCCCGTCGTGCCGACCACCACCTCCCACAGCGAGTAGCCGTACGGCGTGCCGCGGGCCGTGCCGTACACCCGGACGTAGCGGCCGGTGCCGTTGACGGTCAGCGTCTGGGTGCCGCCGGTGCCGGTGCTGGTGCTGTAGACCGTGGTCCACGGGCCGCCGGACGCGGCCGCGAGCTGGATCTGGAAGGCCGTCGCGTACGCGGCCTCCCACTGCAGGACCAGCTGGCAGACCGGCTGGGAGCTGCCGAGGTCGACCTGGATCCACTGTGGATCGCTGGCCGCGCTGGACCAGCGGGTGCCGGTGTTGCCGTCGAACGCGGCCGACGCCGGGGTGCCCGCGTTCTCCGTCGAGGAGGCCGAGGCCGGCCGGTTCAGCGCCGCGTTGCCGGTGCCGCAGCCGCCGCCCCCGCCGGTGGTGCCGAAGACCTGGAGCTCCCACAGCGAGTAGCCGTACGCGGTGGCCCGCTGGGTGCCATACATCCGGACGTAGCGACCGGAGCCGTTGACGGTCAGCGTCTGGGTGCCGCCGGTGCCGGTGCTGGTGCTGTAGACAGTGGTCCACGGGCCGCCGGCCGCGGCCGCGGTCTGGATCTGGAAGGCCCGCGCGTACGCGGCCTCCCACTGCAGCGTCACCTGGGTGACCGTCGCGGTCGTGCCGAGGTCCACTTGTAGCCACTGCGGGTCGGCGAAGGCGCTCGACCAGCGGGTGCCGGGGTTGCCGTCGGTTGCGGCTGAGGCGGGGGTGCCGGCGTTCTCGGTGGACGACGCGGTGGTCGGCTTGCCCTGCGACAGCAGCGGGTCGGCGGCGCGCGCGGTCCCGGTGAGGGTGCCGGTGGCCAGGACGGTGACCGCGGCGACCGCTGCGCCGAGCAGCCGGAGCCGGGCGCGGCTGCCGGACGGACCTCGTGTCATCGTGCCGGCGGCGGGGGTCGGGAAAGCCATGCGGCAGCCGCCTTTCGCGTGGAGGCGATCGCGACGGGGCAAAGCCGCGGGATAAATCTCACCGCTTATTTCAAGGCTCGATTTAACGCAGGGTTCTTCTCCGTCGTCAAGAGGACGACGGGGTGTTGACGGAGAACTGAACGTGTGTTTAGGATGCTGAACGTGCGTTCAGTCGGCGAGCCGGCGGCAGTCTCCGACGTCACGGCCCGGGCCCGGATCCGGGACGCCGCGGTCCGCCGCTTCGGCATCGACGGCTTCGGTGCGCCGGTCCGGGCGATCGCGGCGGACGCCGGCGTCAGTCCCGGACTGGTGATCCACCACTTCGGGTCCAAGGATGCGCTGCGCGCCGTGTGCGACGAGCACGTCCTGCGGGTGCTCCGGGAGGCCAAGACCGAGAGCCTGGTCACGGCCGCTCCCGCCGACATGATCACGCAGCTGGCCACTGTCGACCACTACGCCCCGCTGGTGGGTTACCTCATGCAGGCCCTCTTCGCCGGCGGTGAGCTCGCCACCGCATTCCTCGACCGGCTCATCGAGGACGCCGAGGACTACCTGCGCGCGGCGGTCGACGCGGGCCGGATCCGCCCGAGCCGCGACCCCGCGGCGCGGACCCGGTTCCTCGCCCATGCCGGCGTCGGCGCCCTGCTCGTGCACCTGCGGCTGCACCCGCCGACCGGGGGCGACTACCGGGCGACGCTGCGGGCGTACCTCGACCGCAACGCGCTGCCCATGCTCGAGCTCTACACCGAGGGCCTGTTCACCGACAGCGGCATGCTCGACGCCTATGTCGCGGCGGGGCCGCACCCACCGCACCCACCGCACCCACCGGACCCACCGGACCCGGCCGGCTAGGCCACCCGTCCCCCGTCCCACCGACTGCGAGGCGACACCGATGTCCCCGACCCCGGCCGTGCAGGTGCACGGCCTGACCAAGACCTTCGGCCACGTCAACGCGCTGGCCGGCCTCGACCTCACCGTGCCGGCCGGCCAGGTGGCCGGCTTCCTCGGGCCGAACGGCGCGGGCAAGTCGACCACGATCCGGGTGCTGCTCGGCCTGCTGCGGGCCGACGCCGGCACGGTCCGGCTGCTCGGTGGCGACCCGTGGGCGGACGCGGTCTCGCTGCACCGGCGGCTCGCGTACGTCCCCGGCGAGGTGGCGCTCTGGTCGAACCTGACCGGCGGCGAGGCGATCGACCTGCTCGGCCGGCTGCGCGGCCGGACCGACCCGAAGCGCAAGGCGGAGCTGCTGGAGCGCTTCGAGCTGGACCCGACCCGCAAGGCTCGGACGTACTCGAAGGGCAACCGGCAGAAGGTCGCGCTGGTGGCCGCGCTGGCCGCCGACGTCGAGCTGCTGGTGCTGGACGAGCCGACCTCCGGGCTGGACCCGCTGATGGAGGCGGTGTTCACCGACTGCATCCGGGAGGTCAGGGCGGCCGGCCGCTCGGTGCTGCTGTCCAGCCACATCCTGGCCGAGGTGGAGAAGCTCTGCGACACCGTCACGATCATCCGGGACGGCCGGACGGTGGAGAGCGGCACCCTGGACGAGCTGCGGCACCTGACCCGGACCACGATCACCGCGAGGACCGGTCGCGACCCGGCCGGGCTGGCCGAGCTGGCCGGCGTGCACGACCTGACCGTGACCGGCGACCGGGTGGTCTTCTCGGTCGACGACAAGCACCTCGACGCGGTGGTCCGCGAGCTCAGCTCGCTCGGGCTGCGCAGCCTGGTGTCCGCGCCCCCGTCGCTGGAGGACCTCTTCCTCCGGCACTACGGCGACGAGCTGGCCCAGCTGGCGGGCGCGCGATGAGCGCCGCGGCGCTCGTCCCGGTGCGGCACCGCGGGGAGCCGGAGGTGCTGGTCGGCACCGGCCGGCTGGTGCGGCTGGCGCTGCGCCGGGACCGGGTCCGGCTCGCGGTCTGGGTGCTCGCACTCGGCGGGCTGACCAGCTACTCGGTGAAGGCGCTGGACACCACGTACCCGACCGCGACCGACCGGCAGGCGCGGGCCGAGGTGATCGGCAACCCGGCCGGGGTGATGCTGTCCGGCCCGGGGTACGGCACGTCCGACTACACCCTCGGCGCCATGGTGGCGAACGAGGTGGCGCTGACGGTCCTGCTCGCCACCGCGATCATGTCGATCCTGCAGGTGGTCCGGCACACCCGCGCCGAGGAGGAGGCCGGCCGGGCCGAGCTGGTCCGGGCCGGCGTCGTCGGCCGGCGCGGCCCGCTGACCGCGGCGCTGGTCGTGACCGGGCTGGCCGACGCCGCGATCGGGCTCATCGTGACGGCCGGGCTGGCCGGCTCCGGGCTGGCCGCCGCGGACTCGGTCGCGGTCGGCCTCGGCATCGCCCTGACCGGGCTGGTCTTCGGGGCGGTCGCCGCGGTCACGGCGCAGCTGACCGAGTACGCGCGGGCGGCCTCCGGGATGGCGATGGCGGTGCTCGGCGCGGCGGCGGTGGTCCGCGGGGTCGGCGACATCGTCCGGGTCGGCGGCAGCCCGCTGTCCTGGTTCTCCCCGATCGCCTGGGCGCAGCAGACCCGCGCCTTCGTCGAGCTGCGCTGGTGGCCGTTGCTGCTGTCCGTGCTGCTGCTCGCGGTGCTGGTGGCCGCGGCGTACCGGCTGGTCGCCCGCCGCGACGTCGGCGCCGGGCTGCTGCCGCCGCGGCCCGGGCCGGCGGACGCCTCCTGGCTGCTGTCGGGACCGGCCGGGCTGGCGGCCCGGCTGCAGCGTGCGTCCATGCTCGGCTGGGGGGTCTCGCTGCTGCTGCTCGGGGTGGTCTTCGGCTCGCTGACCAAGTCGGTGACCGACGTGCTGGCCGACAACCAGCGGCTGGCCGACCTGGTCAGGCCGGCCGGCGGGGCCAGCTTCGAGGACTCGTTCGTGGCCCGGACCGCGCTCTACCTCGCGCTCACAGTCGCCGCTTTCGTCGTCGGCTCGGTGCTGCGGGTGCGCGCCGAGGAGTCCGCCGGGCGCGCCGGGCTGCTGCTGGCCGGCGCGGTGGACCGCCGGCGGTTCCTCGGCGGCAGCCTGGCGGTGACCGCCGGCGCGGCGGTGCTGCTGCTGGTCGCCTCCGGCCTGGGCACCGGGATTGCCGCCGCCGCGGTGACCGGCGACGCCGGCCAGGTGGGCCGGCTGCTCGGCGCGACGCTCGTCCCGCTGCCGGCCGTCCTGGTGGTCGCCGCGCTGGCGGCCGCGCTGGTCGGACTGGTCCCGCGGCTGGCCGCGCTGGCCTGGGTGGTGGTCAGCTGGGTGCTGCTGCTCGCGCTGTTCGGGCCGCTGCTCGGGCTGCCCGGCTGGGTGCTGAAGCTGTCCCCGTTCGGCTGGGTGCCGGCGGTCCCGGCCGAGCTGGTCGACGCCGTCCCGCTGCTCGGGCTGACCCTGCTCGCGGCGGCGCTCGGGGCGGCGGCGCTGGCCGGATTCCGGCGGCGCGACCTGGTCGCCTGACCGCGCGGGCAGAATGGGCCGGCCGGCCGGACCGAGGGGGATCGTTGCTCGACGCCGAGCGCAAGGCCGAACAGCTGCACCTCGACACGCTCTACGCCCGGCTCGACGAGCTGCGGGACCGGAGCGAGGAGGCGCTGGCCCGGGTGCGCCGCGCGCCGACTACGGGCACGCCGGGTGCCCGGACCGAGCGGGACGCGTTCATCGCTCTGCACGCCGCCCGGCTGCGGCAGCTGCGCGGGGTGGAGGACCGGCTCTGCTTCGGCCGGCTGGACCTGCGCGGCGGCGAGCGCCGGTACGTCGGCCGGGTCGGGCTGGGCGACGAGGAGCACCGCCAGCTGCTGGTCGACTGGCGGGCGCCGGCGGCCGAGCCGTTCTACCGGGCCACCGCCGTGGTGCCGGCCGGCGTGATCCGGCGCCGGCAGCTGGCCACCCGGGACCGCCAGGTCACCGGCATCGAGGACGAGATCCTCGACCTGGACGCCTTCGATGCGGACCGGGACGGCGCGGCGCTCGCCGGCGAGGGTGCGCTGCTGGTCGCGCTGGACGCCGCCCGGACCGGCCGGATGCGGGACATCGTCGGCACCATCCAGGCCGAGCAGGACCGGGTGATCCGCGCTCCGCTGCCCGGGGTGCTGGTCGTGCAGGGCCCGCCGGGCACCGGCAAGACCGCGGTGGCGCTGCACCGCACCGCGTACCTGCTCTACACCCATCGGGACCGCATCGCGACCAGCGGCGTGCTGCTGGTCGGGCCGAACCGGCGCTTCCTGCGCTACATCGACCAGGTGCTGCCGGCGCTCGGCGAGGCGGACGCGGCGGTACTGGTCACCCCGGGCCAGCTCTACCCCGGCGTGGACGCGGTCGCCGACGAGGACCCGGAGGTGGCCGAGGTCAAGGGCCACCGGCGGATGGTCAAGGTGCTGGCGAAGGCGGTCCGGGACCGGCAGCGGCTGCTGCCCGCGCCGGTCCGGCTCGACGTCGGCGGCACCCCGGTGGTGCTGCGGCCGGCGGACGTGCGGGCGGCGTACGAGCGGGCGCGCCGGTCCGGTAAGCCGCACAACGCGGCCCGGGTCACCTTCGTCCGGCAGCTGCTCGGCGTCCTCGCCGACCGGTTGCTGGCGGTGCCGGGGCTGGCGTTGCCGGCGGACGACCGGTCCGCGGCGATCGCCGAGCTGCGCGAGTCCCGGGACGTCCGGCGGGAGCTCAACGGCTGCTGGCCACCGATCAGCCCGCAGCGGCTGCTGCGCGACCTCTACGCCGACCCGGCCCGGCTGGCTTCGGCCGCGCCGGGGCTGACCGCGCGGGAACGGGCGCTGCTCGCCCGGGACCGCCGGGCGCCCTGGACGCCGGCGGACGTGCCGCTGCTCGACGAGGCCGCGGAGCTGCTCGGCGTGGACGACGGCGGGTCCGGGGCCGCCGCGGCCGAGGCGGCCCGCCGGGCGGAGGTCGAGTACGCCCGCGAGGTGCTGCGCGACTCGCCGGCCGCGGGGATGGTGACCGCGGAGGACCTGGCCGCGCGGTGGTCCGCGGACGCCGCCCGGCTCAGCGTCGCCGAGCGGGCGGCCGGCGACCGGGAGTGGACCTTCGGGCACGTCGTGGTGGACGAGGCGCAGGAGCTCAGCCCGATGGCCTGGCGGGTGCTGATGCGCCGCTGCCCGACCCGGTCGATGACGGTGGTCGGGGACATCGCGCAGGCCGGCTCGCTCGGCGGGGTGTCGTCCTGGTCCGCCACCCTCCGGCCGTACGTCCGGGAACGGGCGACGATCGAGACGCTGACGGTGAACTACCGGACGCCGAGCCAGGTGATGGAACTGGCCACCGCCGTCCTCCGCGCGGGCGGGGTGGACGTCGAGCCGCCGAGCTCGCCCCGGCAGGGACGGTGGGCGCCGGTCGTCTCCCGGCTGGACCTGGCGGCCGGGACGGACCCGGTCGCCGCGGTGGTCCGGGCCGAGCTGGACCTGCTGGAGGCCGGCACGCTGGCGGTGATCGCGTCCCGGGCGGCGGCCCCGGCGCTCGCCGGGGTGGAGTCCGGGCTCGCCGGCCCGGACCGCTCCCGGGTGTCGGTGCTCACCGTCGAGCAGGCGAAGGGGCTGGAGTTCGACAGTGTGGTGCTGGTCGAGCCGGCGGCGATCGCGGTCGAGTCCCGGCGCGGGGTCAACGACCTCTACGTCGCGATCACCCGGGCGACCCAGCGGCTGCACGTGCTGCACGACGAGCCGCTGCCGCCCGGCTTCCAGGGTGGGCGGCAGCGCACGGCGTCAGGACCGCCCGGTGCGGTCCTTGGCGCCGCCACGGCCGACCCGACCAGCGTCTCGGTCCACAACCGGTGATCATTCTCGGACAGCGGTCGTCGGCACGCTCGCCGTGTCCGTCGCCCCCTCACGTGGTGTCAGGGATCGGGGCCGGCAGTGGTGGTGTAGCGGTGGCCGGTAGGGCTGGTCCAGGTGAGAGTGGCGGGGTCGTCGGCTTCGACCTGCCAGTTGGTCCGGTGCTTGAGGCGGTGGTGGTGGCGGCAGAGAGTAGCCAGGTTGGCGGCGGTGGTGGGACCGGTCGGCCACGGGGTGACGTGGTCGATGTCGCAGCAGTGGGCGGGCTGCCGGCAGCCGGGGAAGCGGCAGGTGATGTCGCGGGTGCGGATGAGGTCGGCGAGCGCCGCCGAGGGGGTGTAGCGGGTGCGGCCGACGTCGGTGGCGGCGCCGGTGGCGGGGTCGATGGTGACCTTGCGCCACGCGCCGGTCGCTGCAAGGCGGCGGGCCATCGAGGCGGGGACGGGGCCGTGGCCGGCGAGGTGGCCGGGCTGGTCGGCGAGGCCGAGCGCGGTGCCGGCGGAGACGGTGACGTGGACCCGGGCGGGCACCGGGGGAGGCCCGGCGGTGTCGCCGCGGGTCGGCGTGACATCGGTGGTGGCATCGGTGGTGGCATCGGTGAGGGTGAGTGCGAGCAGGGCGTCGGCGCGGCGGGCGTCCATGGGGCGGGGGTCGTCGGCGGCCGCGCGGCGGGCAAGCCGGTCGAGGCGGGCGTAGAGGGCGGCGGCGCCGTCGGCGGGCAGCAGCGCCCACAGCCCGGCCATCCCGTCGGCGAGCGGGCGGACGGTGACCAGCCGGCCGGCGACCGCCTGCCGGTGGCGGATCTCGGCGGCGGCGGGGTCGTTGGCGAGGACAGCGCGGCTGAGGCTGGCCCGCAGCTGGCCGGTGGTCTGCTGACCGGCGCGTGGGAGAACCCGCTCCTGCACGGCGGTGGCCAGCGTGTCGTCCAGGCCGGTCACTGCGTCGACGATCGCGCGGGCCTTCGGCACGTCGATGCTGCCCGCGCGCAGCGCGGTGGCCGTAGCCGCAAGCCGTCCGGCCAGCTCGACGGCCAGCTGCACCCGCATGCCGGCGGTCGGGCGGGTCAGCCGCAGCGCGGAGGCGACCTCGTCGACGGCGAACTCGCTGATCTGCGGCACCCCGGGATCGCCGCGGTCGAGGTGACCGGGTCCGGTGTCCACGTAGTCCCGCGGACGGCGCCGGGCGAGCTCCGCGATGGCGGCGAGCTGGCCGGCGGCCACCCAGGACGCCAGCCGCTCCCAGCTCTGCATCACCTCGATCAGGTTTGCGTCGTCGAGGTCGGCGGGCACCACGGCGGCCAGCCCGGCCACCGCCTCGGGTCCGACCAGATCCTCGAACATAGGTTCGACCCTAGCGAAAGAGCACCCTTTGTGGCGGGTTGTCCACACGCCCGGAAGGGTGGTGATGAGCCGCGTCAGCGGAGGGCGGCGAGGACCTCGTCGATCCGGGCCCGGGTCACCGGCTGGGCCGCGATCCCCGCGATCTGCCACTCGCAGCGCTGCCGGTCCTCCTCGCCGGCCGGGTCGCCGGACCGCAGCCAGCGCCGCGCGTACGTCTCCACCAGGTGGCCCTGCACCGCCGCCGCCACCGCGAAGTCCGCCGGCTCGCGCAGGGTCGCCGGCCCGCCGCCGGCCCGGTAGGCGCGGACCAGCCGGACCGCCGCGGCCGGGCCGTACTCCGCGGCGACCATCGCCAGCTCCCCGCTCGGGGCGGCCGGGCCGGAGTTCTCCCAGTCCAGGACGACGAGCCGGCCGCGATCGTCCCGGGCCAGGTTGGAGTCGTCCAGGTCCAGGTGGCAGCGCCGCTCGTCGCCGGTCAGCGGGGTGGGCAGCAGCGCCTCCAGCGCGAGCACCTCCGGCAGCAGACCGGCGACGTCGTCGCTGAACGGGGCGTCGGCGGCCTCGAGGTCGGCGAGCAGGGCGGTCCAGGCGGGCTCGCCGACCGGCTGCACGTACCAGGGGTGCCGCGGCTGGGCGGTCGGCGCGGTCAGCCGGTGCAGCGTCGCCAGCAGCGCGCCGACCTGCTCGACCGGCCGCTCACCGAGCGGGGTCAGGTCCATCCACTCGTACGCGCGGACCGTCACCCCGGAGGCGAGCTCGGCCAGGACCCGGCCGCCGGGCGTACGCCGGGGTGCCGGCAGCACCACCCCGGCGGCCAGCGCCTCGAGCTGGAAGGCGGCGTCGGCGGCGGCGCCGGCCTCCGCCGGCGGGAAGAACAGGTCCTTCACCGCGACCGGGCCGGTGCTGGTGGGCAGCCGCCAGACCCGCCCGAGCTCGCCGCGCGCGACCGGCCGCATCCGGCCGGTCGGCGTCCCCAGCCCGTACGCCCGGGCCACCTCGCCGGCGTCCCCCGCCACCAGCCCGCCGAGCGCCACCCGGCCAGTGTCCGGGCACACCGGCCCCGGGTCGAGGGAGGAGTCGAGGGGGATGGGTGGCGGGCCCGGGCGCTCAGGGCACACCGTCCCGCGCCCGGGGGAGGACGGCGCGCGGCGGGAAGGGATTGAATGGACGGCACAGGGAGCTTGTCCACCAGGAGGCCGCCGACCCGGCGGCATGAGGGAGTGGCACCCGTGCTGGACCCGCGAGACCTGTACGACCTGGCCGGCGAGCTGCCGGAGCTGGACGCCCCGGTGCTGGTGGTGGCGATGACCGGCTTCGTCGACGCTGCCGGCGCGGCCCGGGTCGCCGCCGACCACCTGCGGTCGGCCGGCGAGCCGGTCCCGGTCGCCGACTTCGATGCCGACCAGCTCTACGACTACCGCGCCCGGCGGCCGGCGATGCTCTTCGTCGAGGACCACTGGGAGAGCTACGACGACCCGATGATCCGGGTGCAGGCGTTGCGGGACACCGCCGGCACCTGGTTCCTGCTGCTGGACGGCCCGGAGCCGGATGTGCAGTGGGAGCGGTTCGTGGCCGCGGTGCGCGGCCTGTGCGAGCGGCTCGGCGTGCGCGTCTCGGTCGGGCTCAACGCGATCCCGATGGCGGTGCCGCACACCCGCCCGCTCGGGGTGACCGCGCACGCCAGCCGGCGGGAGCTGATCGCCACGCACCGGCCCTGGCTGCAGCGGGTGCAGGTGCCGGGCAGCGCGGCGCACCTGTTGGAGTACCGGTTGGGCCAGGCCGGCCGGGACGCGATGGGCTTCGCCGTGCACGTCCCGCACTACCTGGCCCAGACCGACTACCCGGCCGCGGCCCAGACGCTGCTGGAGGCGGTGTCGTCGGCCACCGGGCTGGCGCTGGTCACCGACGAGCTGCGGGCCGCCGCGGCCGCCGTCCGGGCGGACGTGGACGGGCAGGTGGAGCGGTCCGACGAGGTCGCGACCGTGGTGCGGGCGCTGGAGGAGCAGTACGACGCGTACGTGGCCGGCCGGGGCAACGACCTGCTGACCGGCGAGCGCGGGCCGCTGCCGACCGCGGACGAGCTCGGCGCGGAGCTGGAGCGCTTCCTCGCCGAGCAGACCGACCGGCCGGACCAGCCCGGCGCCTGATCGCGCCGGGTACGAGGCTGCAGCGATGGACCTGGCCGGCCGACTCGACCGCTTCCAGCGCCGGCACCCGGGCGCCGGCTTCCCGCTCGCCGTGATCTACAAGTTCTTCGACGACCAGGGCAACTACCTCACCGCGATGATCACCTACTACGGGTTCCTCTCGCTGTTCCCGCTGCTGCTCCTGCTCACCTCGGTGCTCGGCTTCGCGCTGCACGACGACCCGCACCTGCAGGAGGCGGTGCTCGACTCGGCGCTGCGGCGGTTCCCGGTGATCGGCCAGCAGCTCGGGGACAACGTGCGCTCGCTGCACGGCAGCAGGGTCGCGGTGGTGGTCGGCCTGGTCGGCGGCCTCTACGGCAGCCTCGGGGTGATCCAGGCCGGGCAGAACGCCTTCAACAAGGTGTGGGCGGTGCCCCGCGGCGACCGGCCCAACCCGGTGAAGTCCCGGCTGCGCAGCCTGCTCATGCTCGCCGTCCTCGGCGTCGGGGTGATCGTCTCTACCGCGCTGTCCGCGCTGACCACCGTCGCGGACAGCGTCGGCGGCACCGAGGTCGGCGCCGGGCTGCGGGTGGCCGCGCTGGCCGCCTCGGTGGTGCTCAACGTCGGCCTGCTCGTCGTCGCTTTCCGGCTGCTGACCGCCCATTCGGTGCGCACCCCTGACGTGCTGCCCGGCGCGGTCGCCGCCGCGCTGGTCTGGCAGGTCCTGCAGACGGCCGGGACGTACTACCTGGGCATCTCGCTGCGGGACAGCACGGCGACGTACGGGCTGTTCGGCGTCGTGCTCGGCCTGCTGGTCTGGCTGTACCTGTCCGCCTTCACGGTGGTGCTGTGCGCGGAGGTCAACGCCGTGCGGGCGCGCCGGCTGTGGCCGCGCAGCCTGCTCACCCCGTTCACCGACGACGTGCACCTGACTCGCGGCGACCGCGAGGCCTACGAGTCGTACGCGGAGACCGAGCGGCACAAGGGCTTCGAGACCGTGGACGTCGACTTCGACCAGCCGCCACCTGAGGACGACGTCCCGGACCGGCGGGGATAGCGGGGGCGACGCCCGCGCTGAGCCATCCCCCCGAGGCTCCACCGCCGGCACGACAGGACTCGCACGGAGGGCGCCCCGGTCGTCCGGGGGCCCTCCGCTTCCCTCAGCAGGTTCCCGACGTGCCGGGCCGGACCGACCCGGCGGGCGTCGTCCCCACCAGGAAGCCTGCCGGGTCCCGACCGCTCGCACCGCGTCCGGCCACGCGGACTTAGCTGCGCAGGTTCCCTGACTTAGCGAGCTCGACCAGTCCGGCCCGATTCGGCACCCCGGTCTTGGCCACCAGGTTCGCCACGTGCGTCTCGACCGTGCGCGGCGAGAGCACCAGCTTCTGCGCGATCCCGGTGTTGGTCAGCCCGTCCGCCATCAGCTGCAGCACGTCGACCTCGCGGCTGGTGACGCCGATGGCCCGCAGCGGCGGCGGCACCGGGGTGTCGCCGCGGCCGGGCCGGGGGACCGGCGCGCCGGCCCGCCGCAGCAGCTCCCGGCAGCAGCTGGCCAGCCGGCTGTCCCCGCCGGCGGCGAAGACCGGCAGCGCCTCCCGGGCCCAGCCGACCGGGTCGCCCCAGCCGTCGGTGAGCGCGGCGCCGGCTACCAGCAGCCGGATCCGGTGCCGCCACCAGGGCAGGTCGGCCAGCGCGGCGTCCGCGGTGGCGAGCAGCCGGTCGGCGTCCCGGCGGCGGCCCCGCCGGCCGGCGTCGACCGCGTCCGCGTAGCCGAGCAGGGCCGCGTTCTCCCAGTTCACCGACGACGGGCGGGCCTCCTCGCGGGCGCTGTCGCCGTCCCGGTCGTCCAGCGTGCGGACCAGCGCCCACAGCCCGCGGATCGGGGTCGGGGTGGTGGACGGGCTGCGCCGCAGGTAGTCGATCGCCTTGTCCAGGCACTGGGCCAGCCGGTCCCGGTCGTCGGCCTGCAGCGCCTCGTGCGCCCGCACCGCCCCCCAGATCCCGGCGTTGACGTCAAGGTCGTCCGGCGCCAGCGTGAGCGCCTCCCGGACGCACCGCTCAGCCTCCTCGACCTCGCCGCGGTGCGTGTGCACGATCGCCTGGAAGAAGACCGCGGTCGCCCACAGCCGGTCCGCCCGCAGCCGGCGGGCCAGGTCGGCGCTGCGCAGCGCGTAGGTGAGCGCGCGGTCGACGTCGCGGTGCAGCTGCCCGGCGGCGATCTGCACGTCCAGGGTGGCGGCCAGCCCGAGCACGCCGGCGTCCATGGCCAGCGACCGGGCCCGCTCCAGCCGGCTGGTCGAGCCGTCGACCAGCAGGTCGACGGTGCCGAGCTCGTGCAGCGCGGACACCCGGTCCAGCGGCAGGTGGTGCTCGGCGGCCAGCCGCTCGGCCGCGGCGAAGGCGTCCCGGGCCGCGTCCGCGTCGGCGAGCCGGGCGGCCCGGCCGATCACCTCCAGCGCCTGGCAGGCCACTGACCACTGGCCGCGGTCCCGGGCGGCGGCCAGCCCCGCCTCGGCCATGTCCCGGGCCTGCTCCGGCCGTCCCCGGGCGTGCGCCAGCCGTGCGGTCAGCACCCCGACCTGCGGGTCGTCGTCGTCCGGCACCGCGGACAGGTACGCCGCCGCCACGTCCCAGCGCTCGGCGTCCGCGGCCACCTCGGCGAGCACCAGCCGGACGCCGGTGTCGCCGTCGGCGAGCAGCCGCTCGCCGAGCTCCAGCGCCCGTTCCGCGTCGCCCTTCGCGGCCAGCACGTCCAGCAGCGCCCGCTCCGCCTGCACCCGCAGCTCGGCCCGGTCGCCGGCCAGCTCCGCCGCGCGAACCAGCAGCAGGTCCGCGGAGTGCAGCGCGCCCCGGTCGACCGCCTGCCGGCCGGCCGCCACCGACAGCTCGGCGGCCCGCTCGTCCTCGCCGGCCGCCGCCCGCAGCCCGGCGGCCAGCGCGTACGCCTCCGGGTCGCGCCGCTCCACGATCTCGGCGGCCGCGTGCGCGAGCGCCCGGCGCTCCGGTGGCAGCAGGTCGTCCACGATCGCGTCCCCGGTCAGCGCGTGCCGGAACCGGAACGCCTCTGCGGCGTCCACCATGACCAGCCCGGAGCGCACCGCGGCCCGCAGCCCGGCCAGCACCTCGGCCCGGGACAGCCCGGTCACGTCCGGCAGCAGCGACCAGTCGAACCGCCGCCCGAGCACCGCGGCGGCCTGCACCACCGTCCGCGCGGCCGGGTCCAGGTCGCCGACCCGGCGCAGCACGGTGGCCGCGAACGTGCGCGGCACGCCCGGCGTGAGCGGCCCGACCAGCCGCCCGGCCGGGGTGAGCGCGCCGACGCTGCCCAGCCCGGTGAGCAGCTCCTCGACCAGCAGCGGCAGGCCGTCGGCGTTGTCCACCGCGAACGCGACCACCTCCTCCGGCGGCCGACCGGCCAGGCAGGACTCCACCACCTCACGGACGTCGTCCGGCTCCAGCCGGTCCAGCGACAGCACGGTCGCCTGGCAGGCGGCGACCAGCTCGATCAGCGGCTGCGGGAGGCCGTTCTCCTCCCGGCTGGTGGCCAGTAGCAACAGCGGCGCGGACTCCGCGGCGTGCGCCAGGTAGGTCAGCACGGTGAGGGTGTCCGGGTCGGCCCAGTGCAGGTCCTCCAGCACCAGCACCGTGCCCCGCCCGTCGCCCAGCGCGGAGACCAGCCGGAGCACCGCCTCGCCGAGCGCCACCCCGCCGCGAGGGTCGGTGCGCTGCCCCGGCACCTCGGCGTCCGGCAGCACCGCGGCCAGCACCGGCAGGTACGGCCGGAGGGCGTCGTCGTCGGGGATCGGCCGGTCCCGCAGCGCCGCGCCCATCGCCTCGACCAGCGGCCGGTACGGCTCGCCCGCGGGCACCGCCCGCCCGGTGAGCACCCGCAGGCCGCCGTCCTCGGCCTTCGCCGCCACCTCCCGGACCAGCCGGGACTTGCCCACGCCGGCTTCGCCGCTGACCACCACCAGCCCGCCGGAGCGCTCGGTGCGCAGCCGGTTCAGCCGGCCGCAGAGGTGCTCGACCTCCGACGACCGCCCGACGAGCCGGGCGGCCAGTGCCTGCCAAGGGACCGACACGGGAGGCCGTTAGCTGTTCCAGTGCGTGGCGCAGTACGCGTCGCGGACCGCGGTCTCCTGCTGCACCGCGTACCGGGTGCCGAGGTAGAGGGTGATCCCCGTGTTCCAGGCGTCCCGCTCGATCCGGTCGGCGACCTCGGCGCGGGCGGCGTCGTCCGGGGCGGCCGTCAGGTCCTGCGCGTTCTGCCAGCCTTGCTCCCGCCACTGCGCGATGAGGCCCATGAAGACCGACTTGGTGCCCGGCACGATGTCCGCCGTCGACATGGTCGGGTCGAAGCGCTGAGCCAGCTCGGTGATCGCGGCCGAGTAGACCGACTCCAGCATCGAGTTCACCGCGAGGTGGTCGCGGTGGTCGACCATCCCGATCCGGTAGAGCGTGAACGGCAGGTCGCGCAGGATGTGCGCGGCCATGCCGAGCAGCGCGTCGCCCGACCCGCCCGCCTGGCTGCTGTCCGCGGTGGCGAAGGCCAGCCGCCAGATCGGCGGCACGGTGGCCGGCGCATCGGCGTGCCAGTCGTCGAACGCCCCGGTGTAGAGGTCGCTGAAGACGGCGTCCTCGTAGTTGACCTTCCGCGGGTCGAGGAAGTATTCCGGGGTCGCCGCGACCTCCTTGTACCGCTCGGTCACCCGCAGGTAGAGCAGCGAGAAGACGGCATCGTGGTCACAGGACGGCGCCAGCCGGTCGAACCGGGTGGCCATGTCGGTGATGGTCTTGTCGATGCAGCTGAACGTGCCGCTCGAGCACCGGGACGGGGTCGGCCGGGTGCGGTAGGCGGCGTACAGCCGGGGGTCCAGCGGCAGCTGGGCGCGGACCAGCGGGTCGATCACCCCGACCAGCTCCTCGAGGCCGGTCAGCGGCAGCAGGTCGGTCAGACCCGCCTGCTGCGCCGGCGCGCCGCGGGCGGTGGCCGGCGCCGGCTCGGCGATCGCGACGACCAGCCCAGCGGTGAGGACGGCGACCGTCACCGCGGTCGCCAGACCCAGTCGTAGGCGCAGGGACCCCGTGGGCATCAGTGACACCTCCGTGCGCACGTCGCCGCGCGTCACCTCGAACGTGACCTCGGATTGCCCCGTACGCGCATCACTCACACACGTGTCGTCCGCCGGCCCCGCGGCGGCGGGGGACACCGCCGGGTGGAGCGACGCCCGAACGGAACGATTCGTTCGCGGGCGGGAGTATTGCAGGCCCCGGGCTCCGGCAGAAGGCCCGGTGGGCCCTTCGAGCGTTCCGGCTCGGCCGGTCGGCTACTCGTAGACCAGCTTCTCCGGGCCGGGGAATACCCAGGTGAGGCCGTCGCGCAGCCGGTCCCGCCAGTTCTCCCAGCTGTGCCCGTCCCGGGCCTCCACGTACCGGACCCGCATGCCGGTGCCGGAGAAGACCGGCACCATCGACCGGTTCCGCACGATCAGCGGCTCGTAGACACCGCAGCTGACGAAGACCCGGTGCGCCACGGCCCGCGGCCGGGCCCGGTAGCGGTTGGTGAACCGGACCACCGGGTCGAAGACCGGCCCGCCGCCGTGCTCGGTGCCGATGTCGGTGAAGACGAAGGAGCCGGACTGCAGCAGCAGCGACCCGTACGTGTCCCGGTGCCGGTACGCGGTGGACAGCGCGGCCACCGCGCCGAAGCTGGCCCCCATCAGGCAGCGCCCGCCCGGGTGGCGGGCGAGCGGGTACCGGCGCTCCAGGTAGGGCAGCAGCTCGCCGGTGACGAACCGGGCGTGCCCGGTGGAGTCGGCGTACTCCACCAGCCGGTCGCCCGGGTGCAGGAACGCGGCCACCAGCTCGGCCACCTCCAGCCGGTGGATCAGGTTGTCCAGCACCGTCTTCGCCGCCGCGTACTGCAGGTAGTCGCCGCCGTCGTGCACCACCAGCAGCGGGTACGCAGCGGTCCGCCGGTAGCGGGCCGGCAGGTAGAGGGTGACCCGGGCATCCCGGTGCAGCGCCCGGCTCGGCACGCTCGCCTCGACCAGCTGGCCCGGGCGGGCCTCCGGGTCGTGCTGCGCCCACTCCGGGTCGACGTACCCGGTCGCGAAGACCACCGACGAGCCGCCGACCGGGGAGTGCGAGCGGTGCGGGTTGCGCGGGTCGTTGAAGCGCTCGACGTGCTCGCCGCGGCGGACCTCCAGCTGGTACTCCACCCGGGAGCCCTCCGGCAGCTCCAGCACCGCCGACCACAGGTCGGTGCCGCGCAGCCGGCGCAGCGGCAGCCGGTCCGGCAGGCCGAGCACCCGGTGCACGACGTGCACCTCGTCCACCTCGCCGCGGTAGAGGAAGGTGCACCGGGCGCCCTCCACGATCGGCACCGGGTGGCGGGCGAGGAAGGAGTCCACCGCGGCGGCGTCCAGCGGGGCCCGCTCCTTGAGCCGGTTGATCGCCAGCCGGCGGGTGGAGGAGGTCACGGTGCCCGCTCGCCCGCGCCCGCGCTCACGCCACCCGCCCGTCCTGGTCGATGACCCGGGCGCCGCGCAGGGTCGCCGCGTCCAGCTGCACGCCGTCGTCCAGCACGACGCACCGGGCCGGGGCGAACCGCCTGGCCAGCGCGCCGATCCGGGCCGGGTCGTCCAGCGGCAGCCGGCGCCGGGCGTGCGGCAGCAGCACCAGGCCGGGCAGCATCCCGAGCCCGGCCGCGTACGTCTCGGCCCGGCCGCCGCTGAACAGCACCACCCGGTCCGTCAGCACCATCGCGCCGGCCGACCAGGCCAGCACCGGCTCCGGCGGGCGCACGTCGAACAGCCGCAGAACGTGCAGCAGCACGCCGACGTGGCCGCCGGTGAGGACCAGTGCGCCGGCACCGGCGATCAGCTCGGCGACCTCGGCCCGGTGCCGCGCCACCGGCTCCCGCAGCGCCGGCCGCCAGGCCGCGTCGAAGTCGGCCCCGGCCTCGGCCACCCGGGCCAGGTGGCTGCCGTCCAGCAGCCGCAAGGCGCTCTCCGCGTCGGCCAGCGCCGCGGCCCGGGTCCGCGGCCGGGAGCTGCTGCGCCGGATCGCCTCGGCGGCCCGCTCGGCGTGCTCGACCTGCAGGGCGTACAGCTCCTGCAGCTCGTCCAGCACCGCGCGGTGGTTCAGCTCGGCGGTGGCCAGCTCCGGGTCGGTGTCGAGCACGTCCAGCCAGCGGGCGTGCAGCCGCAGGTTGACGGTGCCCCCGCCGAGCACCCGGTCCAGCTCGGCGTCCTCGGACTCGCGCTCCCGCCAGCCGGCGGTGACCGTGGCAGCGCCCGGCCAGTCCGGACGGACCGTGGGCCGCCGCTGCGGACCGAGGACGGTGATCCGCACTGTTCAGCTTGCGTGCACGTGGACCGCGCGACCGACGTCGTCCAGCATGCCGCGGAGCACGTCGTAGTCCGGGTGCCGCATCCGGACGTACGCGTTGGCCATGTAGCCGGCCGCCACCGGCTGGGTGGGCGTGCCGGCCGGCGGCAGGTGCGCGTCCAGCACCCACTCGCCGAGCCGGGCCTGTGCCTCGTCGATCCCGGAGTAGCCGGTGATGGTGCCGTCCGCCTCCGGCCGCAGCGCCACGATGCCGGCCGCGTACCGCCGGGTCGGCCGGTGCCAGACCTGCCCGTGCACGATCGCGTCCGCCCAGGCCCGGTAGAGGTCGATCTCGTTGCCGGCCGAGTAGAGGTCCCAGGCGCCGACCCCCGGCGGCCGGCAGCCGATCTCGGAGAACCGCAGCCCCTTCGGGCCGAAGAACCACTCCATGTGGGTGGCGCTGGTGCCGATGCCGAGCGCCTCGGTCACCCGCCGGCCGAGGTCCCTCAGCTGCTGGTAGTCCGGCTCGGTGTCCACCCGGTTGGTCGCGACGAACTGCGGCGAGATCCACCGGGTCCGCATCGCCTCCAGCACGTTCGGGAAGTAGTGGCTGACGAAGTCGAGCGCCGGCCACCCGTCCACCGACAGCGTGTCGTAGAAGCCCTCGTGTCCCTCGACGAACTCCTCCACCGCGATCGAGTCCGCCGCACCCATGCCCTGCAGCGCGGCCGCCAGCTCGGTGTCGTCGTCCACCCGCGCGGTGTCCAGGGCGCCGGCACCGGTGCGCGGCTTGAGGATGACCGGGTAGCCGACCGCGCGGACGAAGGCGTGCACCTCGTCCGCGGTGTGCGCCGCGGTCGACGCCGCGGTCGGCACGCCCGCCTCGCGCAGCGCCTGCTTCATCGACGGCTTGTCCCGGCACAGCCAGGCGGTCCGCGACGAGGTGCCCGGGATGGTGCATGCCTCCCGGACGTGCGCGACCGGCAGCGTGTGCGCCTCGATCGTGGTCTCCAGCCGGTCGACCCACAGCCGGCTCTGGATCCAGCGCACCGCGTCGGTCAGCACCCCGACGTCGGTGACGTTGCCGACCTGGTGGTAGTCCGACAGCCAGCCCCGGACCTCGTCGTCGAGCCAGTCGCCGGGCCGTTCGCCGATCCCGATGACGGTGGCTCCCACGTCGCTCAGCGCGCGGACGAAGTGCCGCTGGGTGGGCGGGAACGACGGCTCGACGAAGACGACGTTCATGCCCGGAGACTATGCCTGAGCCTGTCGATCACGTACCTGCCGTGCCGGCCGGGCGGCGGCCGGGAAACGGGCGCATGCTCGGGGCGTGACCGTCGAGCGGCGCCGCCCCGCGGCCGGCCTTCCCGCGCAGCGGCCGGCCGGGGCGCCGGTGGGCCGGCGGGTGGTGCTGGGGGTGGTCGGCCTCGGCGCGCTCGCGGTGCTGGCCGGTGACCGGCTGTCCGGCTGGGAACAGCGGGTGCTCGCCGTCCTCGGTCCGCGGGACCCGACCGGGCTGAGCCAGCTGGTCCCGGCCGGCGCCGGCTTCCGCTTCTACTCGGTGACCAGCTCGGTGCCGCACCGGGACCCGACCGCGGCGCGGGTCACGGTGGGCGGGCTGGTCCGGCGGCCCGGGGCGCTGTCCATGGCCGACCTGGCCGCGCTGCCGCAGAGCCGGCTGGTGCGCGACTTCCAGTGCGTGACCGGCTGGCGGGTGCCGGAGGTGCGCTGGACCGGCGTGGCGCTGCCCGACCTGCTCGACGCGGTCGGCGTCCGGCCCGGCGCGACGGCCGTCCGCTTCGTCTCCTACGACGGCGCGTACACCGAGAGCCTGACGCTGGAGCAGGCCCGGCGCCGGGACGTGCTGGTCGCCACCGGCCTGCAGGACCGGCCGGTCAGCCACCCGCACGGCGGGCCGGTGCGGCTCGCGGTGCTGCCGATGTACGGCTACAAGTCGCTGAAGTGGCTGGACCGGATCGAGCTGACCGCCGCGGTCGAGGCCGGCTACTGGGAGCGGCGCGGCTACGACCTGGACGCCTTCGTCGGCCGGTCCAACGGGCGCACCGATGACGTCACCAGCTGAGCTGCTCCGCTTCGGGCCGGCGTCGCGGTGGGTGCACCGCAGCACCGCGGTGCTGGTCGGGCTCTGCCTGGCGACCGCCGCGGTGCTCTACCTGGAGCCGCTGGCCACCCTGGTCGGCCGCCGCGGCCTGGTCGTCCAGCTGCACGTGCTGGCCGGGCTGGCGCTGCCGGTGCCGGTGCTGCTCGGCCGACTGTCCGCGGCGTACCGGGCCGACCTGCGCGAGCTGAACCGCTTCGGCCGGGCGGACGGCGAGTGGCTGCGCCGCCGCGACCGGCGGTCGGCGGGGCTGCCGGTCGGCAAGTTCAACGCCGGGCAGAAGCTCAACGCCGCGCTGTCCGCCGGCGGCGGGCTGGTGCTGCTGGGCACCGGCGTCGTGCTGGAGTACGGCCACCGCTGGCCGCTGCCGCTGCGCACCGGCTCCACCTTCGTGCACGACTGGACCGCGGCGGCGCTCCTCCTGCTGGTGCTCGGGCACGTGCGGCTGGCGTACCGGGACGAGGACGCGCGGCGCGGGATGCGGACCGGTCGGGTCCCGCTCGGCTGGGCCCGGCGCGAGCACCCGGCCTGGGTGGCAGGGTTCCGGTCCGGCGCGGCCGGGCAGGTGTCAGGCATGGAGCCGCAGGACCAGGAGCGGGTGCGCAGCCGATCCGGGCTGACCCCGGAGGAGCGGGTCGCCGGCAGCGAGGACCCGCAGGCGCAGGCCGCGGCCGTGCTGGCCGACTCGGACGAGCGCACCGAGGTGCCGGACGCGGCGCCGGACACCGTGCTGGAGCGGCGCACCTCCGCGGACGCCGCCGACCTCGCCTAACCGGACCCCGATCAGCCAACCGGGCACACCGGTCATTCGATCAGGGAATGGACGAGTCAGTCAGAACGTGAGTTGATCGGACTCTGACTGGGGCTGTTCGGCCCTGTCGCTGCGGCGGAAGGAGCCGATCCATGCGTCTGTTCAGCATGTCCCGGTGGGTGGGCGGGGCGGTGGTGGGCCTCGCGGCGACTCTCGTCCTCGCGGCGCCGGCGAGCGCGAGCGGTTACAAGATGACCCAGTCGCAGGCCGCCAGCGCACTGCGCGGGGTCGGCATCACCTGGAGCTCGTCCGGCAACTGCACCAACCGGTACGTCTCGACCTGCACGTCGTTCGAGCAGATCAACTCCGGCACCGTCGACGGGGTCAGCACGCTGCACCGGGCCAGCGGCTGCGCGGTCAACATCACCGGCGGCACCGAGGTCGGGCACGCCTCCGGCACGTACTCGCACTGGAACGGCTACAAGGTCGACATCAGCAAGTACACCTGCGTCGGCAACTACATCCACAACTCGTTCACCCGGATCGCGAACCGCGGCGACGGCTACCCGCAGTGGCGCTCAGCGGCCGGCAACATCTACTGCGACGAGGGCACCCACTGGGACATCCTCTACTACTGACCGGTCGTCCGGGCGGGTGCGCGCCTCCGCCCGCCCGGGCCTGCCGGGCATGTCCCGCCGGTGCCGGGGTATGCCGGGGCGAGCCGTGCGGTCCCGGACGCCGCGGCTCGTGAGGAGGCGCAGATGGCGGACGCCCCGCTGGTGGTCGGGATCAACCGCACCCAGGACGGCTCGATCGCGGTCACGCGGGGCGGCGCGAGCATGTACAGCCTGCAGAAGGAGCGGGTGAGCCGCCGCAAGCACCACTGGGGCCGGCTCGGCGACCTGTCCGGGCTCTACCGGTCCCGGATGCCGTACCTGGACCAGCCGGTCGACCTGGTCGTCGAGGGCTACTCCTCGGACGCCGAGATCGGCAACCGGGACGCCTACCTGGCCGAGATCCGGGACACCCTCACGCTGCGCGAGGACGCGCAGGTGGTGCTCGTCTCCCACCACCTGACCCACCTCTACAGCGCCTTCTACCCCTCGCCGTTCCAGCGGGCCGCGGGGATCGTGGTGGACGCGCAGGGCAGCCGGGTGCGGGACCTGACCGAGCGGTACGAGGTGCCCGGCGGCACCGCCGACGACCTGCTCGAGGTCAGCTCGTTCTACCGGTGCGAGCGCGGGCGGGTGGAGTGCTTCGCCAAGCAGTTCTGGGACGGCGACTGGGCCCGACCGGTCGGCCTCGGCTGCTTCTACTACCTGCTGACGAAGATGCTCTGGCCGGACGGCGAGGGCAACGAGGGCAAGGTGATGGGGCTGGCGCCGTTCGGTGACCCGGACGCGCTCGGGCTGCCCGAGCTCGACGTGGACGGGCAACGGGTGCTCATCCCCGACGAGTGGGTGAAGAAGTTCGAGGAGCGGGAGGGCTACCTGTACGGGCAGGCCGGCTTCGAGGCCTGCGCCGACCTCGCCGCGGCCGGCCAGCGCGCGTTCGAGAACGCCCTGATGCGGCTGGTCGACTGGCTGCACGGGCGGACCGGCGAGGACGACCTGGTCTTCGCCGGCGGCTGCGGGCTCAACTGCACCGCGAACGGCCGGATCATCCGCGGGTCGCCGTTCCGCGAGGTCTTCATCCCGCCGAGCCCGCACGACGGCGGCACCGCGGTCGGCTGCGCCCTGTACGGGCTGGTCGACGTGCTCGGGCAGGGCAGCGACTTCCGCTGGACCGACGACTTCCTCGGGCCGGAGCAGGACGACGCCGCGATCGACGCGGCGGTCCGCTCGCTCGGCGCCGGGTATCCGGTGAGCCGGCCGGACGACCTGGTCGCCGAGCTGGTCGACCTGCTCGACAGCGGCCGGGTGGTGGCCGTCCACCAGGGCCGCAGCGAGTCCGGCCCGCGCGCGCTCGGCCACCGCAGCATCCTCGCCGACGCGCGCCACCCCGGCATGCAGGACTACATCAACTTCGAGGTCAAGGGCCGGGAGTGGTTCCGCCCGCTGGCGCCGCTGGTGCTCGCCGAGCACGCGGACCGGATCTTCGAGGTGGACCGGCCGGCGCCGTTCATGCAGTACGCGGCGGAGGTGCGGCCGGAGTTCCGGGCGCGGCTGCCGGCCATCACGCACGTGGACCACACCGCCCGGCTGCAGACGGTCGAGCCGGTCGGCACCCCGTTCCTGCACGCCCTGCTGGCCGCGTTCCACCGGCGGACCGGCTGCCCGGTGCTGCTCAACACCTCGCTGAACGGGCCCGGCGACCCGCTGACCGAGTCGCCGGAGGACTCGCTGAAGACGCTGCGGGAGACCGGGATGCACGCGCTCGTGCTCGGCCCGTACCTGGTCGGCAAGCGGGACGAGCCGCCGCTGCCACCCCGCGAGCGGGACCCCCGGGTCAGCCGAGGCGGTCGAGCACGTTCCTGGTGATCCGCTCGACCACCGGGTCCCGGCCGGCGCCGAGCACCCGGGCCCAGTCGGTGGTGGCGGCGTTGAAGACGGTGCCGCGGCGGCCGGCCGCGCCGTCGCGCACGACCATCGTCCCGGCTGCGTTGCCGAAGCCCCAGCCGTGCGGCCGCAGGTCGGCCACGCCGAGGACGGTGGTGTCCGGCGGGGTGCCGTCGGCGCCGCTGGGCCGCACCGGTCGCCCCGCCGCCAGGTCCGACCGGTCGAAGTCGGCGCCGTCGCACTCGTAGCCGACCAGGTGCCCCGCCTCGCCGACCACGTCGCCGTCGCGCAGGCCGGTGCCGGCGAAGGCCCAGTGGTCGGCGTGCTGCACCCGGTAGCCGACCGGCGCCGGGTGGTCGTCGCGGTCCCGCTCGCCGCCGTTGCGGAAGCTGGCGCCGAGCAGCGCGTTCTCCGGCCGGGTCTGGTGCCAGTTGGCGGCCCGGCGGAAGGTCGTCGGCGAGTCGAAGACCACCCGCCACCACATCGTGTTGCCGCTGAAGAAGGCCAGGTTCCCGCCGCCGGCCAGGTACGCCTCGACCGCGTGGCGCATCCGCTCCGACCAGTACTCGTCGTGCCCGGCGCTGACCAGCAGCCGGTACCCGTCGAGCAGCGCCTGCCCGTGCACGTGCAGGTCCAGGTCCGTACAGCAGTCCACCCGGTAACCGGACCGCTCGAGCCAGGCCAGGAACGGGTGGTCCCAGTGCGCGAAGGTCTGCCGGGGAGTCGGCTCGTACGGGTCGAAGTTGCCGAGGTCGAACGGGACACCGCCGGTGCCGCCGCCGGGCCGGTGCACGCTGACCGCCTGCCGGGCCGTGTCCGGCGGCAGCTGGTCGGAGTAGATGCACCAGGTCCCGCGCGCGGTGGCCGGTGACCAGCGCTCGCCGTCGACCATGCCGTACGCGTGGTAGGTCAGCAGCGGCAGCTTGTAGAGGATCCGGGCCGTCCTGGGCGGCGGCGACGGCCGGACCACGAACAGCGCCCGGGCGTCCCGGCCGTAGGCGGTGCCGCGGTCCGGGTCGGAGGTGTCCCGGCCGGCCCCGTCGCCCTCGACCAGGACGGCCAGGTACGCACCGGCCGGCCAGTCCGCCGGGATCGGGAACCGGTGGCCGGGCCACGGCGCCGCCGGCCCGCCCTGCACCGTCCGCCCCGGCTCGCCCCAGTCCTCGTCCGGCCGGTGCGGCGGGGCGTCCGTCCCGGCCAGCCAGCCGGAGCCGCCGCACCGGACCGGCGCCGCGCCGCACCGGTAGAACTCCACCCGGAAAGCCGGCGCGTCCGTAGCCACGTGCAGGACGAGCGACTCCCCGGCGACGGGGCTCGGCTGTGCCGGGTACCCGCGGATCGCCACGGCAGCGCCCTACCCGGCCGGCACCGGCGCTACCGCCGGCCCGGGCGCTCCGCTGCGCGCCCGCTCGTGGGAAGGTGGGCGGGTGCGGATCGCGCTGTTCGTGACCTGCCTGGTCGACGGGCTGGTGCCGGCGGTCGGGAAGGCGACCGTGGAGGTGCTGGAGCGGCTCGGCCACCAGGTCGTCTTCCCGGCGGGGCAGACCTGCTGCGGGCAGATGCACGTCAACACCGGGTACGCGGCGGACGCGCTCGGGCTGGTGCGCCGGCACGTCGAGGTCTTCGAGCCGTACGAGGCGGTGGTGGCGCCGTCCGCGTCCTGCGTCGGCTCGGTGCGCCACCAGCACGCTCTCGTCGCGCGGCAGGCCGGGGACGCGGAGCTGGCCGGCCGGGCGGCGGCCGTGGCCGCCCGGACGTACGAGCTGTCCGAGCTGCTGGTGGACGTGCTCGGGGTGACCGACGTCGGCGCCTCGTACCCGCACCGGGTGACGTACCACCCGACCTGCCACTCGCTGCGGCTGCTGCGGGTCGGCGACCGGCCGCTGCGGCTGCTGCGCTCGGTGCGCGGCCTGGAGCTGGTCGAGCTGCCGCGGGCGGAGGAGTGCTGCGGCTTCGGCGGGACCTTCGCGGTGAAGAACGCGGACACCTCGACGGCCATGCTGGCGGACAAGATGGGCTCGGTGCTCGACACCCGCGCCGAGGTGTGCGCCGCCGCCGACTCGTCCTGCCTGCTGCACATCGGCGGCGGGCTGTCCCGGCTGCGGACCGGGGTGCGCACCGCGCACCTCGCCGAGATCCTCGCCTCCCGGGAGGGACTGTGAGCCGGTCGAAGGAGCGGGCGGAGTGAGCACCACGTTCCTCGGGTTGCCGCGTGCGGTGCACACCGGGCACCTGCACGGCTCGGAGGCGTTCCCGACGGCGGCGAGGCGGGCGCTGGCCGACACCCAGCTGCGGCGCAACCTCGGCAAGGCCACCGGCACCATCCGGGCCAAGCGGGCCGCGGTGGTCGGCGAGGTACCGGACTGGCCGGCGCTGCGGGCCGCCGGCGCGGCGATCAAGGACGCGACGCTCTCCGAGCTGGACCGCCACCTGGAGCGGCTGGAGGCGGAGGTCACCGCGCGCGGCGGGCAGGTGCACTGGGCCCGGGACGCGGCCGAGGCCAACCGGATCGTCACCTCCCTGGTGCAGGCGACCGGCGCCGGCGAGGTGGTCAAGGTCAAGTCGATGGCGACCCAGGAGATCGGGCTCAACGAGGCACTCGAGGCGGCCGGGATCGCCGCCTGGGAGACCGACCTGGCCGAGCTGATCGTGCAGCTCGGGCACGACACGCCGTCGCACATCCTGGTGCCGGCGATCCACCGCAACCGGGCCGAGATCCGGGAGATCTTCCTGCGCGAGATGGCCGCGGTCGGGCTGGCCGCGCCGGCCGGGCTGACCGACGAGCCGCGCGCGCTGGCCGAGGCGGCGCGGCTGCACCTGCGGCGGAAGTTCCTGACCGCGTCGGTGGCGATCTCGGGGGCGAACTTCGCGGTGGCCGAGACCGGCACCCTGGTGGTGCTGGAGTCCGAGGGCAACGGGCGGATGTGCCTGACCCTGCCGCGCACGCTGATCACCGTGATGGGCATCGAGAAGCTGGTGCCTCGCTGGTCGGACCTGGAGGTGTTCCTGCAGCTGCTGCCGCGCTCGTCGACCGGCGAGCGGATGAACCCGTACACCTCGATGTGGTCCGGGGCCACCGAGGGGCAGGACTTCCACCTGGTGCTGCTGGACAACGGCCGGACCGCGGTGCTCGGCGACCCGGCCGGGCGGCCGGCGCTGCGGTGCATCCGGTGCTCGGCCTGCCTGAACGTCTGCCCGGTCTACCAGCGGACCGGTGGCCACTCGTACGGCTCGGTCTACCCGGGGCCGATCGGCGCGGTGCTGTCGCCGCAGCTGGTCGGCCTCGACGACCCGGCCAGCGCGTCGCTGCCGTACGCGTCGTCGCTGTGCGGGGCGTGCTATGACGCCTGCCCGGTGGCGATCGACATCCCGACCATGCTGGTGCACCTGCGCGGCCAGGTGGTCGAGTCCAAACGCGACGGTCACCGGGTGCCGACGCCGGAGCAGGCGCTGATGAGCGGGATGGCCTTCGCGATGGGCTCGCCGCGGCGGTGGGCCGCGGCGCTGCGGGCGGCCCGGCTCGGCCGGCTCCTCGGCCGGCGCCGCGGCCGGATCGGTGCGCTGCCGCCGCCGCTGTCCGGCTGGACCGGCAGCCGGGACGCACCGCTGCCGCCTACCGAGACCTTCCGCGACTGGTGGACCCGCACCCACGGACGGACCCCGTGACCGGGGCGGCGCGCGCCGAGGTGCTGGCGCGGATCAGGCGGGCGCTGGGTCCGGACCCGGTGCGGCCGGAGGTGCCGCGGGACTACCGGACCCGCGGCGAGGCGGACCTGCCGGCGCTGCTCGACCTGCTCACCGACCGGCTGGTCGACTACAAGGCTGCGGTACGGCGGACCGCCCCGGGCGACCTGCCGGCGACACTCGTCGCCGCGCTGACCGCGCGTGGGACCCGACAGGTCGTCGTCCCGCCCGGCCTGCCGTGGGACCTGCCGGGCACCGTCGTCGACCGCGGCCTCACCGCCGCCGAGCTCGACCAGCTCGACGGCGTGGTCACCGCCTGCTCCGTGGCCATCGCCGAGACCGGCACCATCGTGCTCGACGCCGGGCCGGACCAGGGCCGGCGCGCGATCACGCTCGTCCCGGACTACCACCTCTGCGTGGTCCGCGCCGACCAGGTCGTGCAGACCGTGCCCGAGGCGATCGCCAGCCTCGACCCGGGGCGCCCGCTCACCTGGATCAGCGGACCGTCGGCCACCAGTGACATCGAGCTGCACCGGGTCGAGGGCGTGCACGGCCCGCGGACGCTCGAGGTCGTGCTCGTCGGCTGACCGGCTCGCCCAGCACGGAACCGGGCGCCCGCGGACTCACCCGAGGCAGAGCTCGTTGCCCTCCGGATCGGTCATCGTCACCCAGGTGTGCGGCCCCTGCCGTCCCCGGTGCAGGATCGTCGCCCCCCTGCCGACCAGCCGCCGGACCTCGCCCTCCCGGTCCGGCACGTCCGGGCGCAGGTCGAGATGCACCCTGTTCTTCACCGTCTTGGGCTCCGGCACCTGCTGGAAGAGGATCCGCGGCCGGCCGCTCTCCCGCCCACCGGGATGGTTGATCGCCGCCCCCTCCTTCCATACCAGCGCGCCGTTGTGCGTCATCGTGTCGTCGTCGGACGCGTAGCCCTCGGAGATCATCTTGCGGATGAAGTCCTCGTCACTCGGCTCGACCTGCCACCCGAGCGCGTCCGCCCACCAGTCGGCCAGCGCGTGCGGGTCGGCGGAGTCGATCACCACCTGAACGTCGTATGCCATGCCGGCACCCTAGGAGCAGGCACCGACGAAAACCGGTCTGGCGCTCACGCGGGGCTGACCGGCCGCGGCGCACGATGGGCGGGTGCTGTCCTCGCTGCCGCCGGTCCGGCGCCGGCTGCTGCTCGGCCTGGTCGCGGCGCTGCTGGCCGGAGTGCTGGTCGCG
>JBJMII010000125.1:0-29650 GCA_045806925.1 Mycobacteriales bacterium
CACTGAGGACAGGTTCACGATGCAGCCGTGCCGGCGCTTCATCATCCCGAAGACGACCGAGCGGCAGAGGTGGTAGACACCGTCGAGATCGGTCCGCAGGACCTGCTGCCAGTCCTCGTCGGCCAGCAGCACGAGCGGGTTGTCGCGCACGACGCCGGCGGCGGTGACCGCGACGTCGATCGGCCCGAGCTGCTCCTCCGTGCTCTCGACGAATGACCGGACCGCGGCAAGACTGGCCACATCGGACTGCCTGGCGAGCGCCCGCCGGCCCAGCGCCGTGACCTCCCGCTCCAGCGCCTCGGCCGCCTCGGACCGGGACGCGTAGCAGAACGCCACGTCGTAGCCGAGCCGCGCCAGCCGCAGGACGGTGGCCCGCCCGATCCCCCGGGATCCGCCGGTCACCAGCGCCACCGGATGGGGCGTCATCCGCGGCCGCCGAGCTTGGCGGCGAGCAGCTCCCGAGTCCTCGGCAGCGACGTCAGCGACGCCGCCTCCGCCCTGGTGAACGTCACGCCGTACTTCATCTCCAGCGCGACCAGGACCTCCAGGGCCAGCAACGAGCTGCCACCGAGGTCTTCGACGAACCGGGCCTCGTCGGTCACGTCGGCCGGGTCGACGTCGAGGATCTGGGCGACGGTACGGCGCAGGTCGTCCACGTCGACCCGGGTGGTGTTGGTGTCGGACATCAGCAACGCCTTTCGTCGGGCGGCTGGTGGTCGGCGGTGTCCCGCGAGCCGTGCCGGCGTGCCGTCGCGGGTCCGTCGTCCGGTCCGGCAGCCGCAGTGCGGCGACCGCGACCACGCTGCCGGCCTCGACGGAGTCGTCCCGCGGCGGGACCGCAGGCCGGAGGTGAGCTCGGGTCGTGGTTAGCCCCCACGGGGAGATCGCCGACCAGGCGGAGATCACCGGTGTGCCGGTGCCGGTGCCGGCGGCCGCGGCCATGTGCACCTCCGTCCGGATCAGAAGAACCACACCCGTGCGTAGCTCGGCCACCGCGACGCCAACTCGTGCTCGGCGAGGCAGCGCACCCCGGGGATGAGCCGGGCGGGGGCGGTGACGCCGAGCGCGATGAGGTCCGGCTCCTCCGCCCAGACGGCGACGCCGTCGTCGAGCAGCTGCTGCACCGACCGGCGCGGGTCGGGCAGCGTGTCGAGCATCCGGCCGGCGATGCGTACTGCCGGCCGGCGGCCGGTCTGCACCGCGTAGCCGGCGGCGGGCCCCCGCAGTGCCAGCTCGACGCCGCCGCTCTGTCGGTGCAGCCCGCGCACGAAGTACAGGGTGTCGGCGAACTGCTCCTCGACCGCGCCACGGTAGGCGCGCTCGACGATGACCAAGGTGCGCTCGGCTACCGGCACGGCTCAACACACCCCCAGCACCACGGTCTTGTCGGCCGCGAGCACGTGTTCCCAGAACCGGGCGGCCGGCCGGACCCGTACCTCGGGGATCTGTTCGGCGGCGCCCCGGTCGGCGCAGCAGAACCGGCAGACGTACCAGCTGATCCGGTCCGGGGCGCCGGCCAGCAGCTCCCGGACCAGCCTGGCGGTGGACGGATAGTCCACCGTCCAGTCGACCAGGTCCCGCGGTTTGCTGTCGCCGAGGCCGGCCCGGGTCAGCCCGGTCGCCTCGGCGCAGGTCCACACCTGCACGGTGGCGCCGCGGTCGAGCAGTGCGTCCGCGAGCCGGAAGAGACTCGTCACGAGCTCCGTGCGATGGGGTGCGCCGAGCACCTTCAACAGCACGTCGGTACGGGGAACGGTCCACACCATCTCAGTGCCACACCGCCATCAGTCCCGGCCGCAGCAGCCGCTCGGCGACCTCCGCCATGTCCACCATGCGCGCCTCACCGACCAGGTCGTCGGAGCAGACCGCCCGCTGCCGCAGGGAGAACGAGTCCACCCACAGCTCGCCCCCGAGCCGCAGCAGCGCACGGACTTCTGGCTGCGCGTCGCCCACCGCGGCCGCGACGCCGTCCTCGATGAGCAGCAGCGTCACCCCGGCGTCCTCCTCGGCCAGCCGTACGGCGTCACCGAGGAACCGGTGGCAGCCGGGGCCGGCGCCGGGACCGCCGGTCTCCACCAGCAAGAAGTCGCTCATGGCAGCTGCACTCCGTTCTCTGCCGGGTCGCCGGCCTGCCCGGCCGGCCGGTTCCCGCCGAGGGCGCGCAGCACACGGTCGTCGAAAGACACCAGCCGCCAGTCGCGACGACTCTCGATCACCGCGTAGCCGTGAGTGATGGAGCCGGTCGCCGTCGGCAGCAACGCTCCGTCGCGCAGCACGTAACAGTCCATTCGGGACGTGTAGGTGGCGTCCTTGAAGATGTCCTCGACGGTGTAGACGGTGTAGAGGTCCTCCTCCATCCGGGCTTCGTCGAGGATCTCGATCCGTGAGTGCGGCACCACCGGGATCCACCGCCGGTCGGCCAGCAGCTCGGCGATGGAGATGGCCCGGTCGGCCAGGAACTCCTCGACGACCTCCTCCATCCGGCGCAGGTAGCCGGACATCTGCAGCCACTCGGTGAAGTGGCAGTACGGGTACGGGATCCGCGACTTCCGGCCGAAGGCGTTCCGGCCGCCGGTGAGCCGGTCGAGCACCGGGTCATGCCCGGTTCCCGCCGTCCGGTCCGCCGGCGCGGTGTCCGTCGCGGGCGGGACCACCTCGACGGGTCGCCCGGCAGCTCGATCGGCGGAGCGGTGGGCGCCGAGTCTCGGCGCCACGAACCGAGCCAGCCGGGCGGGCGGGTCCACAGTGGACGGCAGGCGGCTTGCCGCCCGCAGCGAGACGGCGGCCTTGGCCGTGGCGGCCTTGAGCTGCTGCCCGCCGCGGTCCACGTTCAGCGAGACCCGCAGCCGGAGGACCGGGTCGTCCGGACCGGTGGCGGGGACCACGACCGCGGTCACCAGGTCGTCCAGATGCAGAGCGTGCAAGATCCGGGTGTCCAGCTCGACGATGTCGACGCCGAGGCCGCAGTCCTCGAACAGCGCGCCGGCCGGCAGGCCGGCGCCACGGAAGTGCTCCAGCACCGCCTCTTCGACCAGGTAGTTGATGTGCTTGAAGCCGATCCAGGTGCAGATGTTGCTGCCTTCGTAGCGCGGGCGCAGCGCCACCCGGGTGGCGCCGGCCAGCAGGGCGTTCGTCGACACCGGCTCGGTTTCCGCGGTCATCTGCCGGCCGCTTCCGGCCGGCCGGCGGCGGGGGGTCCGGCTCAGCTCGCCCAGGAACGTGTTGGCCAGCTCGCCGAAGGTCTCCGCCGTCGTGATCATCGGGTAGTGCCGGCCCCCGGGCAGGATGTGCACCTCGGCGTTCGGAAGCGCCGCGCCCAGCGCCTCGGCGTCCGCGGGGAACGCCGCGGTGTCGAGCTCCCCGCTGACGACCAGGACGGGCATCGCCAGTCGCTCGCCGCGCACCTCCGGCATGCGCAGGTACGTGTCGAAGAACCGGATCCAGCCGTACGGGCCGACCAGGTCGCGGACCCGCAGCGCGACGGCGCGCAGCTTCTCGGCCGGCAGCGCCCGGTGGGCGGCCGCCCGCAGGCCGTCGGCGATGATCCCGTCGAGCTTGTCGACGTAGTAGGCGATCGAGTCCCAACCGAAGTCCGCCGGGTCGGCGCGGTAGAGCGGCGAGACCAGAACGAGCCCGCGCAGTCGTCGCCCGCCGACCAGGAACCGGCCGTCCGGCGCGGGGGTCTGCCGGTCGAGCCACCTGAGCACGGCGTTGGTGCCGAAGGAGTGGGCCATCAGCACGTCGGCTCCGCCGGGCAGGTCGGCGACGGCCCGCGCGAGCCACTCCTCCACCGGTTGGTCCGGCCAACCGGCGACCCCGGTGCCGCGCCACGGCAGGTCGGCGGTCCACAGCTCGCAGCCGACGTCGGCGAGCGGGACGAACGAGTCCCAGATGGCGGCACTGCCACACAGGCCGTGCAGGAGCAGGACGCGGAGCGGATCCGGGCCGGCACCGCGGCGCACCCGCCGCACGACGACCGGTCGCTCCGCGTCCCCGCCCGGTGTGCGGTCCGGCTGCAGGCCGGGAAGGGTCGGCGTGCTGCGGCGACCCGCATCGCCGCTCATCGCCGGCCCCGTCCGGCCGGCCGCAGCAGCATGCCGGCGACCGCGTCGTCGGTGTCCGCCCCCGCGGTGACCAGGGCGGCGTCCGCGCCGCCGGCGGCAAACCAGCCGACCGCCGCGGCACACTGCAGGACCCCCAGTGCACCGGAGGCCAGGCCGAACGCGGCGGTCAGGTCATGGTCGGCAAGCCGCGGGGTGACCGGTCCCGCAGCCGTGCCGCCGGGCCGGGAGTCGGCGAACCAGATGCCCGGAAGGCCCGGCGCGCCGGCGAGGACCTGGTCGACGCAGGCGGCGACACCCGGACGCCGGGCATAGCGGCCCAGCTCGGCCAGCTGGGATGCGGCACGGTCGTCAGCCGTCGCGGCGCGCTCCACCACCACCGCCACGGCGCCGTCGAGCAGTTCGCCGGCGGTCCGGCCGAGCAGCCGCGCGACCACCGGGTTGCTGGTCTCCGCGCCGATCACCAGCGCGCGTGCGCACCGGCCGGCGCTCACCAGCAGGGCGGCCCAGAACACCGCGTCGATGCCGGACGTCGGACCGTTGGTGAAGGCCAGGTTGGGCCCACGCAGGCCGAAGCGCATCGCCACCACCGCGGCGATGACGTTGCTCGACGCGTTCGGCAGCGCCATCGGGCTGACCCGGTCCGTGGTCTGCTCGGCGATCGTCGAGGCGACCTGGCAGACGGTGTCGAGGGAGCCGAGGTTCGAGCTGGCCACGACGGCGACCGACTCGCCCGCGACCGCGAGCTCACCGTCCGCCGACAGCAGCGTGGCATCCCGCAGCGCGTCCTGCCCGGCGCACAGCGCGAGCTGCGAGGTCCGGTCGAGGTAGCGCAGCCCGCGGCGGCCGAGCCGGGCGGCCGGCTGCACCGGGCCGGCCGCCCGCACGGCCGTGCGGGTGGCGCCCGGCAGCGCGGCGACGTCCTCGACGCCTGGCAGCGCCAGCCCGACCCCGGTCACCGCGATCGGGTCGGTGGACGTCGGCCGCGGCGCGGCCGGCAACGGCACGGCCATCAGCGCTCGGCACCTCCCCCACCCGCCGGCTCGGTGCCGGCCTCCCCGCCCACCCGCTCCGTGCCGGTCTCCCCGCCCACCCGCTCCGTGCCGGTCTCCCCGCCCACCCGCTCCGTGCCGGTCTCCCCGCCCACCCGCTCCAGGACGGCAACGGCGTTGACGCCGCCGAAGCCGAAGGCGTCGACCTGCGCGAGCCGGATGTCGGCGGCCTGTTCGGTGTGCCGGACGAACCGGAACCGCGCCGCCTCGGCCATCGGCTCGCGCAGGCCGATGGTCGGCGGGATGCGCCCGGTCGCCAGCGCCCGCGCGGCGACGATCACGCTGAGCAGGCCGGAGCCGCCCGAGGTGTGGCCGGTCATCGACTTCACCGCGGTCAGCAGCGGGCGGTCGATCGCCGCGCCGAACACGTCGCCGAGGGCGGCGGCCTCGGCCTCGTCGTTGAGCGGAGTCCCGGTGCCGTGCAGCAGGATCAGGTCGACCTGGCCCGCGGTGACGCCGGCCCGCTCGTGCGCCATCCGGATGGCGGCAGCGATGCCGCCCGGGTCCGGCGCCGTCGGATGCGACGCGTCGCAGTTCATGCTCACCGCGCGCACCCGGGCGGCGGCCGGGCCGTGGTCGGCGCGGCGCAGCACCACCGCCACCGCGCCGTCGCCCAGGAGGGTGCCCCGCCGCGCCACGTCGAACGGTCTGACCTGGTCCGGTGGCTCCAGCTGAACCCGGTCGAGCAGACCGAACATGCTCTCGGTCAGCGTGTCCGTGCCCGCGACGACGACTGCGTCCGCGGCGTCGGCATCGAGCAGGTCGCACGCCATCGCCAGTGCGTACACCGATGCGGCGCACGCGTTGGACAGCGTGTAGGTCCGCGCCGCCGCGAAGCGCTCCCGCAGCGCGGTGCCGAAGTGCAGCTCGGCGGCGTCGAACCGGGCGCCGTCCCGCCATCCGAGCTCGGCGGAGCGCAGCTCGCGCAGGCCGGTGCCGACGATCACCGGCACGTCGGACAGGTCCGTGTCGAGTCCGGCGTCCGCCAGCGCCTCCGCTACCGCCCGCAGCAGCCAGCCGGTGGCGCGCAGCGGCACGTCGGTGCCGGGCGCCGGCCGGTCGTCGATCTCGTACGCGCTTCGCGCGCGGTACCTGCAGCGGTCGAACCCGCGCAGCGGGGCCAGTCCACTCTGGCCGGCGCAGAGCGCCGCGAAGACCTCGTCGGTGCTGCCACCGATGCTGGCCACCGCGCCGGTGCCGCTGATCAGCCAGCTCACCGGGTCCGCCCGGGGTCGCCGGCACCTCGGATCCACCGCTCCGGCACGAAGTCGACGACCTCGCAGCCGATGGCGTGGTCGAGCCCGGTGGTGTCGGACGCCCCGATCGGGTTCACCGTGCCGCGTCCCGAGCGCAGGCCGGCCAGGAAGCCGGGAATGCCGATGCTGGAAACAGCGCCCACGCCGGCAGCGTCACGTCCGGCACTCCGCGGATCACTCGACGGTCGCTTCCGCAAAGACCTCGTACACACCTGCCAGATTCACCATGCGGGCCAGTTCGGCCTGGTCGATGACCACGTCGTAGCGCTTCTCGATCGCCGCGAGGATCTCGATGGCGCGCAGCGAGTCCGCGTGGTGGTCCTCTTTGAAAAGGCTTGTGCCGGTGACCTCGTCCGGGTCGATCTCGAGGATCTCGCAGACAATTTCCTTGATCTCGTCCTGGCGCTGCCCGGCAGGTGACGCCATGACGCCTCCCTCCCACCGGTCAGCGAGAGTCCGACGACCACCGCGATCGAACGCTATGGCGGCCCCGGTTCGGGGGGAAAGGCCACCGGCCACAAGCTGCCAACGATCGCCCGTCGCACGCACCGCCGACCGGGCCGGTCCACCACCGGCGCTGTCCGGTGGCACGTCACTGTCAGCCCGGCGGCGGAACATGCCGGCGGCCGGCCGAGTGCCGGGCGACCGGTCCTCCCGCCAGGTCGGGGGCATCCAGCCGTACGGTGTCCGGCAGCTCCCGGCGGGACGCCACGAGGTGCAGCCGCTGGACGTCGCCGGCCCCGGACAGCTCGTCCAGGCAGTCGCAGTCGTCGGCGGCGAACCCGGCGAAGCGGTAGGCGACCTCCATCATCCGGTTGCGGTCCGTGCTCCGGAAGTCGGCGACGAGGTGCACAACCGCCCGGGCGGCCTGGTCGATCAGCCAGTTCAGGATGACCGAGCCGGCCCCGAAGGCGACCACCCGACAGGAGGTGGCCAGCAGCTTCAGGTGCCAGCGGTCGGGTCGGACCGCCAGCAGGACCACCCCGATCGCGCCGTACGGCCCGAACCGGTCGGTCATGCTCGCCACCAGCACCTCGTGCGCCGGATCGGCGCACAGCTCCCGCAGCACGGTGTCGGAGTAGTGCACACCGGTCGCGTTCATCTGACTGGTGCGGAGGGTGAGCTCCCGCACCCTGGCCAGCTCCGTGTCGTCGGCCCGGGTGATCCGCAACCGCAGCTGCAGCGAGCGCAGGAACTCCTCGTCGGGGCCGGGAAACGAGTCCCGTCGGGCGTCCCGCTCCAAGCCGGCCCGGTACATCAGCCGGCGCCGGCGGGAATCGGAGGTGACCATCGACGGGGTGAACTCGGCCAGCCGCAGCAGCTCCGGCAGCTGCTCCGGGGAATAGCAGCACACCTGGGGCAGGTGGAAGGCGACCTCGGCCCGCTCGGCCGGTTCGTCATCGATGAAGGCGACCGTGCCGAGGGCGAAGCCGAGCCGCTCGGC
Source organism: Mycobacteriales bacterium (assembly GCA_045806925.1). Classification (GTDB taxonomy): domain Bacteria; phylum Actinomycetota; class Actinomycetes; order Mycobacteriales; family CADCTP01; genus CADCTP01. Next base: position 7,814 of record JBJMII010000125.1, read on the forward strand.
CACTCGCCGGACGGCGTCGGACTTCCGCCCCCAGCCGATCTGCGGCAGCAGGAAGTAGTCGGCGACGCCGAGCTCCTCCAGGCGTGCCCAAGCGAGGTCGTGGTCATTCCTGCTGACCACCGACTGCAGTATTCCGCGGGAGTCCAGGGCCGCGATCACCTCGCGCACCCCGACAGTGAGCCAGACCTGCTCGTCCTCCTGCAGGGTCCCCTGCCACAGCGTGTTGTCCAGATCCCAGATGAGGCATTTCACCGTGCTCGGCCGATCGGCCATCGCCACTCCCGCGGGTTCACCCCGATGCGGTCACCATGTGCTGCGCGAGCATGAGCTGGCAGATCTCGTTGCTGCCCTCGATGATCTCCATCAGTTTGGCGTCCCGGTACGCGCGGGCGACGACGTGCCCGTCCCGGGCCCCGGCCGACGCGAGCACCTGCACCGCCGCCGCGGCGCCCCGGACGGCCTGGGTGGCGCTGACGTACTTGGCCAGCACGGTGGCGACGACGACGTCCGGGGACCGTGAGTCCCAGCAGCGACTGGCGTGCTCGCACACCCGGGCCGCGACCTGCTCGGCGACCAGCAGGTCGGCGAGGTGCCGGCCGACGAGCTGGTGCCCGGCCAGCGGCCGCCCGAACTGCCGGCGCGCCGCCGCGTGCTCGCCGGCCGCGGTCCGGCAGGCCCGCAGCATCCCGACGCAACCCCAGGCCACCGAGATGCGCCCGTAGCCGAGCGCCGTGGTGATCAGCAGCGACAGCGACTGCGGGCCGCCACCGAGCAGGTTGCCCTTCGGCACCCGCACCCCGTCGAGGCGCACGTGCGCGTGGCCGGCGGCGCGGCAGCCGAGCGGATGCGGCACCCGCTCCAGCGACACCCCCGGCGTGTCGGCCGGCACCACGACGGCGGCCGCGCCGTCCGCCAGCCGGCCCACGACGACCAGCAGGTCGGCATAGTGCGCCGCGGTGACCCAGGTCTTGTGTCCGTCGAGGACGACATCGCCACCGGCGGGCCGGATCCGGGTCTCCAGCGCGCCGAGGTCGCTACCGGCGTCCGGCTCGGAGAAGCCGACGGCGGCCAGCCGGCCGCTGGTCAGCGCGCCGAGATACTCCTGCCGGCGGTCCTCCCCGGCCAGCCGCTGGATCGTCCAGGCCGCCATCCCGTGCGAGGTCATGACGCTGCGGAGGGAGCTGCACCGGCTGCCCGCGTGCGCGGTGAGCTCGCCGTTGGCCCGGCTGTCCAGGCCCGCGCCGCCGTAGGACTCGGGCACCTGCGCGCACAGCAGCCCCCGGCCGCCGAGCTCGTGCAGCACCTCGACCGGCAGCAAGCCGGCGACGTCCCAGCCGCCGGCCCGGTCCCCGACGAGCGTGTCGAGCAGCGCGCACCCGTCGGCGAGCCGCTCAGTCGCCATCGGACCCGGCGATCGACGCGGACCGCAGCCGGTGCACCAGGTCGGCCATCGCGGCGACGCTGCGGAAGTTGGCCAGCTTCAGGTCCGGTCCGACGATGGCCACCGCGAACGACTCCTCCAGCTGCACGACCAGCTGCATGGCGAACATCGAGGTGATGAGCCCGTCGGCGAACAGGTCCTGCTCGGCGGTCACCGGCGTCCTGAGCCTGGCCCCCAGCAGCGACAGCAGCTCGCGCTCGATCGCGTCGCGGGTTGCCGGAGCCGCGTGGATCGACTGCTCTGACGTCATGACGGCACCTCTCTGTAGTCGAGACGGCCGCCGGCCCGGTAGTCGTGGAAGCCGCGGCCGGACTTCTGGCCGAGCTCGCCCGCGGCGACCTTCCGCAGCAGCGCGTCGGCCGGGCGGTACCGCTCCTCGCCGGTCCGCTGGTGCAGCGCCAGGAGGGAGTCGACCAGGTTGTCCAGGCCGATCAGGTCGGCGGTGCGCAGCGGCCCGGTCCGGTGGCCCAGACAGCCCTGCATGAGGGTGTCGACCTCGTCGGCGGTGGCCACGCCTTCATCGACGATGTGTGCCGCGTCGTTGATCATCGCGTGCAGCAGCCGGCTGGTCACGAACCCGGGCGCGTCCCGGACCACCACGCTGCGCCGGCCGAGCGCGGCGAGCAGCGCCTCGGCTGCCGCGAACGCGGCGTCGCCGGTGCGCGGCCCGCGGACCACCTCGACCATGTCGATCAGGTAGGGCGGGTTCATGAAGTGCGCGCCGAGCAGGTCGGCCGCGCGTGGCAGCCCGTCGGCCAGCTCGTCGATCGGGATCCCGGAGGTGGTGGAGACCAGCGGCGTACCGGTCGGCACCACGACCGCCGCTCCGGCCAGCACCTCGCGTTTGCGGCCGGGATGCTCGGTCACCGCCTCGATGACCGCTGCCGCCCCGGCGACGTCGGCGACCGCGGTGGTGGTCGTCAGCGTCCCCCGGGCGCGGTCCGCGGCCAGTGCACCGAGCAGGTGGGCGTGGCGTAGCTGCCGGCCGACCCGGGCCTCCGCGGCGGCGAGCGCGGCTGCGTCCACATCGACCAGTACGACGGGGATGCCGTGGCCGAGGACCAGGGTCGCGATGCCACCGCCCATGGTGCCCGCGCCGAGGACGGCAACCTTCGCGCCGGCTCCCGGCCAGCCGTTCGAGCTCAGTGTCCACTCCTCGGACAGGCCGCCAGGCGCAAGCGCCCGCCGGTCGGCCCTCCTCGCTCCCCGCTCGCGCTGCGCGCCCTCACGCTCGCTCAGTGTCCACTCCTCGGACAGGCCGCCAGGCGCAAGCGCCCGCCGGTCGGCCCTCCTCGCTCCCCGCTCGCGCTGCGCGCCCTCACGCTCGCTCATGGCTCCTCCTCGCGTGCCGGGGAGCCGCCGTCGGCCTTGCGGGCCAGGGTGATGCCGTCGGCCATCGTCAGCATCGCGAGATCCACCCGGTCGTCCCCGCGCAGGAAGGCGTTCAGCTGCCGGATGGCGAGCGTGCCGGGGTCCTGCGTGGCGGGGTCGGTGACCTGTCCGAACAGGACGGTGTTGTCCAGCACCAGCAGGCCGCCCGGGCGCACGAGCCGGAGCGAGGCCTCGTAGTAGTCGCGGTAGCTCGCCTTGTCGGCGTCGACGAAGACGAGGTCGACCGTGTCTGCCGCGCCGTCGGCCAGCAGCCGGGCCAGGGTGTCGCGCGCGTCGCCGATCCGTACCTCGATCCGGTCCGCCACTCCGGCTCGCTGCCAGTAGGGCGCGCCTATCGCCGGCCACCGGTCGGTGACGTCGCAGGTCACCAGGCGTCCCGTCGGTGGCAGGGCGCGAGCCATGCAGAGCGTGCTGTAGCCGGTGTACGTCCCGATCTCCAGGACCCGGCGGGCTCCGATCAGCCGGACCAGGAACGCGAGCAGCTGACCTTCCTCCGCCATGACCTGCATGGCGGTGCCCATCGGATAGCCCGCGGTCTCCTCCCGCAGCTCCCGCAGGACTGCGTCCTCGCGCAGCGACACCTCCCGGACGTAGGCGAGCAGCTGCGGGGAGAGCGGGGTCTGGCCGGCCATGTCGCGCCTCAACCCGGCCCGAGCCGGACCGGCAGCCGTTCCAGCCCGCGCATCAGCACGCTGTGGCGCCACTCCAGCTGGTCTGCGCGTACTGCCAGCTCGATGCGGTCGAAGCTGTTCAGCAGCCCGGTGAAGGCCACCTCGGCCTCCAGCCGGGCCAGCGGCGCGCCTAGGCAGTAGTGGATCCCGTGCCCGAACGCCAGGTGCCCGCCGGCGTTGCGACCGATGTCCAGGGCGTCCGGGTCGGGGTACCGGCTGCCGTCGTGGTTGGCCGAGTCGAGGCTGATCAGCACGAACTCGGCGGCGGGGACGCGGGCGCCGGCGATCCTGACCGGTTCGGCCGTGAACCGGAGGGTCGCCTGGTTCACCGGCCCGTCGTAGCGGAGGAACTCCTCGATCGCGTTCGGCAGCCGGGAGCGGTCGGCACGCAGCGCGGCGAATTGATCCGGGTGCGTCAGCAGGGCCAGCACGCCGTTCCCGATCAGGTTGACGGTGGTCTCGTGGCCCGCGGCCAGCAGCAGGAACGCCATCGAGACGAGCTCGTCCTCGGTCAGCCGGTCGCCGCCCTCGTGCACGGAGGCGAGTGCGGAGAGCATGTCCCGGTCCGGATCGTCGCGCTTGGCCCGGATCAGCCCGTGCAGGTAGCCCGACATGGCGGCGGACGCCTCGGCCAGCACGTCCTGCGGCAGCGCCGAGACCAGCGTGTTCGACCAGCCGCGGAAGACCGGCCGATCGGCCTCCGGCACGCCCAGCAGCTCGCAGATCATCCTGATCGGCAGCGGAACCGCGAACGCGTCGAGCAGGTCCAGCTCGTCCTGCCCGGCCATCACGCCCAGCAGGTCGGCGCAGATCTCCTCGACCCGCGGCCGCAACTGCTCGACGGCGCGCGGCGTGAAGGCCTTGTTGACCAGCTTGCGCAGCCGGCTGTGCACCGGCGGATCGGTGTTGAGCATGTGATGGGAGAGGGACTGCCCGAACATGCTGTCGCTGCCGTGCAGTGCGTACCGGTCCAGCAGCTCGGCGACCCGGCGGGAGTCCTTGGCCAACCGCGGGTCGGCCAACGCCGCCCGTGCCTCGGCGTACCCGGTGATCAGCCAGGGCCGGAACCCGGACGTCATGACGACCTGGCGGACTCGACTGTCCCGCATCTGCTTCTCCTCGCCTCGGTCGGCCCACCGCCGGTGCGGGTCAGGGAGTGGCGGACCGGTCGGCACCGGACGCGGCGAGCTCGGCGGTCACCCACGACTCGACCGCTGCCGCGGTGGACTCGGCATGGTCGGTCAGCATCGACACGTGGTCGCCCGGCACCTCGAGCGTCGCGGTGACGGCCGCGGACGCCACCGGCGCCCGGCCACCCGTCGCGTCCAGCGAGGGCTGCTCCGCCGCACGCAGCAGCAGCGTCGGCACGCCGCCGGCGGGCAGCTGCGTGTGCTCGAACAGGGTCAGATACCACCCCATGGCGGTGAGCTCTTCGCTGGCCACCCCCACCTCCTCGAGCCTTGCGACGTTCGCGGCCATCAGCTCGTCGAAGACCCCGTGGGCGTTGTCGAGCTGCAGGTCGAAGGCGTCGAGGAGCACCACGGCGGCCGGTGGCTGGCCGAGGCTGCGCAGCTGCGCGGCGACGGCCTGGGCGACCCAGCCACCGGACGAGTAGCCCACCAGCACCGGCGGCGGCCCGCCGGCACACCGCAGCACCAGCTCCGCCTGCCGCCGGAGCAGCACGGCTAGGCTGCCCGGTAGCTGCTCGTCCCGGGCGAACCCCGGATGCGGCAGCACCCGGACCTCCCGCCGGCCGCGGAACGGGGCCGCGAAGCGGACGAACTGCTGCGCGCCGGCCGGCGTGACGAACGGGGTGAAGCAGACCAGCGCGGGTCGCTGGTCGCCCTCGGCCAGCCGCAAGGGGGCCGGCCGGTCCGGCGCGTCCTCGGCGCGGTCGAACCGCGGCCGCAGGCCGGCGGCCTGCTCCAGCATCCCCCGCGCGGCCGAGGCGGCCCCCTCGCGGCAGGCCTGGCTGAAGAGCTGCACGAGGGTGTCGGTCCGGGCCGGACGGGAGTCGTCGCGGCGGGCGGCGAGCAGCGTCTGCAGGTGCCGCGCCAGCTCGACCGGTGAGGGGTGCTCGATGGCCGCGGCGGCGGCCAGCTTGCTGCCGGTGACCGTCGCCAGCCGGTTGCGCAGCTCGACGGAGGTGAGCGAGTCCAGGCCCAGCTCCGGGAAGGGCTGGTCGGGCCGGACGTCATCGGCCGAGGGGTACCGGAGCACGGCGGCGATGTGCGCGCGGATCAGCTCGGTGAGCTTGTCCACCTGCTGCTCGGCGGGCAGGCCGGCGAGCTGATCGGCGACCGACCGACCGGCATCCGCGCCGGCCGGACCGGCGCCGGGGCGCCGCAGCGCGGGCAGCTGTGCCAGCAGCGGGCTCGGCCGGGCCGCCGTGAAGGCCCGGTGGAACCGCGGCCAGTCGACCGGTGTCGCGACCAGCGGCACGTCGTCCCACTCCACCGCCTGCCGGAGCGCGGCGACCGCCTGCCCGGCCGACAGGACGGCCGGCGCGGGCGACCCTGGCTCGGCCGGCTCCCCGGGACCGGCCAGCGCCACCGCGGTCGCGACTGCTCCCCGCGCCCGCCGCCGCTGCGCCAGGCTGTCGAGGAAGGCGGCCACCGCCCCGGACCTGGACTGCCCCGCCGAGCCCCACGCCGTCGCCGCCGGGTACGCGAGGAGGAAGGCGTCGAGCTCCCGGTCGGCCAGCAGCTCGTCGAGGTGGGCCGCGCCCGCGGCCGCCGCGGCGACCGCGGCGGCGTGCCGCCCGGCATCGGCGCAGACCAGCTCTTCCCCGCCGGCACCCGGGTCCGGGTCGGGCCCGGTCAGGTACAGCACCGCGGTGAGCGGGTGCCGGGCCTCGACGCCGGTCACCAGCCGGCGTACCGCCGCCGGGTCCGCGAGGCTGTTCACCGCGGCGGTTACCACCCGTTCCGCGCCGGCGCCGGTCAGCCAGTCGACCAGCCGGTCGGCGAGCTCCTGCTCGGCGGGCTCGCTCGCGACCAGCACGGCGCCGCGCGGGTGCCAGCAGCGCTCCGGCCGGCCGGTCGCCCCGGTACCGGGCAGCAGGCGCGCGGCGAACAGGCCGGACGCGCGGACCGCCAGCTGGTCCTCGGCCGGCTCCGCCAGGGCGGCGGCGAGACGGCGCCCGGTCTGCTCGTCCGGGTCGGCCGGCAGGTCGACCAGACCGCCCCACCGGTCCGGCAGCTCCCGGGCGACCGCCCGACCCAGACCCCACAGCATGCTCTGCGCCGGCTCGGGCGGACCGTCGGCCGGGGACACGGCAACCGCGCGTCGGGTGGCGCACCACAACCGGGCGTGGCCGCCGAGGTCGGCCAGGGCCTGCACCAGGACCGCCGACGCCGCCAGCGGCCCGGTCGGCGGCTCGCCCGCCGCCACGGCGCCGAGCTGCGAGAGCACGCCCACCGGCTCGCAGCCGGCCGTCGCCTCGGCCAGCCGCGCCGCCGCGGCCGCCCGGTCGGCGCCGACGGGCAGCTCGCAGCGGCGGACCTCGGCGCCGTGCTCGGCGAGGATCCGGGCCGCCGCGTCCGGCCAGGGACGGGCGGTGGGTCCGGCCGGCGTGACCACCACCCAGGTGCCGGCCAGCCGGGGACCGACCGGCTCGGCGAGCCGGGTGAAGGCGAGCCGGTGGCGGTAGCCGTCCAGCACGGACTGCTCGTGCCGGACCCGGCGCCAGCTGGCGAGGACCGGAAGCGCGGGCGCCAGTGCGGCGACCTCGGCCTCGGACAGCCGCAGCACCCCGGCCAGGGCGGCGGAGTCCTGCCGCTCGACCAGGTCCCAGAACTCGGCCTCTGCCGGATCCGCCGCGACACCGGCCGGACCGAGGCTCTCGACCCAGTGCCGGCGGCGCTGGAACGGGTAGGTCGGGAGGTCCACCGGCCGAATCTGGCGGCGGGGAAGCGCGCCGTTCCAGTCCACGTCCGCGCCCCGGGTGTAGACCTCGGCCGCGGAGACCAGGAACCGGTCCAGGTCGCCGTCGTCGCGGCGGAGGCTGCCGCCGGCCACCACCTCGACACCGGCGTCGTCGGCGATGTCCTCGACCGCGGCGACCAGCAGCGGGTGCGGGCTGACCTCGACGAACGCGCGGTGGCCCGCGGCGAGCAGCCGGCGCACGGCGGCTTCGAAGCGGACCGTGCGGCGCGCGTTGGCGAACCAGTACTCCGCGGTCAGCTGCGTGGTGTCCATGGCCTCGGCGGTCACCGTGGAGACGAACTCGACCTCCGCCGCCTGCGGTGCGATGCCGGCCAGCCGGCCGACCAGCTCGGCGCGGACCGCGTCGACCTGGGAGGAGTGCCCGGCGCCGTCCGCGGCACGGATCCGGCGGACCCGCACCCCGGCCGCGGTGAGCTCCTCGGCCAGCTCCTCGACGGCGGGGACGTCGCCGGAGACGGTGAGCGCCCGCGGCCCGTTGTGCGCGGCGACCGAGAGCCGGTCACCGAACCGCTGCAGCCGCGGGGCCAGGTCCGCCGCGGGCAGCGCGACGGCCATCATCGTTCCGCGGCCACGCAGAGCGGGGGTCAGCGCCACCCGGGCGGCCACGATCTCGGCCGCGTCGTCGAGCGACAGCGCTCCGGCCACCTGAGCGGCGGCGATCTCACCCTGGGAATGGCCCACCACGGCGGCCGGCTCCACCCCGTAACACCGCCACAGCCGGGCCAGCGCGACCATGACGGCGAAGAGCACCGGCTGCACGACCTCGGGCTGGCCGAGTGACGGCGCACCGCCGCGGCCGCGCACGACGTCCAGGACCGACCACCCCAGCCGCGGGGCGAGCGCGTCGCTGCACTCGGCCAGCGCCGCCGCGAACTCGCCGGACGACTCGGCCAGGGCCGAGCCCATGCCGGCCCACTGCGAGCCCTGTCCGGGGAACACGAACACCGGGGCGCCCAGATCCGGCTGGGCCCGCCCGGTCACCACCCGTTCCGGACCGACCTCGCCGGTTTCGACGGCGGCGACGCCGGCGAGGAGCTCGGCGCGGTCCCGGCCCACCACCACGGCCCGGTGTCGGAAGGCCGACCGCGACCGCACCAGCGCCGCGGCCAGCTCCACCGGGCCTGGTGCGCCGGCTCCGCCCAGGACGGCCCGCAGGCCGGCCGCCCGCGCCCGCAGCGCACCGGGATCCTTCGCCGACAGCACCCAGGGCACGGCCGGCGGGTCGGTCGCCTCCCCGTCACGGTCCTCGCCGGTGGCGGGCTCCGCGGGCGCCTCCTCGAGGATCACGTGCGCGTTCGTCCCGGCTCCGCCGATCGAGGACACGCCGGCCCGGCGCGGATGTCCGGTGACCGGCCAGGCCCGGGACTCGGTCAGCAGCGCCACCGCACCGGTGTCCCAGTCCACCCGCCGCGACGGCTGCGACGGCGCAGTCACGTGCAGCGTGCGCGGCAACACCCCGCGCCGGATCGCCTCCACCATCTTGATCACCCCGGCGACCCCGGACGCCGCCTGGGTGTGCGCGATGTTCGACTTCACCGACCCCAGCCACAAGGGGTCGCGCCCACCCCGGTCCTGCCCGTAGGTGGCCAGCAACGCGTGCACCTCGATCGGGTCACCCAGCCGGGTCCCGGTGCCGTGCGCCTCCACCGCGTCCACCTCCGCGGCGCTCACCCCGGCGTTCGCCAGCGCCTGCCGGATCAGCCGGATCTGCGCCGGCGCGCTGGGGGCGATCAGGCCGTTGGACGGTCCGTCCTGGTTGACGGCGCTGCCCCGCAGCACCGCCAGCACCTGCCGCCCAGCTCGGCGGGCGTCGGACAGCCGCTCCACCAGCAGCACGCCCACGCCCTCGCCCCACCCCGTGCCGTCCGCCCCGTCCGCGAACGCCTTGCACCGCCCGTCCACCGCCACGGCGCGCTGCCGCGACCCCTCGACGAAGAGCCGCGGCGACGCGATCACCGCCGCGCCGCCGGCGACGGCCAGGTCACAGTCCCCGGCGCGCAGCGCCTGGCCGGCCTGGTGCAGCGCCACCAGCGACGACGAGCACGCGGTGTCGAGCGTGACGGCCGGGCCGTGCCAGCCCAGCACGTACGCCAGCCGGCCGGAGAGCACGTTGTTGGCGTTGGAGGTGTACAGGTAGCTGTCGTCGATGCCCGGCACCCGTTCGAGGTGATACACGTAGTCGTCGCCCGACGCGCCGACGAACGCCCCCGTCTGCGTGCCGCGGGTGCTCAGCGGGTCGATCCCGGCCCGCTCCAGCGCCTCCCAGGTGGTCTCCAGCAACAGCCGCTGCCGCGGGTCGAGCATGTCCGCCTCGCGTGGCGAGATGCCGAAGAACGTCGCGTCGAAGCCCGCCACGTCAGCCACGAAGGAGCCGTCACGGGTGTACGACGTGCCCGGATGGCCGGGATCCGGGTGGTAGAGCCGCCGCAGGTCCCAGCCGCGATCGGCCGGGAACTCGGTCACCGCGTCACCGCCCGCGGCCACCAGCTCCCACAGCTGCTCCGGCGTGCCGACGCCGCCGGGGTACCGGCATGCCATCCCCACGATGGCGATCGGCTCCCGGCCGCGGTCCTGCACTTCCTGCAGCTCACGCAGCTGGCGCCTGGTGTCGCGCAGTGCCGCGGTGGCGCGCCTCAGGGCGGCCAGCGTCCTGGCATCCTCGGTCACGGCCGGTCCAGCTCGCTGTCGAGGATGTCGAGCAGCTCGTCGATGCCGGCCTGGTCGAGGTCGTCCCCGCCGCCCGGACCGGCGGTGCCGGCCGCCCGGTCCGGGGCCGCGGGTGCCATCGGAGCCGGGCCCGCTGCGGCCGCCTCCGGGACGAGCTTGCCGCGCAGGTACGCGACCACCTCCTTGACCGTGGGATGGTCGAAGATCACGGTGGCCGGCAGTCGCAGGCCGCTCGCGGAGCCGATCCGGTTGCGCAGCTGCACCGAGGTCACCGAGTCCACGCCCATGTCCAGAAAGGACTGCTCGAGCTCGACGGAGTCGGGTGACCGGTGTCCCAGCACCGCGGCGACCTGCGTCCGGACGAGCTCGACCAGCGCGTGCTCGCGCTCGTGCCGGGACATCGCCGTCAGCCGCTGCGCCAGCGACGGCGGCCCGGTCGGATCGGTGCCGGCATCGGCTCGCGCCTCGCCGGCGCCGCCGACCGCTGCGTCCGGCTCGCCCGCCGTGAGCGCTCCGACGGCCTGCCGGGCGTCGGGCAGATCGTGCAGCAGCGGGCGGGGACGGGCCGCGGTGAAGCCGGTGACGAACTGCCGCCAGTCGACGTCCGCGATCGTCACCTGCGTCTCCTCGCGGTCCAGCGCCTGCTGCAGCGCCGCGAGCAGCAGCTCGGGCGGCATCAACCGCACGCCCCATACACGCAGCGTCTCGTCGGCCGCCTCCTGCTGTGTCATGCCGGCCTCGGTCCAGGCGCCCGGAGGCAGGCCGCGGCGCCTCAGTGCCTGCTCGCCGGCGTCGCGGACCGCCATGCCGTCGCCCGCCCAGCCACCCCAGGCGACCGCCGTCGCGGGCAGCCCCAGGCCCCTGCGGTGCTCGGCGAGCGCCTCCAGGTAGGTGTTGGCCGCCCCGTACGCACCCTGGCCACCGCTCCCCCAGGTCGCCGAGATCGCCGAGAACAGCACGAACGCGTCCAGGTCCATCGCCCTGGTCAGCTCGTGCAGCAGCCGGGCACCGGTGACCTTGGCCTCGACCACCTCCGCGAGGTCCGCGGCGGTCGTGTCCGCCAGCGGCTGCAGCCGGCCCACCCCCGCGGTGTGGATCACCGCGGTGAGCGGGAACTGCTCGGGAACTCGGGAGAGTGCCGCCCGCAGCTGCTCGCGGTCGCGCACGTCGCAGCGGGCGACGGTCACCCGCGCGCCGAGCGCCTCCAGCTCCGCGACCCGCTCGGCCATCCCGGCCGTCGCCATGCCGCGCCGGGCGGCGAGCAACAGGTGCCCGGCGCCGGCCTGGGCGAGCCACCTCGCGACGCGGCCGGCCTGGACACCGCCACCGCCGCTGATCAGCACCGTGCCGTCCGCCCGCGGCCGCCAGTCGCGGGATGGGGACGACCGTGCGGGTTCGTCGGTGCGGCGCGCCCGGACCAGCCGGCGGCCGAGCACGCCCTGGGCGCGGATCGCGACCTGGTCTTCGTCACCGGCGGCGACGACGGCCGCCAGCCGCCCGACCACACCGTCGTCCAGGGTGTCGGGGAGATCGACAAGCCCGCCCCACCGCCGCGGCTGCTCCAGCCCGACCACCCTGCCCATCCCCCAGGTCAGCGCCTGCACCGGCCGGGTGAGCGGATCGGACCCGCCGACCGAGACGGCCTGCCTGGTGAACAGCCACAGCGGGGCGGTCGAGTCGAGGTCGCCGAGCGCCTGGATCAGCCCGAGTGTGCCCGGAAGGCCCGCCGGCAGCCCGGGCCACCGCGGATCCGGTGCCTCGTCGAGGGCCAGCAACGACACCACGCCGGCCGGCGGTCGATCGGCGCCGGGGCCGGCGGTGCCGGTCGAGAGCAGCTCGCGGAACTCGTCCCGCCGCAGGCCGGCTGGTGCCTCGACCACCAGCAGGTCGCCGCCCCGGCGACGCAGACCGGTCAGCAGCTCCGACACCCACGGGTCGCCGGCCCGCCCGGCCGGCACCACCGCCAGCCAACGACCGGACGGGCCGGCCGGGGCGGCCGGCACGGTCACCGTGCGCCAGGTGACCCGGTAGCGCAGCTCGTCCAGGGCGGCCTCGGCATGATCGGCGGCGGCGTGCGCGTCCGGCCAGTAGCGCTGCCGCTGGAAGGGGTAGGGCGGCAGGTCGATCCGGGTGGCGCCGGATCCGTCGAAGGCCGCGGCCCAGGTCACCGGCGTACCGGTGACGAACACCCCGGCGAGCGAGGTGTGCAGCCGGCGCAGGCCGCCGTCGTCACGGTGCAGGGTGCCCGTCACGACGAGCCGGTCGCAGTGGTCCGCCAGGGTCTCGGACACCGCCGGCGCCAGTACCGGGTGCGGACTGACCTCGATGAACGTCGTGTGCCCCTGCGCGGCCAGCGCCTCGACGGCGGTCATGAAGCCGACCGTCTCGCGCAGGTTGCGGTACCAGTAGCGGCCGTCCAGGCCGGTCCCGTCCGACCAGTCGCCGTCCACTGTGGAGAAGAGCGGGACGCTCGCACGGGTGGGCCGGATCGGCGCCAGCGCGCGATCCAGCGCACCGGCCAGCCGCTCGGCGTGGTGCGAGTGCGCGACGAAGTCGACGCCCGGGACCCGCCACCGCATCACCCGGCGGGCGGACAGTGCCCGCTCCAGCTCCTCCAGCGCGCCGGGCTCACCCGCGACGGCGACCGATCCCGGGCCGTTGACCGCGGCGACGGACAGCCGGTCGCCCCACGGCGCGACGAGCTCGCGGACGCGCTCGACCGGGGCCACGACCGAGACCATGCCGCCCGAGGTGCCGTGTTCCACCAGCGCCCGGCTGCGCAACGCGACCACGCGGGCCGCGTCCGCCAGCGACAGCGCGCCGGCGACGCAGGCCGCGGCCACCTCGCCCTGGGAGTGCCCGACCACCGCGGCCGGCTCGACGCCGTAGGAGCGCCACACCTGGGCCAACGAGACCATCACCGCCCACAGCACCGGCTGCAGGACGTCCACCCGCATCAGCGTGTCCGGGTCGGCGAGCGCTTCGGTGAGGTCCCAGTCCACCCAGGACCGCAGCGCCGCCGCGCAGTCGCTCATCGCGCCGGCGAAGGCGGGCGACGCTGCCAGCAGGTCGCGACCCATCCCGACCCACTGCGATCCCTGCCCCGGGAAGACGAACACCGGGGCACCGTCGCTGTCGGCCGCGACGCCGCGAACGAGCTGCGGCGCCGGTTCGTCGCGGGTGACCGCCGCCAGGCCGGCGAGCAGCTCGCCGGTCTCCGCGCCGAGGACGACCGCGCGGTGCTCGAACGGCGACCGCGAGGTCACCAGCGAGAAGCCGACGTCGACCGGGGCGAGCTCCGGCTCCTGCCGGACCCGCGCGGTCAGCCGGTCCGCGTGGGCGCGCAGCGCACCAGCCGTCCGCGCCGACAGCACCCAGGGCACCACCGCGGGCGGCCGGCCGGTCGGCTCGCCGCGGTCGGCGGGACCGGCCGGCGGCTCCTCGAGCACGACGTGGGCGTTGGTGCCGCTGACCCCGAAGGACGACACCGCGGCCCGGCGGGGATGCCCGGTGGTCGGCCAGTCCCGGGACTCGGTCAGCAGCGCCACCGCACCGGTGTCCCAGTCCACCCGCCGCGACGGCTGCGACGGCGCGGTGACGTGCAACGTCGGCGGCAGCACCCCGTGCCGGATCGCCTCCACCATCTTGATCACCCCGGCGACCCCGGACGCCGCCTGGGTGTGCGCGATGTTCGACTTCACCGACCCCAGCCACAGCGGGCCACCGCCGCTCCGGTCCTGCCCGTAGGTGGCCAGCAACGCGTGCGCCTCGATCGGGTCACCCAGCCGGGTCCCGGTCCCGTGCGCCTCCACCGCGTCCACCTCGGCGGGACTGACCCCGGCATTCGCCAGCGCCTGCCGGATGACCCGCTCCTGGGCGGGGCCGTTCGGGGCGGTGAGCCCGTTGGAGGCCCCGTTGTGGTTGACGGCGCTGCCGCGTACCACCGCCAGCACCTGCCGGCCGTGCCGCCGGGCGTCGGACAGCCGTTCCACCAGCAGAACGCCCACGCCCTCGCCCCACCCTGTGCCGTCCGCCCCCTCCGCGAACGCCCGGCACCGCCCGTCCGCGGACAGCACATGCTTGCGGGAGAAGTCGACGAACGCCTCCGGCGAGGACAGCACGGCGACGCCGGCGGCCACGGCGAGGTCGCACTCGCCGGTCCGCAGCGCCTGGCCGGCCAGGTGCAGCGCCACCAGCGACGACGAGCACGCGGTGTCGACCGTGATAGCGGGGCCGTGCCACTCCAGCACGTACGCCAGCCGGCCGGACAGCACGCTCGCGGCGTTCCCGGTGATGAAGTAGCCCTCGCTGGCCGCCGGTATCGAGGCGAACCGGGTCCGGTAGTCCTGGTAGTTGGTGCCGACGAAGGCGCCCGTCGCCGTCCCGGCCAGCCCGGCGGGGTCGATGCCGGCGCGCTCCAGTACCTCCCAGGTGGTCTCCAGCAGGATCCGCTGCTGGGGGTCCATCACCGCCGCCTCGCGCGGCGAGATGCCGAAGAACGCCGCGTCGAAGCCGGCGACGTCGGCCAGGAACGCCCCCTCCCGGGTGTACGACGTGCCCGGATGGTCGGGATCCGGGTGGTAGAGCCGCCGCAGGTCCCAGCCGCGATCGGCCGGGAACGCGGTCACCGCGTCCCGCCCCGCGGCCACCAGCTCCCACAACTCCTCCGGCGAACTCACCCCGCCGCCGTACCGGCACGCCATCCCGACGATGACGACCGGGTCGCGCGGATCGACCGGCGCCGGCCTGGCAGCGGCCGGGGTCCGGACGCCGGTGATCCACTCGAGCAGGTAGCGGGCGACCGCGGCCGGGGTCGGGTGGTCGAAGAGCAGCGTGGACGGCAGCGTCAGGCCGGTGGCGTCGGACAGCTCCCGGCGCAGTCGCTCCCGCGCATCCTGCTTGACGCCCAACGCCCGGAACGGCCGGTCGGTACGGATGGCCGCCGCCGAGCCGCGGCCGAGCACCGCCGCGGTCCGGGCGCGCACGACATCGAGCACCAGCCGCGCCCGGCGGTCCTCGGGCTCGCCGGCGAGCCGGTCGCGCAGCTCGGCCGCGGCGGCCTGCTCACCGTTCACCGAGGGTCCTTCCCGATCGTCGGGCGGCGATGGTCCAGACGCGCCGGGCGGTCTGCGCGAACCGGCGAGCGCTGCAACCGACGCTAGGACGCCGGCGACGTCAGCGGACAGGGCACCGGCCACAAGCTGCCATCCGGACTCCGCCGCCGGCGGAACGGCGCCACTCGCGGTCGTTCCCGGCGCCCTCAGGCGACGCCGGCCAGCTGATCGAGGGTCGCCGTGCCGCGCTCGCGCGCGTTCACGAGGACCGCCATGTTCCCCGGGGGATGGGCGTTGTCGTGCATGAGCTGGTGCAGCCGGCCGATGTCCTCGAAGCCCTCGCACACCGACAGGCACGGCCGCACCAGGCCGGAGTCGACCAGCCGCACCACCTCGCGGAACTCCCGGGCGTTGGCTCCGTGCGATCCTTGCAGCCGCTTCGAGCGCATCCACAGGTGCCGCAGGTCCAGATCGCCGTTGTAGCCGGAGGTCCCGCCGCAGAGCACCACCATGCCGCCGGCCCCGCACAGGTAGACCGAGGTGGGCAACGTGTCCTCGCCGCTGTGCTCCAGCACGACGCGAGGCGCCCTGCGCTCACCGAGGATCTCCCAGATCTTCCTTCCCACTGCCCTGGCGCCGCGGTAGAACGCCGCCATCGCCTCGGCGTCGTCCGTGTCGGGCAGGCGCCCCCAGTGGTCGAACTCGCGGCGGTTGATCACGCCCTCGGCCCCGAGCCGCAGGCAGTACTCGCCGCGGGACTCGTCCGAGACCACGGCGATCGGGATGCCGCCGACCATCCGCACGAACTGGATGGCCATGGACCCGAGCCCGCCGGCCCCGCCCCAGATCAGCACCGGGTCGCCGGGCCGCACGGTGTGGCCCGGCCAGCCGAACAGCTGCCGGTACGCAGTCGGGCCGGTCAGCATGAAGCAGGCCGCCTCCTCCCAGGACAGCCGGGGGGGCTTGGGGTAGCACTGGTAGTCGAAGACCAGGCAGAACTGCGCGAACGAGCCGTAGTTCGTCTCGTACCCCCAGGCGAACCCGGTGCTGGTCGCCGTCTGCTCCGGGTACCGGAGATCCGCGGAGGCCTGGTCCCACTGCCCGCCGGAGAGCACCACGTGGTCGCCGACCCGCACGCCGCGCACCCCGTCGCCCACGGCCCAGACGACGCCGGAGCCCTCACTGCCGCCGATGTGGAAGTCCTCCGGCAGCCCGAACCGCTGCCGCGCCGCGATGACGTCGACCGGCCGCCCCAGCGACGCCCACACGTTGTTGTAGTTGATCCCGGCCGCCATCACGTACACCAGGACCTGGCCGGGCCGCACCTCGGGGACGTCGACGACCTCGGTCCGCATCGCCTGCCCCGGCGGGCCGTACCGGTCCTGGCGGATCACCGACGCGTGCATCTGCCCAGGCACCTGACACAGCGGCGGCACCTCGCCGAGGGCGTAGAGCGACTTCGTCATCGACGTCTCCCGGTAGCGCGAGCGGACCCGGACACCGACGGATCACGCTGCTCGGACCAGCCGGATCCGGCCGGCGCGGAGCAGGGCGAACTCGCTTCGTACTTCGACTGCCGGCGTCCTCCCGGCGAGGCGGGAACCAGGCGCCTGCCCGACGTTAGGAGCGCCGGGATCGGACGTACAAGCGCTCGGCCACAAGCTGCCAGCGGACCAGGCGGCCAGCGGGCACCGGCGCCCCGGGCGGGATGCGGCAGCTCACTGCGGCGGCGGCAGCAGCCCGGCCGCGGCGGCCCGCATGCCGGCCTGGAAGCGCGACTTGGCCCCCACCGCCGCGAGGATGTCCGCGACGTAGCGTCGGTAGGTCCGGACCGAGACGGCCAGCTCCTGCGCTGCGGCCTCGTCGGTGTACCCGTTGTAGAGCATCCGCAGCACCCGGCCGGCGAACGCGGTCCGGTCCGGCCCGCCGAGATCGATCGGATCCGATGGCTGTTCGGCCCCGCCCCAGACGTCGTCGAAGAGATCGCTGACGGCCTGGACCACCGGGCGGGACCGGACGACGACCGCCTGCCGGTGGCGACCGAGGTCCGACCGGGCCAGCGCGATGCGGCCGTCCACGACGATCGCCTCCAGCGCCCGCAGCTGGCTTATCCGGAGATCGACCGCCGCCGGCACGTGGTCGCGAGCATGGAGCAGATGTGAAGCGAACGTGCGCGCGCTGCAGAGTACCCGCAGCCGGGCCGTGCCGCTCGCCTGCGACAGCAGCTTCCCGGCACCCGCGTCCGCGGTCAAGCTCTGCTCGGCGGGCGACGCCAGAATGATGTCCACAGTGGACTCCGCCTGCCGCATCAGCCGGACCGCCGTCGCCAGCACCACCTCGGCGCCGCCGGCCAGCTCCTGCACCGCCGCCATGCATCCGCAGCTGCCGCGGTACCGGGCCACGGTGGACCTGCCGAGCGCCTGCAACTCCAGCAGGGCCCGTTCGATGTCGTCGACGCCCGGTGCCGCATCGACGCGGGCGGTGGCGCTGGGGTCCAGGGAATCCACCACGGCGTCGTCACCTGCCTCGTCGGCCATCGTGGTGCGCTCCCGCCACCGGACCCCGCGCGGCCGGGGTCGGGTCGTGCCGTCGGGTCATGCTGTCGGTCATGCTGGCGGTCATGCTGGCGGTCATGCTGAGGCCGGAAGCAGTCCGGCCTCGACCGCGAGGGCGCCGGCCTGGAACCGGGACTCCGCTCCGAGCTCCTGCATGATCGAGGCCACTCGGCGGCGGTACGTCCGCAGCGAGACGCCGAGCCGGCGGGCCGCCTGTCGGTCGGTGTCCCCGGCGCACAGCTGGGTGAGAACTCCCCGCCCGAGATCGGCGTGAGCGCCCTGGTGCGGCCGGGAACGGCCGGCGATCGGGGCGGCGTGCGCCCAAGCAGCCGCGAAGAGCGCCTCCAGCGCGAGCAGGAGGACCGGTGACCGGATGACCGACGCCGGATCAGCCGGTCCTGGCGCGCAGCGCACCAGCGCGACCTCTCCGTCGACCAGCAAGACGCCTCGCACCAGGCTGCGGGACAGTCGGAGCTGCAGGTCCGGGCGCTGCCGGAGGACGTGCCGGAGCTGATCGCCGGCCAGCGTGCAGGGCCTGCACAGCAGCCGGACGGCAACGGTCCCGCCGGCGACCGGCGGCCACAGTGTCGTGGCGTCGGCGGCGTCCGACACCGCGAGGGCGATCGACCGTCTCGCCCGCGCGGCCAGCTCCCGCGCAGCGGACAGCGGGTCGGCCACGCTCTGGACCACGGTTGCCGACTCCTGCGCCGACCTGCGGCGATGGTCCTCGATCGCGGAGTCGATCAGCTCGTTCACCCGCACCAGCGACGATTCCAGCCCGTCGGGTGCACCATCGCGCGGCGGCAGCCCGCTTCGCTCGACAGATGTCCGCGGTACATCTCCGCCGGTCGGGTCGCCGGCAGCGCAGGGCACACCGATCACTGGCGTCCTCCAACTGTCCATGGGCCAGGGGACTGATCGCCCGCTCGGGGGGACGCGATCCGGCCGCGTGCTGACAACACCGATAAGCGATCGACTCCGCCCACCACGCTCTGCCTTGGGCGGCTTTCGGCCAGCTTGGATGCTCAACTGTGTCTATTACCAGCATTCCAACCCTTACTAACAAGAACAGAGGTTAGATAACCAGACGGCACAGTGTCACGGTGATGAAGTCACCGCATGCTCGGACCGATGGTGAACCCATCACCACCGTCCAGAGCGTCGGCGCCTGGACCGCTCCCTGGCTCATGTCACGATGAGAGCCTCGGTCCTCGGTCGCTTCGGGGACGTGACCTGCACGTTCGGGTACGGGAGCTAGGTGTCGACTGCTCGCCGGATGAGAGCAGTACTCCAGACCCTTCTCCCTCAACTACTCATCGGAGTCGACGCGGAACTCGCCGCGACGATGGGACCGGACTTCCGCGCCGACGGCCGGCACGGCAGGCGGCTGTTCGAACTGGTGCGGGTGGGCGCCGACCTGAGCCTTGGCAGTGCGGTCGCCGAGCAGTTGGTCGGCCAGGACAGCCTGGGCCCGTTCGCCGAATCCGCTCGCGCCCATGCCGCGGACGGCCTGTCGGCCCGGGCGCTGCGGCTGGTCGTGGTGACCAGCCACACCTCGGCGCTACGCACCGCGCTCGCCGAAGCCAGCCGGAACGACCGGGTCGCCTTGATGTCGCTGGTGTCGTGGGCGGCGCGGCTGGGCCCCCTGATCGAGCAGGCCGAGATGGCCGCGTTCTTGGACTGGCACCGGCAATCCGGCCACAGCCAGCAGGTGCGGCGGGACACCGTCCGGGCGCTGCTGAGCGGCGCGCCGCTCGACGTCGCTGCTGGCACGGGATATCTCGTCTGCCTGGCGGCGCCCGGCAGCGGTCCGGACGTCGACGCCGAGCTGCGCCGGATTACCGATGAGTTGCTCGAGTCCACCGCGCTGGTCCTGCCGCGCCGGCACTTCGTGATTCTGCTGCACCCGCTTCCGTCGACCGCGGCGGAGCTGCCCTTGCTGCCCAGCCGGGTCGCCGTGCCGGTGCTGGATCAGCTGACTGCCCCGGCCCGGGTCGCGGTCGCCGCGGGTGTCGTCGGCGAGCTCGACACGGCCTTCCGGGAGTCGGTGCGGGTCTGGCGGTTGCTGCGCCGGTACCGATACCCGGCCGGCCGCTACGACCTCTTCTCGGTGATCGCCGAACATCTGGTGGCGGGCGATCCGGCGGCGGCGGACCGGCTGCGGGTGCTCGCCGCGCCGCTCGCCGAGTCACCGATGCTGGTGGACACGCTGCGCGGCTGGCTCCAGAGCGATGATCTCAACCGGCGCGGGACGGCGGCGATGCTGCACGTGCACCCGAACACCCTCGACCGCCGGCTGCGGCACATCGAGGAGCTCACCGGACTGTCGATCCGCCGGCACGGCGACCTCTGGCTGCTGCGCCTCGCGATGTGCGCGCAGTCGGAGTGACCGTCGTGTCGCGGTACGCCGCCAACCGCTTCACCACCGCTGCCGCTACCCGCACAGGCCGAGCTTCTGCGGCGCTTGGCGGCCGCCGTGCCGCGCCGCGGCAGTCCCGGCGGCCGCAGCGCGCGCCCGGACCGGCGCCGGCCACCCACCCCTCGGCCGGGGATAACCCGCCATTCGGCGGAAGAGTCCGCGGCTGGGCGGGTCGCCCGGGGCGTCGTCGCTGGGTGAGGAGCGGCAGGCACGCTGCTCGCAGGTGTGCCCAGCGGCGGGGCTGGTGGGTCAGGGGTCCCAGAGATCGAGGGCGATCTCGCGCATGTGCTGGCTGAAGACGCCGGTAGGGCTGGTGTCGTGGAGGAGACCGCGCAGGTCGGCGTCGAAGGCAGCGAGGCGGGGGCCGAAGAGGTGCGGCGCGGAGCCCGAGAGCGAGAGGACCGCGGCGACGACCTGGTCAGCGGTGCGTTCGACCACGACACCGGGCAGCTCGAGGCGGCGGGGACCGGTGAAGCCGGCGGCCCGGTAGATGCCGTCCTCGCCGGCGGGGGTGCCGGCGGACAGGACGCCCTGCCCGGCGCGCCGCTCCGGGCCGAGGTAGCGGCGGACCAGGTCGGCTATGGCCGCCCGCGGCGGCTCCGGGTGCGGTAGCGGGCGGGACGCTTCGACCCCCTCGTGGGTGGTGGCGTGCACGTGCACGCAGGTTCCGCCGGCCTCGAGCATGCCATGCACCGCGGCCGCGACCCGGCGCCGGTCCATCCAGTGGAAGGACTGGGCGAAAGTGACGAGCCGGAACGGTCCGAGCCCGGCGGGCAGGTCCTCGGCCCGAAGCAGCTGCCAGCACACGTTCCGCACCCCGGCCCGGACGGCAAGACCCTCGGCTTCGGAGATCATGTCCGCATCGGCGTCGATCCCGGTCGCCTCGGCGACCAGCGGGGCCAGCAGCAGCGTCAGCGAGCCCGGGCCGCAGCCCACGTCGAGCAGCCGCCCCGACCCGTCGAGGCCGAGCTCTGCGGCCAGCAGGTCCGCGACGGCCTGCGGGTAGGCGACGCGGCCGCGGGCGTAGTACGACGCGCTGCCGGCATAGAGGGTGGGGTCCCACTGCCAGCTCACGCCGTAATGATCCCGTGGCCGGCGATGCGGCCAACGGTCAGGCCGCGCACCCGCTGCGGCTCCTGACCGCACCACCCATGCCGCCCGTGCCGCCCCCGATGCCACCCGGCGCCCAGCGGTTGCCGGCAGCGAGGGTACCCGTGCGGGTGCCTACGGATGCATAGGTTCGGTCGCGAGGTGCTCGTCGGTGTGGTCGGGCTGCGGGTCTCGGTAGCCGCGGGCTTGCAGCTTGAACAGTTCGGCGTAGTGGCCGGACCGGTCGAGCAGTTGGTCGTGTGTGCCGGCCTCGGCGATTCGGCCGTCTTTGAGGACGATGATGCGGTCGGCGTCGCGTAGCGCGTTGAGGCGGTGCGAGATGACCAGCGTGAGCTTTCCGGTGCGGAGCCGCTGCAGTCGCTGGTGGAGCGCGTGTTCGAGCCGGGCGTCGAGGCCGGAGCTCGGCTCGTCGAGGATGAGCACGTCGGCGTCGTCGCGGAGGAACGCCCGGGCGAGGGCGACGCGCTGCCATTCGCCGCCGGACAGGGTTGCACCGCGTTCCCCGGTCTCGTCGGTGGTGAATATCCGGCTGAGCATGGTGCGGTAGCCATGCGGGAGGGCCTGGATGGTGTCGTGGACG
>JBJMII010000126.1:0-25612 GCA_045806925.1 Mycobacteriales bacterium
ACACTCTTTCCCTACACGGTCTTCCGATCTCCGGCGGTCAGCACACCGGCCACGCCCGGGACGCCGGCCACGCCGACGGCGGCGCTCGCCGCGCTCCGGACGGCCGAGCGGGCTGCGGCCGCCGCCCGGTCCGCGGCCGCGCTCACCGCCCCGGCCGGGCCGGCCGGCCTGCTGGCCAGCATCGCGGCGAGCGAGGCCAGCCACCAGCTGGTGCTGCGGTGACCGGCGAGGTCGAGGCACTGCAGACCGCGCTGGCGGGCGAGCACGCGGTGGTCTGGGGGTACGGCGTGGTCGGCGGCCGGGCGGACGACCCGCTGCTGCCGGCGGTGCGGGCGGCCGACTCGGCGCACCGGGCCCGGCGGGACGGCACC
Source organism: Mycobacteriales bacterium (assembly GCA_045806925.1). Classification (GTDB taxonomy): domain Bacteria; phylum Actinomycetota; class Actinomycetes; order Mycobacteriales; family CADCTP01; genus CADCTP01. The sequence goes on from JBJMII010000126.1 coordinate 372, forward strand.
GCCGCGCTGGTCCGCCGCTACGGCGGCGACCCGGTCAGCGCCGAGCCGTCGTACGCGCTGCCCTTCCCGGTGCCGGACCGCAAGGCGGCGCTCCGGCTGGCCGTGCACCTGGAGGAGGGCGCCGCGGCGGCCTGGCGCTATGCAGTGCAGGCGACCGAGGACCGGACGGTCCGCCGCGCCGCGCTCACCGCGCTCACCGACTCGGCGCTGCGCGCCACCGGCTGGCGGCTGCTCCTGCCCGGCACGACCCCTACCGTCCCCTTCCCGGGCGACCCGGCCTGACGCACCCCCGGCCTGACGCACCCCGGCCGGCCACCGCCGCCCGGGTGGCTCAGCGCCAGCGGTCCACGATCGCGAGCAGCTCGGACAACCGGTGCACGACCGCGTCCGGCTCGCCCGCCACCGGGCCGAGCTGGAAGTCCGGGATCTCGCTGTGCGGCACCAGCACCGCGCGCATGCCCACCGACCGGGCGCCGTGGATGTCGTCCCAGGTCCGGTCGCCGACGAACACCGCCGCCGCCGGGTCGGTCACCCCGACCGCGTCCAGCGCGGCCCGGAACGCCGACGGGTGCGGCTTGGTCCACTCGATCTCGCTGGTGTAGACGGCCGCGTCGATCAGCTCGGCGACCCCGTCCCGGCGGAACACCCGCTCGTGCTCGACCCGCGGCCACAGCGTGTTGGACAGCACCCCGACCCGGATCCCCCGCTCCCGCAGGGCGGCGAACAGCGGTCGCACGTCCGGATCGGTGAAGGTGTGCTGCTCCCACCAGGCGAAGTAGGCGGCCATCTCGGCCGGCCCCGGGCTCACCTCGGCGGCCGCGAAGACCTCGTCGATGGTGCCGCTCCGCTGGGTGTCCCGGGCCCGCTCCCACACCGCGTTCTCCGCGGCGACCAGCCGGTCGGCGGCCGCGTCGCCGAGCCCGAGCGCGCGCCAGCCGTCGGCCAGGTCCAGGGTGTGCCAGGGGGTGAGCGTGCCACCCCAGTCGAACAGAACGGCCCGCACCGTCATCGGGTCACCGCGAGCACCACGTCGTCCAGGCCGAGTCGTCCAGGCTGACCTCGGTCACCTCGCCGGTCCGCCGGTCCCGGACCTCGACCACGCCCTCACCGGCCCGCCGGCCGACCACCACGATCGTCGGCACCCCGAGCAGCTCGGCGTCGGTCAGCTTGACCCCCGCGGAAGCATCCGGGCGGTCGTCGAGCAGCACCCGCAGGCCCGTCGCGTCCAGCCGGGCGGCCAGGTCCCGGGCGTGCGCCGGCTGGTCGCCCCGGCCGACCGGCACCACGTGCACGTCGTACGGCGATACCTCCCGCGGCCAGACCAGGCCGCGGTCGTCGTGGTGCTGCTCGGCGACCACCGCGACCGCGCGGCTGACGCCGATCCCGTACGAGCCCATGGTGAGCCGGACCGGCGCGCCGTCCGGACCGGGCACGTCCAGGCCGAAGGCGTCCGCGTACTTGCGCCCGAGCTGGAAGACGTGCCCGACCTCCACGCCGCGTTCCAGCGCCAGCGGCGCGCCGCAGCGCGGGCACGGGTCGCCGTCCAGGACGGTCACCACGTCGACGTACTCGCCGACGCTGAAGTCCCGCCCGGCGACCACGTTGCGGGCGTGCCGGTCCGGGGCGTTCGCGCCGGTCACCCACGCGGTCCCGGGCGCCACCCGCGGGTCGGCCAGGTAGCGGAAGGCCTTGCCGGCCATCCCCTGCGGGCCGACGTAACCGCGGGCCAGCTCGGGCCGGGCGGCGAAGTCGGCCGCCTCCAGCAGCCGCACCGGCGCGGGCGCGAGCAGCGCCTCCAGCCGGCGCAGGTCGACCTCCCGGTCGCCCGGCACGCCGACCGCGACCAGCTCGTCGCCGGCCAGCACCAGCAGGTTCTTCAGGGTGGCCGCGGCGGGCACGCCGAGGTGCGCGGCCAGCGTCTCGATGGTCGGCGTGTCCGGGGTGTCCAGCTCCTCGACCGGCGGGTGGCCGCTGCCGTCCACCGGTACGACGGCGGTGCCGACCGCCTCCACGTTCGCCGCGTAGCCGCACTGTCCACACTCGACGAAGGTGTCCTCGCCGACCGGCGTCGGCGCGAGGAACTCCTCGGACGTCGAGCCGCCCATCGCGCCGGAGACCGCCGACACGATCCGGTGGTCGATGCCGAGCCGGCCGAAGACCCGCTGGTACGCCTCGCGGTGCAGCGCGTACGACCGGGCCAGGCCGGCGTCGTCCAGGTCGAAGGAGTAGGAGTCCTTCATCAGGAACTCGCGGGTGCGCAGCAGGCCGGACCGCGGCCTCGGCTCGTCCCGGAACTTGGTCTGGATCTGGTAGAGCGACAGCGGGAGGTCCCGGTACGAGCTGAGCTCGGCGCGGGCGAGCAGCGTGAAGAGCTCCTCGTGGGTCGGCGCCAGCAGGTGGTCGGCGCCGCGCCGGTCCACCAGCCGGAAGAGGTCCGGCCCGTAGTCGTCCCACCGCCCGGTCGCCTGGTACGGCTCGCGGGGCAGCAGGGCGGGGAAGTGCACCTCCTGGGCGCCGGCGCGGTCCATCTCCTCGCGCACCACCCGCTCGACGTTGCGCAGCACCTTCAGCCCCAGCGGCAGCCAGGCGTAGCCGCCGGCGCTCACCCGCCGGATGTAGCCGGCCCGCAGCAGCAGGCGGTGGCTGGGCACCTCGGCGTCCGCGGGGTCCTCCCGCAGGGTGCGGACGAAGGACGTCGACATCAGGTCGGCCACGGGGAAAACCCTAGGCGGCACAGCTGGCCGGCGGGGGGCCGCCCCGGGGTGACCGCCGTAGGCTGGACGCCGTGCTGAGGCTCGGCGGTGCGGCCCGCCTGCTGACCGGCTCGGACCTGCCGGCGCTGCGGCCGCTGCTGGACCGGGACCCGGTGGCCAACTGCTTCGTCTCCTCCCGGGTGGAGGTCGCCGGCCTGGACCCGTGGCGGCTCGGCGCCGAGCTGTGGGGCTACGGCGGCTCCCGGCTGGAGGCGGCCTGCTTCGCCGGCGCCAACCTGGTGCCGGTCGGGGACACGCCGGGCGCGCTGGCCGCGTTCGCCGACCGGGCCCGCCGGCAGGGCCGGCGCTGCTCGTCGATCGTCGGCCCGGCGCCCGCGGTGGCCGCCCTCTGGGAACGGCTGGAGCCGCACTGGGGGCCGGCCCGGGAGGTGCGGGCCAGCCAGCCGCTGCTGTCCACCCGGCGCCCGCCCGCGGCGTACCCGGACCGGAAGGTGCGCCGGGTCGGCCTGGCCGAGCTGGACGTCCTGATGCCGGCCTGCGTGGCGATGTTCAGCGAGGAGGTCGGTACCTCGCCGCTCGGCAACGACAACGGCGCGGCGTACCGGGCCCGGGTGCGCGACCTGGTGGCCGGCGGCCGGGCGTTCGCCCGGATCGAGGGCGGCGAGGTGCTCTTCAAGGCCGAGCTCGGCGCGGTCAGCGCCCGGGCCTGCCAGCTGCAGGGCGTCTGGGTGAACCCGGCGCACCGCGGTCGCGGGCTGGGCACCGCGGGCACCGCGGCGGTGGTCGCCGAGGCGCTGCGTACCGTTGCGCCGGTGGTCAGCCTCTACGTCAACGACTACAACCTGCCGGCCCGCCGGGCGTACCGCCGGGTCGGCTTCGAGAACGTCGGCACGTTCAGCAGCGTCCTGTTCTGAGCACCCGTTTTCACCACCCCCATCTGGAGCACCCCCGAGCGTCAGGAGCCCGTACCCGTGCGTTTCCGGCACCGTCGCCGCGCCCGCACCAGCACCGCCGCCACCAGCATCACCGCCACCAGCATCGCCGCCACCGCTCTCGCGGTCCTCCTGGCCGCCGCCGGGTGCTCGCTCTTCCAGGACGAGCCGGGCCCGGACGAGCCGGCGAAGGCGTTCCTGGCCGCGTGGGCCGGTGGGGACAGCATGGCCGCGGCAGCGCGGACCGACGACCCGGCCGGCGCCCGGGCCGGGCTGGACGCGCTGCGCAAGGGCCTGGGCGAGGCCGGGCCGGTCCGGGGCACCCTGACGCTGGGCGAGGTGACCAGCGAGGGTCCGGACCGGGCGACCGCTCGGTTCACCGCGGAGTGGGCGCTGCCGGCGGTGGCGGCGCCGTGGCGGTACGAGGGGACGCTGCCGCTGGTCCGCTCCGACAACGTGTGGACCGTCCAGTGGGGGCCGACCGACCTGCACCCGCAGCTGCCGGCCGGCCGCACCGTCCGGGTGGTCCGGGAGCTGCCGGCGCGGGCCGCGCTGCAGGACGCCGCCGGCCAGCCGCTGTTCCGGTCGCAGGTCGTGGTCACCGTCGGGGTGGAGCCGCGCCGGGTCACCGACCTGTCCGCGCTGGCCACCGCGCTGGCCGCCGCGCTGGATATCGACCCGGGCGACGTCGTCGCGGACGTCAAGGCGGCGAGGCCGACCGCGTTCGTGCCGGTCGTCACGCTGCGCCGGACCGACTACGAGAAGGTCAGGCCGAAGGTCCACGACCTGCCGGGCACCGTCTTCCGGGCCGGCGAGCGGCAGCTCGGGCCGAGCGCGCGGTTCGCCCAGCCGCTGCTCGGCCGGGTCGACGAGGCCACCGCCGAGGTGCTCAAGGAGGCCGGCACGGGCTACCGGGCCGGCGACGAGCTCGGCGTCTCCGGCCTGCAGCGCGCGCTGAACCGCCAGCTCACCGGCACCGCCGGCGCCCAGATCGAGGCGGTGCCACCGGCGGGGCAGGCCGATGGCCGGCCGACCGTGCTCGGCCGGGTGGACGGCCGGGCCGGCACCCCGGTACGCACCACCCTGGACCGGGCGGTGCAGCAGGCCGCCGACGCCGCGGTCGCGACCGCCACCACGCCGGCGGCGCTGGTCGCGGTCCGGCCGTCCACCGGCGAGGTGCTGGCGGTCGCGAACAACGCCGAGGCGCCGTACGACATCGCGCTGGCCGGCCGCTTCCCGCCGGGCTCGACCTTCAAGATCGTCACCGCGACCGCGCTGCTGACCGCCGGCGTGGTGCAGCCGGGCTCGGCGGTGGACTGCCCGGCCACCACCGTGGTCTACGGCAAGCGCTTCCAGAACTCCGACCGCTTCGACCTCGGCCGGGTGCCGCTGCGGACCGCGTTCGCGCAGTCCTGCAACACCACCTTCACCCAGCTCTCCCAGCGGCTCGACGACGGCTCGCTGCCCGCGGCCGCCGCCCGGTACGGCGTCGGGTCGACCTGGACGCTGCCGGTGCCGGCCTTCGGCGGGTCCGTGCCGGCGCCGAAGGACGACACCGAGAAGGCGGCGGACGCGATCGGGCAGGGCCGGGTCGAGGTGAGCCCGCTCGCGATGGCGCTGGTCGCCGCCGAGGTGGCCAAGGGCGGCCCGGTGGTCCCGGCGCTGGTCGCGGGCCAGCGCGCGGCCGGGCAGCCGCCCGCGGGCCCGCCGGCCGCGGTTCTGCCGGCGCTGCGGGACATGATGCGGGCGGTGGTCACCGAGGGGACCGCGGCCGCGCTCGCCTCGGTCCCCGGCGGCGACGCGTCCGGCAAGACCGGCACGGCCGAGTACGGCACCGCGGTGCCGCCGCGCTCGCACGCCTGGTTCGCCGGCTTCCGCGGCGACCTCGCCTTCGCGGTCTTCGTGCAGGACGGGCAGTCCAGCCGGACGACCGCGGTGCCGGTGGCCCGCACCTTCCTCACCACGCTGCGGTGATGCACCGCGGAGCAGCCCCGGTCGGACCGGAGCTCACCGGAACGGGTTAGCGATCGGGTTGACGATGTCGGCGAGGATCGCCATCACCGAGATCCCGCCGAATACCACGATCACCAGCACGGTCAGCGGGACGAGCTTGTTGAGGTCGACCGGCCCGGGGTCGCGCCGGCCGAGCGCGCGGGCGATCCGGGACCGGGCCCGCTCGAACCACAGCACCGCGATGTGCCCGCCGTCCAGCGGCAGCAGCGGGAAGAGGTTGAAGACGCCGACGAAGATGTTGAAGCCGGCGAACAGCAGCACGAAGAGCAGCACGAAGCCGGCCTCGATGGCCTGCCCGCCGACCCGGGACGCACCGACCACGCTGATCGGGCCCTCCGGGTCGCGCTCCTGCCCGGCCACCGCGCCGAACAGCTGCGGCACCTTCTCCGGGAAGTTGGCGATCGCGGTCCCGGTCGCGGCGAACATCGAGCCGGTGAAGCGGAAGGTCTCCCCCACCGCGGCGACCGGCCCGAAGTGCTCGGTCAGCGCCGGCGCGACGCCGATCGCGCCGACCGTGACCATGCCGTCCGGCCCGGGCTTCTCCCCGGAGCCGCGGATCGGCTTGCGCTTGACCGGCGCCACGGTGACGCTGCCCGTCCGCTCCTGGCCATCCCGCAGGTAGGTGAGCACGACCGTCTGGCCGGGCCGGGACCGCAGCCCGGTCAGCAGCTCCTCGTACGTCGACACCCGCTGGCCGCCGACGGCGACGATCTGGTCCCGCTCCCGCAGCCCGAGCCCGGCCGCCGGCGCCGCCGGGTCGCCCGGCGCGCAGTCCCGGACGGTGCCGTCGGCCGCCGCGGTCGGCACCACGCACGGCTGCACGGAGGCGACCACGGCCTTCGTGGTGGGCAGGCCGGCGGTGACCGCCACCGCGTACACGGCCAGGATGGCGAGCAGGAAGTGGGTGAACGAGCCGGCGGACAGCACCACCGTCCGCTTCCAGGCCGGGTAGCGCCAGAAGGCCCGCGGCTGGTCGGCCTCGGCCACCGCCTCGGAGCGGGTCATCCCGGTGATGGAGACGAAGCCGCCGGCCGGGATCGCCTTCAGCCCGTACTGCGTCTCCCCCCGGCGGAACGAGAACAGCGTCGGGCCGAACCCGATGAAGTACCTCGTCGCCTGCATGCCGAACGCCTTGGCGGTCAGCAGGTGGCCGAACTCGTGCAGTGCCACGGACACCCCGATGCCCAGCGCGAACAGCACGACCCCGCCCGCGAAACTCATCCAGCTCTCCTCAGCCGCCGCCCCTCGACCACGACAACCTCCGCGGTGTCGCGGACGTTCCCATGGCGGCACATGCGTCGCATTCTCGCAGCCGCCGGACCGGCCCGCCGCCCGATCACGTTCACCAACCGGCCGGCCGCCCGATCACGTTCACCAACCGGCCGCCCGCCCGATCACGTTCACCAACCGGCCGCCCAGCCGATCACGTTCACCAACCGGGAGTCCAGCCGATCCGGACATTCCGGGCGCAGTCCGGTCTCCAGGTTGGTGAACGTGATCGCACGGCGCGGACGCGGTCGGACCCGCACCGGCGCCGGCACCGCGACGGCGCCGGCGCGCGGCGGTCAGACCCGCACCGGCTCCGGCGCCGGCAGCGCGACGGCCTCGTCGCCCGGCTCCCGGAAGCCGATGCGGTCGTGCAGCCGGTGCAGCGGTGCCGGCGCCCACCAGTTCGCCCGGCCGAGCAGCCGCATGGTCGCCGGCACCAGCAGCCCCCGGACCACCGTCGCGTCCACCGCGATCGCGATGATCATGGCGACCCCGATCAGCTTGATGAACGTGATGCCGGACAGCGAGAAGGCGCCGATCACGACCATCAGCAGCAGCGCCGCGCTGGTGATGATGCCGCCGGTGCGCTGCAGGCCGGTGGCCACGGCCGCGGTGTTGTCGCCGGTCAGCTCGTACTGCTCCTTGATCCGGGACATCAGGAAGACCTCGTAGTCCATCGACAGCCCGAAGACGATGGCCAGCACCAGGATCGGCTGGGTCGCCTCCAGGGTCCCGGTCGGGGTGAAGTCCAGCGGTCCGGACAGGTGGCCGTCCTGGAAGATCCACACGATCGCACCGAACGAGGCGGACAGCGACAGCACGTTCATCGCCAGCGCCTTGACCGGCAGCACCACCGAGCCGAAGGCGAGGAAGAGCAGCACGAACGAGGTGCCGGCGACCAGCAGCGCCATCCACGGCAGCCGGCTGCCGATGCTGGCGAGCAGGTCGACCAGCTCGGCGGTGCGACCGCCGACCAGCACGGACCCGCCGGCCGGCGGCGGCAGCTCGCGCAGCCGATGCACCAGCTCGCGCGCCTCGCCGGAGATCGGGTCGCCGGCCAGGCCGAGCTCGACCCGGGCGGTGCTGCCGGCGGCCCCCGTCACGGCGGTCGAGGTGACGCCGTCCACCGCGCGGGCCGAGGCGACCCAGGACCGCAGCGCCGCCTGCCCGGTCGGCGAGTCGACCGCGACCGGCAGCGTGACCACGGCCTCGATCGGGTTCGCCGCGTTCGCGGTGAAGTCGCGGTCCAGTGTCTCGGCGACCACCCGGCTCTCGGTGCCGGCCGGCAGCGCCCGGGTGTCGATCCCGCCGAAGGTGACCCGGAGGAAAGGCAGGCCGAGCGCCAGCAGCACGGCGACGACGGAGACCGCGTACAGCACCGGGCGGCGCATGACGCTGTGCGCGATGCGGGCCCAGGCGCCTGCGCCGCCGGTCGGGGCGGTGGCGGCGGCCCGCCGGGACCGCCGGCCCACCCGCAGAGCGTCCACCCGGGGCCCGAGCACGGCCAGCAGCGCCGGCAGCAGGGTCAGCGCGGCCACCATCGCGACCAGCACCGCGGCCATCCCGCCGAAGCCCATCGAGCGGAGGAAGACCTGCGGGAAGATCAGCAGGCTGGCGAGTGCGACCGCCACTGTGAGCCCTGACACCGCGACCGTCCGGCCAGCCGTCGCCATCGTGCGGACCACCGCCTCCTCGGTGCCCAGCCCCCGGCGCAGCTCCTCGCGGAACCGGCTGACCATGAACAGGCCGTAGTCGATCGCCAGCCCGAGGCCGAGGATGGTGATGACGTTGACCGCGAACACGGACACGTCGGTGACCAGGGTGAAAGCACGCAGCGCGGTGAAGGCGCCGAGGATCGCGGTGACCCCGATGGCCAGCGGCAGCCCGGCCGCGACCACGCTGCCGAAGATGACGATCATCAGCACCAGCAGCACCGGCATGGACAGCGTCTCCGCCTTGGCGATGTCGGCGCTGATCCGCTCCTGGATGTCCCGGCCGACGGTGACCCCGCCGCCGATCCGGGTGTCCAGCCCGGGCGCGCCGAGCGAGCCCTCGATCGCCTTCAGCCCGTCCGTACGCTGCTGCTCGTCCTCGCCGCGCAGCACCAGCACCGCGTAGGTGGCGTGCCGGTCGGCGCTGACCAGCGGCGCCGCCGGCGTGTCGTACCAGCTGGTCACCCGCTGCACCACCGAGGTCGGCAGCGCGCCGAGCGTGCCGGTGACCGCCTGCCGGAAGGCCGGGTCGTCGACGGTCCGGTCCGGGCTGGAGTAGAGCACCAGCACGTCCGCGTCGTCCCGGCCCAGCTCGGCCGCGGCCCGCTGGGCGGCCCGGTAGCTGTCGCTTGCCGCATCGTCGAAGCCGGCGCCGGTGAGGCTGCCGAAGACGCCGGTCCCCCAGCCGCCGGCGAAGGCCAGGAAGGCCACCGCCGCGGCGATGACCCACCAGCGCCGCCGGTACGCCCCGCGGCCGAGTGCCTCGAACATGACGCCTCCCTGGACTAGGCTCGCTAACGCACGTGAACGGTGTTAGCGTGAACGCCGTCAACTTCGCATACGATGTTCACTCGCGTCAAGGGTGTTCGGGACAGGGGAGGCGGGCAGCATGGCTCAGCCGCTCAGCCGGCGGGACCGCGTCCGCGCGGCCACCGTCACCGAGATCAAGGACACCGCCCGGCGCATCCTCGTCGCCGAGGGGGTGGACGGCCTGTCGCTGCGGGCGATCGCCCGGGACATGGGGATGACCGCGCCGGCGCTCTACCGCTACTTCCCGAGTCGGGAGGAGCTGCTCGTCGACCTCATCGCGGACCTGTACGACGAGCTCAGCGGCGAGCTGGAGGCCACCCGGGACGAGCTGGCCGACGACGACCTCGGCGGCCGGCTGACCGCGGTGAGCCGGACGTTCCGGCGCTGGTCGATCGGCCACCCGGCGGAGTTCGCGCTGCTGTTCGGCAGCCCGTTGCCCGGCCCGGCCGACCCCGCCCACGCGGGGCACGAGCAGAGCCGGGCGCACGAGGCCGGCACCCGCTTCGGCCAGGTCTTCGGCGAGCTGGTGGCCAGGGTGTACCTGACCCGGCCGTTCCCGGTGCCGGCCGAGGAGGACATCGACCCGGCGCTGCAGGAGCAGCTGCGGGCCTGGTGCGACACGTTCCCGGTGGCGCTGCCGCTCGGCGTCATGCAGGTCTTCCTGTCCTGCTGGATCCGCCTCTACGGCTCGGTCACCATGGAGGTCTTCGGCCACCTCCGGTTCGCGGTGGCCGACGCCGAGCCGGTCTTCGAGGCGGAGCTGGCCGAGGCCGCCCGGCTGCTCGGCTTCCCGGGGCTGCCGGCCGGTCCTACAGCGGCAGGCCGGTGAGCACCAGCACCCGGGGCTCGGTGAGGTCGTCCATCGCCGCCCGGACACCCTCCCGCCCGGTGCCGGACTCCTTCGTCCCGCCGTACGGCATCTGGTCGGCCCGGTAGCTCGGCACGTCCCCGACGATCACCCCGCCGACGGCGAGCTCGCGCTGCGCCCGGAAGGCGGTCGCGACGTCCCGGGTGAAGACGCCGGCCTGCAGGCCGTACCGGGAGTCGTTGACCGCGGCGAAGGCCTCCTCCAGCGAGTCCACCGGCGCGACGGCGAGCACCGGCCCGAACACCTCCTCGTCCACCACCTTGGCGCCGGCGGGCACGTCGACCAGCACGGTCGGCGGGTAGGTGGTGCCGTCCCGGTCGCCACCGGTCAGCACCCTGGCCCCGGCGTCCCGTGCCTCCGCCACCCAGGCCTCCACCCGGCGGGCGGCGTCCTCGCTGATCATCGGCCCGACGTCGGTGCCCGGGTCGCTCGGGTCCCCGGTGCCCAACCCCCGCACGGCGGCGACCAGCTTCTGCACCAGCGGCTCGTACGCGGGCCGCTGCACGTACACCCGCTGCACCGCGATGCAGGACTGCCCGGCCTGGTAGTTGGAGAAGGTGGCGATCCGGGACGCGGCCCAGTCCAGGTCCGGGTAGTCGGCGGCCACCACCACCGCACCGTTGCCGCCGAGCTCGAGCACGACGTGCTTGCGCGGCAGCCGCTCCTTGATCGACCAGCCGACCGGCACCGACCCGGTGAAGGACACCACCGGCAGCCGCTCGTCCGCCACCAAGGCGTCGACCCGGTCGTTCGGCACCGGGAGGACCGAGACCATGCCGGCGGGCAGGTCGGTCTCGGCGACCAGCTCGCCGAGCAGCAGCGCGGACAGCGGGGTGGCCGGCGCCGGCTTGACCACGATCGGCGCGCCGACCGCGAGCGCCGGGCCGAGCTTGTGCACCACCAGGTTGAGCGGGAAGTTGAACGGCGCGATCCCCAGCACCGGCCCGCGCGGGAAGCGGCGGACCACGGCCAGCCGGCCGGTCGCGGTCGGGTCCGTGTCGAGCCGCTGCAGCTCCCCGCCGAATCGGCGGGCCTCCTCCGCGGACCAGCGCAGCGTGGAGACGGCCCGGTTGACCTCGATCGTCGCCCACTTGATCGGCTTGCCGTTCTCCGCGGTGATCAACCTGGCGATCTCGTCGGCGCGCTCCGCGACCCGGCCGGACAGGTGGGTCAGCGCGGCGGCCCGGACGTGCGCCGGCAGCGCGGCTGCCTCGGCGGCCACTCCGGCGGCAGCGGCGGCGGCCCGCTCGAGGTGCTCCGGCGTCGGGACCGCGACCCGGCCGACCACCGACCCGTCGTGCGGGCTGGTGACCTCGACCGACTCGTCGCCGGTCGTGGCTTCCCCGGCCAGCCAGAAGGGCTGGGTGTCGGCCATGTCGCCACCTCCACGGATTCGGTTGCCGGACCACGGTGTCACGACGGATCGGAGCCGATATCGTTCCTCCCGACTGCGGAAACCGATCCGGGAGGAGGTTTCGGCAATGGTGCAGACCCTGCCTGACGCTACCCCGCCGGACGCGCCCGCCGCGATTCCCCAGCAGCGGCACCTGGTGACCGAGGTGCCCGGCCCGCGGTCCCGGGAGTTGATGGCGCGCCGGACCGAGGCGGTGCCGCCCGGCATCGGGACCGCGCTGCCGGTCTTCGTGGCGCGGGCCGGCGGCGGCGTGCTGGTCGACGTCGACGGCAACCACCTGATCGACCTCGGCTCGGGCATCGCGGTGACCAGCGTCGGCAACGCCGCGCCACGGGTGGTCGCGGCGGTCGCCGAGCAGGCGGCCCGGTTCACCCACACCTGCTTCATGATCACCCCGTACGAGGGGTACGTGGCGGTCTGCGAGCAGCTCAACCGGCTGACCCCGGGCTCGTTCCCGAAGCGGTCGATGCTGGTCAACTCCGGCGCCGAGGCGGTGGAGAACGCGGTCAAGATCGCCCGGGTGGCCACCGGCCGGCCCGCGGTGGTCGCGTTCGACCACGGCTACCACGGCCGGACGCTGCTCACCATGACGCTGACCGCGAAGCACCGCCCGTACAAGGCGGGCTTCGGGCCGTACGCGCCGGAGGTCTACCGGGCGCCGATGGCGTACCCGTTCCGCTGGCCGGGCGGGCCGCAGCGGTGCGCGGACGAGGCGTACGCCGCGTTCGCCGACCTGGTCCGCACCCAGGTCGGCGCGGACCAGGTGGCGTGCGTGGTGGTGGAGCCGATCCAGGGCGAGGGCGGCTTCGTGGTGCCGGCGCCGGGCTTCCTGCGCCGGGTCGCCGACTTCTGCGCCGGGCACGGGATCCTGCTGGTCGCCGACGAGGTGCAGACCGGCTTCGGCCGGACCGGCGACTGGTTCGCCTCGTCGTACGAGGGGATCGAGCCGGACCTGGTCACCACGGCGAAGGGGATCGCCGGCGGGCTGCCGCTCGGCGGGGTGACCGGGCGGGCCGAGGTGATGGACTCGGTGCACGTCTCCGGGCTGGGCGGCACCTTCGGCGGCAACCCGGTGGCCTGCGCGGCGGCGCTCGGGGCGATCGCCACCATCGAGGCGGAGGACCTGGTCGGCAGGGCGCGGCGGATCGGCCGGCTGGCGCTGCCGCGGCTGGCGGCGCTGGCCTCCCGGCACCCGCAGATCGGTGACGTGCGCGGGCGCGGCGCGATGCTGGCGGTCGAGCTGGTCCGCGGCGGCGGCGACCTGACCCCGGATCCCGCCCTGCTCGCCGACGTGGTGCGGCGGTGCGCGGCGGAGGGCGTCGTGGTGCTGACCGCGGGAACGTACGGCAACGTGCTGCGGCTGCTGCCGCCGCTGGTCATGCCGGAGGACCTGCTCCTCGACGCGCTCGACGTCCTGGACACCGCCTTCGCCGCGGCACTGCGCTGAGCGTGGGCTCGGACCACGGCGGCGCCGGCGCGCCGCCCGGTCCGGGCTGTCAGCCGAGGAAGCGGTCGAGGAGGGCGGCGCGACGGGCCGGGCGGCCGGTACGGGCCTCGGCGGCGTCGGCCGACGCGGCGAGCCGGCGGACCGCGGTGGCGCCGAGCCAACGCAGCGGCTCCGGCGCCCACCGCCGGGACCGGTGGCCCACCCAGGGCAGCCGGGTCAGCGGGGTGTCCCGCCCGAGGATCAGGTCCGCGAGCGTCCGGCCGGCCAGGTTGGACGTGCCGACCCCGTCGCCGACGTAGCCGCCGGCCCAGGCCAGGCCGGTGCCGCGGTCCAGCCCGACCGACGGGAACCAGTCCCGCGGCGCCGCCAGCGGCCCGCCCCACCGGTGGGTGACCAGGACGCCGGCGGTGGCCGGCAGCAGCGCGTGCATCGCCCGCTCCAGCGCGGCGAACACCCGCTCGTCCCGGTCGTACCCGGACCTGGTGCCGGAGCCGAAGTGGTACGGCGCGCCCCGACCCCCGAACGCGATCCGCCCGTCCGCGGTGCGCTGCGCGTAGACCAGCAGGTGCCGCCCGTCGGTCAGCGTCTCCGCGCCGTCCCAGCCGAGCTGGGCCCAGGCGCTTGCGGGCAGCGGTGCGGTCGCCACGATCAGCGAGTAGATCGGCAGCAGCGCGCGGCGCAGCCCCGGCAGCCCGGTCGTGTACGCCTCGGTGGCCCGGACCACGACGCCGGCCCGGACTCGGCCGCGGTCGGTCTCGACCACGCCCGGCCGGATCGCCGACGCCGCGGTCCGCTCGCGGATCCGGACGCCGCGCGCCTCCGCCGCCCGGGCCAGGCCGCGCACCAGGTCGGCCGGTTGGACGCGGGCGCAATGCGGCGTGTACGCGGCGCCCAGGACCCCCGTGGCGGCGACCCGCTCGGCCACCTCCGCCGGCCGCAGCCAGCGGGTGTCGGCCAGGCCCCAGGCGCGGTCCTCCGCGACGTGCTCCCGCAGCCGGGTGACGTGCGCCGGCGAGGTGGCCAGCGAGAGCGTGCCGCCCTTGCGGTAACCGCAGTCGATCCCCTCGGCCGCGGCCACCCGGCCGACCTCGTCGACCGTCTCCACCATCGCCGCCTGCAGGTCGAGCGCGGCACCCCGGCCGGCGACGGCCGCCACCGCCCGCCGGGACGCGGCGAAGAGCGCCGAGCACCACCCGCCGTTGCGCCCGGACGCGCCGAAGCCGGCGATCTCCCGCTCGACCACCATGACCCGGAGCGACGGCTCCGCCACCGCGAGGTAGAACGCCGTCCACAGTCCCGTGTAGCCGGCACCGACGATCGCCACGTCCACGTCGGCGTCCCCGTCCAGCGCCGGCCGCGGCACCAGCCCGTCCCGGCACGTCTCGTGCCACAGGCTCAACCCCGCATACGCCCGCACGCACCGACGCTAGCCGGCCTTGAGGGCATCGACTGAGCCCGGTATGAATCCGTACCCTCGAAGTATGAAAAGCGTCGTCTCCGAGCGAGGACAGGTGACCATCCCGAAGGCGCTGCGCGATCGGCTCGGGATCCGGCCGGGCGAAGTGCTGGACTTCGAGGAGGAGCAGGGTCACCTGGTCGCCTACAAGACGGCGCCGAGCGACCCGGTCGATGCCGTCTACGGGATCATCCGGCTCGACGGCGGGACGGACCGCTTCGTCGCCGAGCTGCGCGGCGACCTGGACGACGCATGATCACGGCGGTCGACACCAACGTCCTCCTCGACGTCTTCAGTGCCGATCCGGAGTTCGGCGCACGGTCCCGCGGCGCACTCCGGTCCGCCCTGCTGGAGGGCCGCCTGGTCGCCTGCCACGTCGTCTGGGCGGAGGTAGCGGCGGCCTTCCCGACGGCGGCCGAGGTCGCCGCGGCGATGGACCGACTCGGGGTCCGCTTCGCGCCGCTGGACGAGCTGATGTCAGCCGAGGCCGGCGGCGCCTGGCGGGCCTACCGCCGCTCGGGCGGCCCCCGGACCCGCATCCTCGCGGACTTCCTGATCGGCGCGCATGCCGCGGCCGCCACCGATCGCCTGCTCACCCGGGACCGCGGCTTCTACCGCAAGCACTTCGACCGGCTGACCGTCCTGGACCCGGCCTCGTAAGGTCACCGCGAGCGCCACCAGCGGTGGCACGCTGTCCGCACCGGCGCGGTCGCCGGACGGGGCGGGAGGGTGGCGATGGCCAGGTACGGCGCGATGTTCGGGCCGGACGTGACCTTCCTCGGCGTGCCGCGGTGCGACCTGGCCGACCCCGGCTCGTACGCGGGAGCGGACGCCGTCGTGGTCGGCGCGCCGTTCGACGGCGGCACCTCGCACCGGCCGGGCGCCCGGTTCGGGCCGCGGGCGATCCGGACCACCGACTACCTGCCGCAGGACGGGTCCCGGCCGCACCTGGCGCTGCGGGTGGACCCGCTGCTGCAGCTGCGGGTGCTCGACGCCGGGGACGTGGAGATGCCGCCCGGCGACATCGAGCGCGCGCTCGGTGCGCTGCGGCAGGCGGTGTCCGCGGTGGCCGGTGCCCGGGCGGTGCCGGTGGTGCTCGGCGGCGACCACTCGATCGCGCTGCCGGACGTGCAGGGCGTGGCCGAGCACGTCGGCTGGGGCCGGCTGTCGGTGGTGCACTTCGACGCGCACGCGGACACCGGCGACGTCGAGTTCGGCTCGCTGTACGGGCACGGCCAGCCGATGCGCCGGCTGGTCGAGTCGGGCGCGGTGCGCGGCGACCGCTTCCTGCAGGTCGGGCTGCGCGGCTACTGGCCGGGACCGGAGACCCTGGCCTGGATGGCCGAGCAGGGCTTCCGGTCGTACGAGATGACCGAGGTGGTCGCCCGCGGGCTGGACGAGTGCCTGACCGAGGCGTTCGCGATCGCCACCGACGGCTGCGACGGCGTCTTCCTGTCCGTCGACGTGGACGTGGTCGACCCGGGGATGGCCCCCGGCACCGGCACCCCCGAGCCCGGCGGGCTGACCTCCCGGCAGCTGCTGGACGCGGTCCGCCGGTGCGGGCTGGAGCTGCCGCTGGTCGGCCTCGACGTGGTCGAGGTGTCCCCCGCGTACGACCACGCCGAGGTCACCGCGTTCCTGGCCAACCGGGTGGTGCTGGAGGCCCTGTCCGGAATCTGCGCCCGGGCTGTCGAGAAGCGGGGCGGCCGCGGTAGGACAGGGTGACGGCGGGCAGCCGAGTAGGGCCCTGTGCCGTACCTGAACCGGCAGGCGGGGGACGCGGCGCCGTTGCCGCGTCCCCCGCCTGCTCAGCAGAGCCGGTCAGTGCCCGGATCAGCGCCGGCGCAGCCGCCGGAGAGTGGCCGGCGAGAGCAGCAGCGCCAGGCCCCCGAGCAGCAGCGCCAGGCCGAGCCCTGCGACCGGGATCACGGACGACGAGCCGGTCTGCGGCAGGCCGCCGGGGCCGCCCGGCATCTGGCCGGGGCCGGGCGGCGGCGGGGTGAGGGTCCCGGCCGGAGGGGTCGGGGAGGGCGCGCCCGGGCTGGTCGGCCTGACGGTCGGCGTGCCGGTCGGCGACTCCGTCGGGGTGCCGGTCGGCGACTCCGTCGGCGTGCCGGTCGGCGACTCCGTCGGCGTGCCGGTCGGCGACTCCGTCGGCGTGCCGGTCGGCGACTCCGTCGGCGTGCCCGTCGGCGACTCCGTCGGCGTGCCCGTCGGCGTCGGAGACGGCGACGTCGGCGAGGTGGTCACGCCGCAGGCAAACCAGTGGCTGATCTCCGGGATGTTCTTCCCGTTGCCCACCAGCGGTGCGTGCAGGGCGGTCCACGGCGCGTTGAGGTACACGTTGTACGCGTCTCCGCCCTTCACCACCACGCCGGTCAGCGTCGTCCCCTCCGGCACGCCGGTGATCGTCACGAACCTCCCGGTCGGGTCGATGGTGAAGGACACGGTGACCACCGTGCCGGGCAGGTCGGCGTCGTCGCAGTCCACAGCGTTCCCGGCGTACGAGGTCGCGCGCGGGTCGCCGGACGGCGGAGCGTCCTGGGCCGCGCCGGCCGGCGCGACGAGCAGCACCAGCGAGCCGATGGCGGCCACGGCGGACAGGGACAGCAGAGCGTTGCGCAGTCGGGTCACCGACAACTTCCCCCCACACGAGAGACGGGCGCGGGGCCGGTCTCACCCTGTGCTCCCCGCGACCGCCCGCCGACGTCGGCGGAGGTGACCGGTGACGGTCGCGGATCGACGCTCCCCTGGTGCGCTTGTGAGAGGAGGACTGTAGCGGGAACGGATCATGATGCAAGTCCGCCCCGCCGGATCACCGCGCGATCCGGCGGGGCCGACCGGTCCCGACGCCTTCCCCGCGGACGCCGCAGGCGCCGGGAACGAGCACGCTCCCCCCAGACCGTGCTCGACATCTGTCGTTCGCAGGGCGCGGCACCGCGGCCGTCACCCCATGGGGTGATATGTCGACGGCCGGGATCAGCGGAGGGCGGCGAGCGAGTCACGCAGGATGCCGAGGCCCTCGTCGGCTTCGGCCTCGGTGAGGGTGAGCGGGGGCGCCATCCGCAGCACGTTGCCGAAGCGGCCGCCCTTGCCGACCAGCAGGCCGCGGGCGCGGGTCTCCTCCATCAGCCGGGCCGCGGCGGCCGGGTCCGGGGTGTCCCCGCCCGGGATCACCAGCTCGATCGCCGCCATCAGGCCCTTGCCGCGGACGTCGCCGACCGCGGGATGCTCGGCGCCGAGGTCGCGCAGGCCGGTCAGCAGCCGGGTGCCCACCTTCAGCGCGTTGGCCTGCAGGTCGTGCTCGAGCACGTAGTCCAGCGTGGCTCGCGCGCCGGCGGTGGCCAGCGGGTTGCCGCCGAAGGTGGAGATCGAGTTGGCCGGGACGCCGTCCATCAGGTCGCCGCGGGCCACCACCCCCCCGATCGCCAGCCCGTTCCCGAGGCCCTTGGCGAAGGTCATGATGTCGGGGGTCACCCCGTGCGCGCCGATGCCCCAGAAGTGCTCACCGGTGCGCCCCCACCCGGTCTGCACCTCGTCCGAGACGAGCAGGATGCCGTACTCGTCGAGGACCTCCTTCAGCCCGCCGAAGAACCCGTCCGGCGGCACCGCGAAGCCGCCGACGCCCTGGATCGGCTCGGCGATCAGGCAGGCCACGTCGCCGGCGGTGGTCGAGTCGATGACGTCGCGCAGGTCCCGTACGCAGGCCGCGGTGTAGTCGGCGTCCGGCAGGTCGCGCCAGGGCGAGCGGTAGCGGTAGCCGCCGTAGACGTAGGAGACCTGGACCGGGGAGAGCGCGGACGCCGACCACCCGCGGATGCCGGTGATGCCCATCGCGGCGAAGGACCGGCCGTGGTAGCTGTTCCGGATCGCCAGCACCTGGGTGGACCGCCGCGCCTGGGTGGCCAGCAGCAGCGCCAACTCGTTGGCCTCGGTGCCGGACGAGGTGAAGAAGACCTTCGCGTCCGGGATGCCGGACAGCCGGGCGATCCTCTCGGCCAGCTCGACCTGGTCGCGGATCAGGTAGAGCGTCGAGGTGTGCACCACCCCGCGGTCGAGCACCTCGTCCACCGCCGCCCGCACCTCGGGCACCCCGTAGCCGAGCATGTTGGTCAGGATGCCGGCGAAGAAGTCCAGGTATTCCCGGCCGTCCGCGCCGGTCAGCCGGCGGCCCGAGCCGGACACGAGCTCCAGCGGCTCGTCGTAGTAGAGGGTCAGCCAGGACGGGAGCACCGCGCGGTGCCGGGCGAGCAGGTCGTCGGTCATGCCCGCCAGCCTGCCAGGCCCCGCCCCGCCGCACGAGACCCACGCACGGTGCCGGCGGGGCCCGCAGGCTACCCGCCGGCGCCGTCAGGGCAGGTCGAGCACCTGCAGCAGGCCGTGGTCGCCGTCCTGCCGGAAGACCGCGGCCAGGTGGCGGCCGTCCGGGGAGAACGACGCGGACACGTACTTGCCCGCGGCCAGCCGGCGCAGCTGCCGGGACGCCGGGTTGACCCGCCACAGCCCGTACGAGCCGTCCCGCTGACCGGCGAACGCGAGCGCCCGGCCGTCCGGGGAGACCGCGAGGTCCTGCGGCTTGCCCAGCCCGGCGGCGAGCTCCTCCGGCTGCCCGGTCGGCGCGCCGACCCCCGCATCGCCGGCCAGCGCCCACCGGTACAGCCGCCACGGTGTCTCCTCCCGCCGGATCCCGCCGGAGACCCCCATCGACTCCGGGGAGGCGACGAAGTAGAGCCACTTCCCGTCCGGGGACAGCACCGGCAGGTCGGCCCGGCCCCAGCGGGCGCAGTCCAGGGTGCCGCGGGCGACGACGTACCCGTCCAGTTCCCAGCTGCGCCCACCAATGG
The DNA here is from genome assembly GCA_045806925.1 of Mycobacteriales bacterium. GTDB lineage: Bacteria > Actinomycetota > Actinomycetes > Mycobacteriales > CADCTP01 > CADCTP01. The sequence goes on from JBJMII010000126.1 coordinate 19,851, forward strand.
TGACCGGCGCCGGCCAGCGCCGGACCCCCTCCGGGGTCAGCGGGGCGATCCCGGCGCAGCTGCCGCTGGTCCGGGACAGGTACCCCGAGCGCAGGTCCTTCCGCCAGGTCACCGCGGACGGGTTGACCGGGCCGAGCGGGGCCAGCGGCTCGTACCGCGAGGTGCGCGGGTCGAGCGCGCCGGTGTCCCCATTCGGCGGGTCCAGGCACAGCCGGAGCAGCCCGAGCCGGCCGTCCGGCAGCACGCCAGGACGCAGGTAGTCGGTCTTCCCGCAGCCGGGCTGGCCGGCGAGCCGGACCCGGCTGGCCGGACCCCCGGCCGCCGGCACGGTCCACAGCTGCGGGTCGCTGCCGCCGTCCGGCGCCCAGTCAACGTACAGCCGACCGTCCGGCAGCCAGGCGACCGCGGCCAGGCTGCCGGGCGGCAGCGCGACCTGCCGGGCCGGCACGTCGGGCTCTGGCGCCGACGTGCCGGACCCGTACGTCCGGCACGCCGACACGACCAGCACCAGGACGCAGGTCGCGACCACCCACCTCAGGTGAGCTCGCCCCACCACCAGGTCACCTCCTTCGCCACCCGCTCCGCCCCGTACCGGCCGATCTCCACCCCACCAACAGGCCGGCCGGGTGGCCGCCCGCCGCACCACCCGGGTCGGGGCGGGTCCGGAGCGGCGGCTCAGACCCCGGCGATGTGGTCGGGACGGACCGGGACGCGGGTCAGCGGCCGCCCGGTGGCGGCCCGGATCGCGGCCACCACCGCGGGCGTGATCGAGATGGTCGGCGGCTCGCCGACGCCGCGCAGCCCGTACGGCGAGTGCGGGTCGGCCCGCTCGAGCACCTCCACCCGCATCGGCGGGGTGTCCAGGATGGTGGGGATCAGGTAGTCGGTGAAGGACGGGTTGCGCACCTTGCCGTCCGCGACCTGGATCTCCTCCATCACGGCCAGCCCGAGGCCCTGGGTGATGCCACCGTGGATCTGGCCGAGCAGCGCCTGCGGGTTCATCGCCCGGCCGACGTCCTGCGCGGTGGCGATCTCCACCACCCGGACCAGGCCCAGCTCGACGTCGACGTCGACCACCGCCCGGTGTGCGGCGAAGGCGTACTGCACGTGCACCCGGCCCTCGCCGGTGACCTGCCCGGTGCGCCGGTCCAGCGGGAAGGTCGGCCGGTGCCGCCACTCGACGGTGCGCTCGACCGCGTCGGCGCCGAGCAGCTCCACCAGCCCGACCCTGGCTCCGTCCACTTCGGACAGCACGGCGCCTTCGCGCAGCCGCAGCAGTCCCGGGTCGGCGCCGAGCACCGGGGCGGCCCGGTCGAGCAGGTCGGCCCGGACCCGGGTGCACGCCTCCCGGACCGCGCCGCCGGTGACGTACGTCTGCCGGGACGCCGAGGACGACCCGGCGCTGCCGATCCGGGTGTCCGCCGGGTGGATCGCCACCGTCGGCACGCCGAGCTCGGTGCGGGCGATCTGGGCCAGCACGGTGACCAGCCCCTGGCCGACCTCGGCGGCCGCGGTGTGCACCAGCACCGACGGCTCGCCGGCGACCACCTCCACCCGCACCCGGGCGGTCGAGTGGTCGTCGAAGCCCTCGGAGAAGCCGACGTTCTTGATGCCGACCCCGTAGCCGACGCCGCGCACGACGCCCTCGCCGCGGGTGGTGCCGGAGATGCCGCCGGGCAGCTCCCGCGGGTCCGGCCGGTCCGGCAGCGGCGGCGGCAGCGGCGCGGACCGGACCCGGCTCAGCAGCTCGGCCACCGGCGCGGCGCTGTCCACCACCTGGCCGCTGGCCGTCATCGAGCCCTCGGCCAGCGCGTTGCGGATCCGGACCTCGACCGGGTCCAGGCCGACCGCGGCGGCCAGCCGGTCCATCTGCGACTCGTACGCGAAGCAGGCCTGCACCGCGCCGAAGCCGCGCATCGCGCCGCAGGGCGGGTTGTTGGTGAAGACGGCCCGGCAGTCGATGTCGACGTTCGGCACGTCGTACGGCCCGGCGCCCAGGGTCGCCGCGTTCGCCGCCACCGCGGCCGAGGTGGAGGTGTACGCGCCGCCGTCGAGCAGGATGTCCGCCCGCACCGAGACCAGCCGGCCGTCGGCGGTGGCGCGGTGCTCGTAGCGGAGCACCGCCGGGTGCCGGTGCACGTGCCCGAGGAACGACTCGTCCCGGGTGTAGACCATCTTCACCGGCCGGCCGGTGCGCAGCGCGAGCAGGCACGCGTGCACCTGCATGGACAGGTCCTCCCGGGCGCCGAAGGCGCCGCCGACGCCGGCCAGGGTGAGCCGCACCTTGTCCTCCGGCAGCGCCAGGCAGGCGGCGATCTGCCGCCGGTCCGCGTGCAGCCACTGGGTGGCGACATGCAGCTCCACGCCGCCGTCCTCGGCCGGTACCGCCAGCCCGGACTCAGGGCCGAGGAACGCCTGGTCCTGCATGCCGACCTCGTACTCGCCGGTGACCGCGACGTCGGCCGGCCGGCCGGCGTCGCCGCGCCGGATGAGGATCTGACGGACCAGGTTGCCGGTCGGGTGCACCTGCTCGGCGCCGGGGTCGAGCGCGCGCCGCATGTCGGTGACCGGCGGCAGCTCCTCCCAGTCGACCTCGACCAGGGCGGCCGCCCGGCGGGCGGTGTCCGGGTCGTCCGCCGCCCGCACCGCGACCGGCTCGCCGTGGTAGCGGACCTCGCCGGCGGCGAGCACCGGCTGGTCGGCGTGCTCCAGGCCGTACCGCGGCTCGCCGGGCACGTCGGCGGCGGTCAGCAGCGCCCGCACCCCGCGCACGGCCAGCGCGGCGGTCGGGTCGAGCCCGCGGATCCGGGCCCGCGGGTGCGGGCTGCGGGCGGTCGCGCCCCACAGCATGCCCTCGACCCAGAGGTCCGAGGAGTACGCGAACTCGCCGGTCACCTTGGGCCCACCGTCCGGGCGCAGCGGGCTGTCCCCGACGCTGCCGGGTGCCCGGGTGTCGGGCGCCCGGGTGTCGGGCGCCCGGGTGTCGATGGCCGGCCGGGTGGCAGTCACCGCTCGGCCGCCGCTGCGGCGGCCCGGCGCACCGCGTCCAGGATCATCTGGTAGCCGGTGCACCGGCACAGGTTGCCGGCCAGCGCCTCCCGGGTCTCCGCCTCGGTCGGCCGCGGCGACCGGCGCAGCAGGTCGTGCACCGCGACGACCAGGCCCGGCGTACAGAAGCCGCACTGCACGGCGCCGGCCTCCAGGAACGCCTGCTGCACCGGGTGCAGCTCACCGTCCCCGGCCAGCCCCTCCACGGTCCGCACCGACCGGCCCTCGGCCTGGCCGGCCGCGACCAGGCAGGCGCAGACCAGCACGTCGTCGAGATAGACCGAGCAGGAGCCGCACTCGCCCTCCTCGCAGGCGTTCTTGCTGCCGGGCAGGCGCATCCGTTCCCGCAGCGCGAGCAGCAGGCTCTCCGCCGGCGACACGTTCTCCACGGTCCGCCGCTCCCCGTTCACGGTGCAGGTCAGCCTCATCGCGCTCCCGTCCGGTAGCCCAGCCACGCCCGGGCCAGGACGCGGCGCCCGAGCACACCCAGGGCATGCCGCCGGTAGGCGGCGGTGCCCCGCACGTCGTCGATGGGGGAGGCGGCGGCCGCGACCAGCTCGCCGAACCGGGCGGCCACCGGCTCCGGGACCGGCGCCCGGGACTCCCACAGCCCGCGGTCGGCCAGCTCGCCGGCCAGGAACTCCTCCGCCTCGACCGCCCGGCGCGGGGTGGGCGCCGCGGAGCCGATGCCGGTGCCGACGGTGCCCGCGTCCGGGTCGAGCCCGACCGCGACCGAGCAGACCGCGATCACCATCGCGTTGCGGGTGCCGACCTTCGCGAACTCCTGCGGCCCCCGGGCCACCGGCAGCTCGACTGCCGCGATCAGCTCGTCCGGGGCCAGCGCGGACCGCTTCACCCCGGTGAAGAACTCGGCCACCGGCAGCCGGCGGGTGCCGCGCACGGAGGCCAGCTCGACGGTCGCGCCGGCGGCGAGCAGCGGCGGGTGGCAGTCCCCGGCCGGCGACGCCGAGGCCAGGTTGCCGCCGACCGTGCCCCGGTTGCGGATCTGCGGCGACCCGACGGTCCGCGCGGCCGCGGCCAGCCCCGGCGCCGGCGACGCCAGCTCGCGGACCAGCAGCGCGTACGGGACGCCGGCGCCGATCCGCAGCCGGCCGTCCTGCTGGCTCCAGTCGGCCAGCCCGCTCACCCGGGTGAGGTCGAGCAGCACGTCCGGGCGGGCGGCGCCGCGGTTGACCGCGACCATCAGGTCGGTGCCGCCGGCGATCGGCACCGCCTCCGGGCGGGCCGCCCGCTCCGCGAGCGCGTCCTCCCACCGGGTGGGCGCGAGGAAGATCGCGGCGGTCATCCCCGCATCTTCCCCCACGAACCCGGCGGCGAGGAGGGGTACCCGGCTGACCCTCCGGCGGCTTGGCCAGCCGTCAAAGACCCGGCGGACGATCATCCGGCCCGCCCTCGCGCCCGTCTGTGCAGGTCATCGGCTTGTCCCCGGTGTGGAACCCGCCAGGCGCGGCGCAGTACCCGACCTGGAGGATGGACGAATCCCAACTGTGTGGCTAGACTATCCATGATTTGTGACGATCAGGGATAGCTTTCGACCTCGATCATCACATATCCGGTTTGCTGACACGCCTCCGGTCCCAGGCTCGGCACATCGCTGCGCACCACGTCGACCCAGCCTCAGCGCAAGGCACCCAGCCCGGCGTCGACCGCCGTAGACCGGAGAGCGACAGCTCATGAGCAACGTCAGGATTGCGTTCGTCGACTGCCTTCCGGACCTCGCACTCGCCGACCGGACGTCGGCGGCGCGCTTCGGGACCACCTTCCTCGACCGCCCCCGTCCGGACACCTTCGAGCGCTACCTGCACGACCTGGAGCACCACAGTGAGCTCGCCGTCCTCTTCGTCGGCGGCGGCTCCTCGGCGCCGGAACCGGTGCGGAAACTGAGGAGCAAGCGGGAGTTCGCCAAGACCCGCGTGTACGTCGTCCGGGCCGACGCCGGGGCGCCGGTTCCGGGCTGGAGCGAGGCACTCGACGTGGAGGACAGCGTCACTCCCGCGGCCTTCGCCGGCGACGGGCTCACGGACATGATCGAGCTGGGGCTGCGCGCTTACCACTCGCTCACCCTCGACCCGCTCTACACCGAGTACTACCTGGACATGACGTACAACAAGATCTTCGACTGGTTCGAGACCACCCGGTGGAACTGGAAGGAGATCGACTTCGACAAGATCAATCCCGAGCTGCTGAGCGAGACCGAGGTCGACTTCCTCACCGAGGCCGCGATCATCGAGTTCGGCACCCTGCCCGGGGCGCACAACTTCCTGCGCGAGTGGCAGGGCGAGACCAGCTTCTCGTCGTGGGCGCTGATGTGGGGAGCCGAGGAGGCGCGGCACTCCCTGGTCCAGGCGCGCTACCTCGACCGGCTGGGCATCAAGGTCCGGTCCAAGCACGCGCTCTACAAGCGGGAGCCCTACCCGATGGGGGACACCCGCAGCGGCACGCTGATGATGAACATCATCTCCGAGGCACGCGCCTCCGAGCTGTATCACCGACTCGCGGCGGAGACCACCGAGCCCGTGATCAAGCGCATCTGGAAGCTGCTCGGGCGGGACGAGTCGCGGCACGCTCGGGCGTTCTACGTGTTCACCGACGAGCTGTGCAGGAGCAGCAAGCAGAGTCAGATCGACGCGTTGAAGATGACGTACGTCTGGCTGGCCGACCGGGATGAAGGCATCAAGCACCCGGCCGGCCAC
>JBJMII010000127.1:0-5206 GCA_045806925.1 Mycobacteriales bacterium
CGGGGGGCCGGTGCGCCGGGCCGGGCGGTCGGCGCGGGCTCCGGGTACGGGGGTGCGGGGCCGGCCGCGGCCCGCGCGTACCGGGCCGTGGCTGGGCCGGGAGCTGGAGCTCGCGGTGGGCGCCGTCGCGCACGGCGGGCACTGCGTGGCGCGGGTCGAGGGCCGGGTGGTCTTCGTCCGGCACGCGCTGCCCGGCGAGCAGGTGCTGGCCCGGGTGACCGAGGACGCGGGCGGGTCGTACTGCCGGGCCGACGCGGTCCGGGTGCTGGCCGCCTCGCCGTACCGGGTCGACCCGCCCTGCCCGCACGCCGGCCCCGGCCGGTGCGGCGGCTGTGACTGGCAGCACGCCAGTGGCGCGGCGCAGCGGGCCGGCAAGGCGAGCGTGGTACGGGAGCAGCTGACCCGGCTGGCCGGGCTGCCGGACGTGCCGGTGGTGGTCGAGCCACTGGGCGGCGACCTGCCGGGCGGGGGCCTGCCGGGCGGGGGCCTGCTGGGCTGGCGGACCCGGGTGCGCTTCGCGGTCGGCCCGGACGGCCGGACCGGGCTGCGCCGGCACCGCTCGCACGAGCTGGAGCCGGTCCGGCACTGTCCACTCGGGACGGACGCGGTGGCGGCCGCCGGGGTGGGCGAGCGGGCCTGGCCGGCCGGCACCGAGGTCGAGGTGGTCGCCTCCACCGGCGGCGACACCGCGGTTTTCAGCCGGCCGGGGTGCACTGTAGACGGTCCTGGGACGGTGCGGGAGGTGGCCGCCGGGCGGGAGTGGCGGGTCGCCGCGACCGGGTTCTGGCAGGTGCACCCGGCCGCCGCGGACGCGCTGGCCGGCTGCGTGCTGGACTTCCTGCGACCGGCGCCGGGGGAGACCGTGCTTGACCTCTACGCCGGCGCCGGGCTCTTCGCCGGCGTGCTCGCCGCCGCGGTCGGGCCGGCAGGCCGGGTGGTCGCGGTGGAGTCGGACGCCCGGGCCGCCGCGGACGCCGCCGCCAACGTCCCCGGCCTCCAGGTGCGGGCCGCCCGGGTCAGCGCCGGCCTGCTCGGCGGGCTCGGGCTGCGGCCGGATCTCGTCGTGCTCGACCCGCCGCGGTCCGGGGCCGGCACCGCGGTGCTCGCCGCCGTCCTCGCGCTCGCACCGCGGGCGGTCGGGTACGTCGCCTGCGACCCGGCCGCGCTGGCGCGCGACCTCCGGGTCGCCCTGGACGCCGGCTGGCGGCTGCGCGGGCTGCGCGCCTTCGACTGCTTCCCGATGACGCACCACGTCGAAACGGTGGCGCTGCTGTGCCCGCCGACCTGACCGCCGCGGTGCCGCCGTGGTGGCCGGCCGAGGTGCAGCCGCCCGGCGCGCCGGAGTGGGAGCGCAGCGCGGTGGCGTGGCTCTTCGACCAGGTGCCGGGGGAGTGGCGGGCGTACCAGGTGCTGCGCCGGCACCCGCCACTGCTGGCCCGGCTCGCCGCCGGGCAGGCGGCGGCCTCGCTGGAGGCGGCCCGGGACGGCTGGCGCACGCTGCGCCGGGACGTCGGGCGGCGGCTGCCACCGGAGGTGGTGGAGGCGGCGATGGCCGCGTACGAGCAGCAGGGTGCCCGGTTGCGCGAGCTCGGCCGGCAGGTGGACGCCGTGCGGGAGGCGCTGGGTGGCCGGCGCTGGGTGCCGGGCGCCGGCCGCTGGGCGGGCCAACCGGGCCAACCGGACCAGCAGGACTACCAGGACCAGCAGGACTACCAGGACCAGCAGGGCCAGCAGGGCCGGGACCGCCCGGGCCGCTAGCCCGGCTCCGCCCAGGCCGGCCCGCCGAGCGGGTCGCTCAGCAGCGGCGCGAAGGCCAGCTCGGCCGCACCGACCAGGCTGGAGTCCGCACCGAGCCCGGGCAGCTCGAGCCGCACCTGGCCGCGCGGCGCGGTCAGCGCGCCGGCCAGCTCGGCCCGGACGTACGGCTCCATCACCGGGAAGATCGCCCGGGTCAGCCCGCCGAAGATGATCACCTCGGGGTTGAAGACGTTGACCAGGTTGGCCACCCCGATGCCGAGCCAGCGGCCGACCGCGCGGACGCCGTCGCCGACCGCCCGGTCGCCGGCCGCGTATCCGGCGAGCACGTCCGCGAGCGAGCCGCCCGGACGGACGCAGGCGCGCAGCACCGCGTCCAGCCCCACCTCGGTCTCCCAGCAGCCCCGCCGGCCGCACCGGCACCGGTGCCCACCCGGGTTGACCGTCATGTGCCCGACCTCGCCGGCGTACCCGCCGGCGCCGGTCAGCGGCCGCCCGCCGATGATGATGCCGCCGCCGATGCCGACCTCACCGGACAGGTAGATGGCGTCCGAGACCTCCGCGGCCACGCCGCGCAGCTGCTCCGCGACCACCCCGAGGTCGCCCTCGTTGCCGACCGCCACCGGCCCGGCGGTGCCGAGCTCCTCGGCCAGCAGCCGGCCGAGCGGCACCTCCACCCAGCCGAGGTTCGGCGCCAGCCGGACCACCCCGTCCGCGGCGCCGACGATCCCGGGTACCGCCACTCCGACGCCGACCGGCTTGGTGTCCGCCGCGGCGAGCAGCGGCTCGGCCAGCCCGCGCAGCCGGCCGACGACCTCGCGCACGGTGCCCGCCCCCCGGGCCAGCGGCTGCTGCCGGCGGTCCAGCACCACGCCGCCGAGCCCGATCCGGGCCGCGCCGACGTGCTCCACCCCGACGTCCAGGGCGAGCACCCAGACGTGCTCGGACCGGGGCTCGACCACGATCGACGGCCGGCCGGCGCCGCCCCGGCCGACCGGCGCCGCCTCCCGGACCAGACCGGCCTCGGCCAGCTCCGTGGTCAGCGCCCGGACCGTGCTGCGGTTGAGCCCGCTCACCGCGGTCAGGTCCGAGCGCGAGGTGGGACCGCGCACGTGCAGCAGCCGCAGCAGGCCGCCCAGGTTGTGCCGGCGGACCTCCTGGGTGGCCGCGCCGGACCGGGCCGGGGCGGGCCCGACCCCACCGCCGGAGGCCGGACCGCGCCAGGCGGCGCCGTGCCGGCCGGCATCCGGCCGGTGAGAGGCGGGCACGCCGGAGCGGTCGGTCGGGACCGGGGTCCCGGTCAGACGCGCCCCGTTGCGGCTGCGCGCCGCCGGGACAGCGCGTCCACGCTCGCCGCGATGAGCAGCACCAGGCCGGTGACCATGTAGACGACGCTGGACGGCTGGTTGAGCAGGCCCATGCCGTTGATGATGATCGCGATCACCAGCCCGCCGAGCACGGCGTCGAGGATCTTGCCCTTGCCGCCGAAGAGGCTGGTGCCGCCGATCACCGCCGCGCCCACCGCGTACAGCAGCGTCTCCGCACCGCCGGTGCTCGGCGAGATGGAGTTGTCCCGGCTGGCCAGCAGGATGCCGCCGACCGCGGCCAGGGTGGAGCCGATGACGAAGCAGAAGAGCTTGACCTGCTTGACGTTGATGCCGGCCCGGCGGGTCGCCTCCGCGTTGCCGCCGACCGCGTACACGTGCCGCCCGAAGGCGGTGCGGCTGAGCACGAAGTTGAGCCCGACGAGCAGGATCACCAGCAGCAGCACGACCTCGGGCACGCCCTTGATCGAGGACACCGCGGGGTTGCGGCTGCGCTCGGTGGACAGGTAGGCGGTGAGCGCGCCGAGCAGCACCGCGAGCACCACCACCTTGGCGAGCACCACCGAGGTGCCCTCGGACTGCAGCCCACCGGCCCGGCGGCTGGCGGCCCGGCGCAGCGACACGGCCGCATAGGCGCCGACGACCACCACGAACAGCGCCCAGCCGAGCCAGACCGGCATGGTGTTGTTGTTGATCGCCAGCAGCACCTTGTCCCGGATCGGGATGGTGCCGCCCTCGCCGATGGTCTTGAGCAGGACGCCCTGCAGGGCGAGGAACGCGGCCAGCGTCACCACGAACGACGGGATGCCGAGCCGGGCGACCAGCAGGCCGATGATCGTGCCGACCACCGCGCCGGTGAGCAGGCCGGCCAGGACGGACAGCCACCACGGCCAGCCGTGCCGGGTGACGGCGATACCCATCATCGCCGCGGCGGTGCCGGCGGTCCAGCCGGCGGACAGGTCGATCTCGCCCAGCAGCAGGACGAAGACCAGGCCCATCGCGATCACCATCACCGCGGCGGACTGGTTGATCAGGTTGGCCAGGTTGAACGCGTTGGTGAACGTGTTCGGCCGCAGGATCGAGAAGACGATGACGAGCACGACCACGCCGAGCACGGCCGGCAGCGAGCCGACGTCGCCGCCGCGTACCCGGGCGATGTAGTCGGACACCGCCGTCCCGAGCTCGCGCGGGGGCGTCGGCGGGACCCGGGGGACGCCTTCCTCGGTGGCCGTGGTGGTGGCGGTCATGACTTGTCCTCCCCGGCAGCGGCGGCGACCGGCCCGGCCTCGTCCCGTTCGGCGATGACGTCCTCCGGCTCGGCCCCGGCGGCCAGCCCGATGGAGCCGGACCGGCCGGTGGTGATCAGCTCCACCACCTGGTTGGAGCTGACCTCCCGCGCCGTCACCTGGGCCGCCATCCGGCCGAGGTAGAGCACCGAGATGTGGTCGGCGACGGCGAAGACGTCGTTGAGGTTGTGGCTGATCAGCACGACCGCGAGGCCGTTGTCGGCGAGCCGGCGGACCAGCTTGAGCACCTGCTCGGTCTGGGCGACGCCGAGGGCGGCGGTCGGCTCGTCGAGGATGACCAGCTTGGAGTTCCAGATCACCGAGCGGGCGATCGCGACGGTCTGCCGCTGGCCGCCGGACAGGCTGGCGACCTGCTGCCGGATGCTGCGTACGGTGCGGACGGACAGACCGGCCAGCGTCTCGGTCGCGCGCCGCTCCATGGTGCCCTCGTCCAGCACCCCCCGCCGGCTGATCTCCCGGCCGAGGAACAGGTTGTGCACGATGTCGAGGTTGTCGCACAGCGCGAGGTCCTGGTAGACGACCTCGATGCCGAGCGCGTTCGCCTGCTTCGGGTTGTGCACGGTGACCGGCTGGCCGTCGAAGAGGTACTCGCCGGTCTCGAAGACGTGGATGCCGGCGACGCCCTTGATGAGCGTGCTCTTGCCCGCGCCGTTGTCGCCGACCAGCGCGGTGACCTGGCCCGGATAGGCGTCGAAGTCGACGTCCTGCAGGACGTGGACCGCGCCGAAGCTCTTGTTGACCTTGCGCAGGGACAGCAGCGGAGCGGTGTCCTCCGCCTGGGGCTCCGCAGCGGTCGCGTTCGGCATCGTCATGCCCGAC
>JBJMII010000128.1:0-5582 GCA_045806925.1 Mycobacteriales bacterium
CCGCCGACCACGCCACCCACCGGCTCATCCGCCGCCAACCCGGCCAACCCGGCCAGCAGCTCATCCCGATCCGCGGCCACCACCGCGGCCCGCCGGTCGAACTGCGCCCGGGTCGTCGCCGCGGAGAACCCCACGTCGGCCAGGTCCAGCTCCGGCCGCGCGGCCAGGTGCGAGCGCAGCCGCTCGGCCTGCGCCCGCACCGCCACCTCATCCTTACCCGATAGCAGCACCGGCAGCGGCCGCGTCGGAGCCGGCTCGGCCGGCTCCTCGGCGGCGGGCGGCGCCTCCTCCAGGATCAGGTGCGCGTTCGTGCCGCTGATCCCGAACGAGGAGATCCCGGCTCGGCGCGGCCGGCCGTTCGCCCGCCACTGCTCCGCCTCGGTCAGCAGCCGAACCTGCCCGGCGTCCCAGTCCACATGCGGCGACGGCGCGTCCACATGCAACGTCCGCGGCAGCACGCCATGACGCAGCGCCTGCACCATCTTGATCACACCCGCGACACCGGCCGCGGCGGAGGTGTGGCCGATGTTCGACTTGATGGACCCGAGTCGCAGCGGACCGTCCTCGCGGTCCCGGCCGTACGTCGCGAGGAGCGCCTGCGCCTCGATCGGGTCGCCGAGCATGGTTCCGGTGCCGTGCCCCTCGACGGCGTCCACATCGGACGGTGCCAGGCCGGCGTTGGCGAGTGCGGCCCGGATCACCCGCTCCTGCGAGGGCCCGTTCGGCGCGGTCAGCCCGTTGCTGGCGCCGTCCTGGTTGACCGCGCTGCCCCGGATCACGGCCAGGATCCGCCGGCCGTTGCGGCGCGCGTCGGACAACCGCTCCAGCACCAGCATGCCGAGCCCGTCACCGAAGCCGGTGCCGTCCGCCGCGGCCGCGTACGGCTTGCACCGCCCGTCCGGCGCCAGCCCCCGCTGCCGGCTGAACTCCACCAGCAGCATGGGCCCGGCCAGCACGGTCACCCCGCCGACCAGCGCCAGCGAGCAGTCGCCGGCCCGCAGCGCCTGCGCGGCCAGGTGCAGCGCGACCAGCGAGGAGGAGCAGGCGGTGTCCACCGACACCGCCGGGCCTTCGAGACCGAGCGAGTACGCGACCCGGCCGGAGATCACGCTGTGCGTGGAGCCGGTCAGCCGGAAGCCCTCCAGCTCCGGCGGCGTGCTGCCGCCGTAGTCCGACCCCACGGCGCCGCAGAACACGCCGGTGTCCGAGCCGCGCAACGAGGTCGGGTCGATCCCGGCGTCCTCGAACGCCTCCCACGCGCCCTCCAGGACCAGCCGCTGCGGCGGGTCCATCGCCAGCGCCTCCCGCGGGCTGATCCCGAAGAACCCCGCGTCGAAGTCGCCTACGCCCTCGACGAACCCGCCGCCGCGGGCGTACACCCGCCCGACCTGGTCGGGGTCCGGGTCGAAGAGCCGCTCCAGGTCCCACCCGCGGTCCTGCGGCAGGCCCGTGATCGCGTCCCGACCGGACTCGACCAGCTCCCACAGCTTGTCCGGCGACGTGGCGCCGCCGGCGTACCGGCAGCTCATGCCCACGATCGCGAGCGGCTCGGTGGACTTCGCGAGCAGCCGACGGTTCTGCTGGCGCAGCCGGTCGGTCTCCTTGAGAGATTTGCGGAGGGCCTCGACGAGGCTGGCCTGATCGGTGGCCACGGCTACGACACCTCCCGGTTGGCAGCGGCGTCCCGGCGAGCTGTCACGCCACGTCCTCCTCGGTCATCCTGATCAGGTCCTCGATGTCCATCTCGTCGATCGATGCGGCGTCGCCGCTGTCGGGCGGGGTGTCCTCCGCGTCGCCGCGGGCGAGCTCGACCAGCGCGTCGAGCAGGCCGGCCGCGCGCAGCCGGGCGATCGGGATCGACGCCAGCACCCCGCGGATCTCGTCCTCCTCCGAGGCCGGCTGACCGGCGTCCGCGGCCGGCACGGCGATCGGGATGAGGTACTGCGCGACCGCGACCGAGTTCGGGTGGTCGAAGACGAGCGTGGTCGGCAGCCGCAGGCCGGTGGCCTGGGTGAGCCGGTTGCGCAGCTCCACCGCGGCGAGGGAGTCGAAGCCGAGCTCCTTGAACGCGCGGTCCGGCTCGATCGCATCCGGCGAGGCATGCCCGAGCACGGCCGCGACCTGGCCGCGTACGAGGTCGAGCGTGACCCGCTCCCAGTCGCCCCGCGGCATGCCGGCCAGCCGCTCGGCCAACGACGCGCCCGTGACCTCGGACCGGCGCGCCGGCGCCCGGACCAGCCCGCGCAGCAGCGCCGGCAGCATCCCGGCCCGGGCCTGCGCCCGCAGCCCACCGAGGTCGAGCAGGACCGGGGCGAGCAGCGCCGCGTCGACCTGCCGCGCCTGGTCGAACAGCTCCAGTCCCAGCTCCGACGGCAGCGCGTCGATGCCCTGCCGCGCCAGCCGGGCCAGCTCGGCCTCGTCCAGCTCGCCGGTCATCCCGGTCGCGTCCGCCCACAGCCCCCAGGCCAGCGAGGTCGCGGGCAGGCCCTGGGCGCGGCGGGTGGCGGCAAGGGCGTCGAGGTACGCGTTGGCGGCGGCGTAGTTGCCCTGCCCCGGGCTGCCGATGAGGGCGGCGACCGAGGAGAACAGCACGAACGCCGACAGCTCGATCCCGGCGGTCAGCTCGTGCAGGTGTCCGGCCGCGTCGATCTTCGGCCGCATGACCCGCTCCAGCCGCTCCGGAGTCAGCGCCTCGACCACCCCGTCGTCCAGCACGCCGGCGGAGTGCACGACCGCGGTCAGCGGGTGTTCCAGGGACCCGAGCAGCCCGGCCAGCTGGTCGCGATCGGCGACGTCACACGGGGCCACACGGACCTGCGCGTCGAGCTTCTCCAGCTCCGCGACCAGCTCCTGGGCGCCGGGGGCGTCCAGGCCGCGACGGCTGACCAGCAGCAGCCGCCGGGCGCCGTGCCGCTCGACCAGGTGCCGGGCCACCAGGGCGCCGAGCCCGCCGGTGCCACCGGTGATCAGCACCGTGCCGTCCGGGTCCAGCGGCGCCGGGACAGTGAGCACGATCTTGCCGGTGTTGCGACCCTCCCGCAGGAACCGGAACGCCTCGGCCCCGCGGCGCACGTCCCACGTCCGCGTCGGGGAGTGCGTGAGCACGCCGGCCTCGAACAGGGCGACGACCTCGGTCAGCATCTGCTGGATGCGGTCGGGTCCGGCCTCGAACAGGTCGTACGAGCGGTAGCGCACGCCGGCATGGTCGGCCGCGACCACCGCCGGGTCGCGCAGGTCGGCCTTGCCCATCTCGATGAACCGGCCACCGGAGCCGAGCAGGTCCAGCGAGGCGTCGATGAACTCCCCGGCCAGCGCGTTGAGCACGACGTCGACCCCGGCGCCGCCGGTGACCTCCCGGAAGCGGTCGCGGAAGGCGAGGTCGCGGGAGGAGGCGATCCGCTCCTGCGGCACCCCCAAGTCTTGGACCGCGTCCCACTTCGCGGGGCTGGCGGTCGCGTACACCTCGGCGCCGAGGTGGCGGGCCAGTTGCACCGCGGCCATCCCCACGCCGCCGGCGGCGGCGTGCACCAGCACCCGCTCACCGGCGCCGAGCCCGGCCAGCTCGACCAACCCGTAGTACGCGGTCAGGTAGACCACCGGCACCGCGGCCGCCTGCGCGAAGGTGAACCCGGCCGGCATCGGCACGACCATCCGCCGGTCGGTCACCGCGACCGGACCGAACGCGTCCGGCACCAGACCGAGCACGCGGTCACCCGGTGCCAGGTCGGTCACCTCGGCGCCGACCTCCAGCACCACACCGGCCGCCTCGCTGCCGAGCGGGGCGTCACCGGGATACAGGCCGAGGGCGATCAGCACGTCGCGGAAGTTCAGACCCGCGGCCCGGACGCCGACGCGCACCTCGCGCGTCCCCAGTGGACGGTCGCCGTCCGAGGGGAGGACGGCCAGGTCCTCCAGCGATCCTTTCCGCTCGATCCCCAGCCGCCAGGCGTCACTCGCCTGCTCCGCCGGGACCCGCGTGAGCCGGGGGGCCAGCAAGCGACCCTCGCGGACGGCCAGCTGCGGCTCGTCCACATCGGCCAGGCCGGCCCAGTCCGGCTCGCCGTCGTCGACATCGACGAGCAGGAAGCGACCGGGGTGTTCGGACTGGGCGCTGCGCACCAGACCCCAGACCGGCGAGACCGCCAGATCCGCAGCCTCGTCCCCGACGGCCACACCGCGGTGGGTCACCACCACCAGTCGGGCGTCGGCCAGCTCCTCGCTGGCCAGCCACCGCTGCAGCAGGCCGAGCACCCGCTCCGCGGTTGCGTGCGCGCCGGCCATGCCGTCGCCGGCCGGCTCGACCGTGGTGACCACTGCGTCGGGCACCAGGGCACCGTCGGCCAGCGCGCGCTCCAGCGCGTCCAGGTCGGCGTACCGCTCGCCCGGAGCCGGCAGGTCACCGAGGACGGCCAGGCTGGCCGAGCCCGCGCCGGCCGTGACGGCGGTCCACTCGACCTGGAAGAGCGAGCGCTGCCCGCCCCGGGCGGTGTCCAACTGCGACGGGTCGACCGGCCGTGACGCGAGTCGGTCCACAGTGGCCACCGGCTCGCCCTGCTCGCCGACGACGTCGACGCGTACCGCCGACTCGCCGGCCGGGGCCATCCGTACCCGGGCCCGGGCGCGCGAGGCGGCGGTGACCCGGACACCGGACCAGGAGAACGGCAGGTCGGTGGTGGAGCCGGCCTCCTTGTCGAGCAGTCCGCCGTGCAACGCGCCGTCGAGCAGCGCGGGGTGGATCGCGAACCCCTCGGCACCCTCGGGGACGGCGATCTCGGTGTAGACCTCCGCGCCGTTGCGCCAGGCGGACCGGACGCTCTGGAAGAGCGACCCGTAGTCGTAGCCGGCGTCGGCCAGTCGGGGGTAGAGGCCCTCCACGGGGACCGGCCGGGCGCCGGCCGGTGGCCAGGTGGCCGGGAAGGGCGCCGCCGGCTCCGCGTCCGCGGCCAGCATGCCGCGGGCGTGGCAGGTCGCCTCCCGCTCGTCGTCCTCGCCGGCCTCCGGCCGGCTGTAGATCGCGACCTCCCGCCGACCGGCATCGTCCGGCGCACCGACGACGACCTGCACCTGCGCGGCCTCGTCCTCGGCCAGGACCAGCGGCGCCTCCAGCACGAGCTCGTCGACCACCGGGCAGCCGGTGTGCCGACCGGCGGTCAGGGCCAGCTCGACCAGCGCCGCGCCGGGCAGGATGACGGTGCCGAAGACGGCGTGGTCCTGCATCCAAGCCTGGCTGTCCAGGGCCAGCCGGCCGGTCAGCAGGCACTCGTCCCGGTCGCCGACCGGGACGGCGGCGGCGAGCACGGGGTGGTCCAGCCGGCTCAGGCCGGCGGCGGTGACGTCGCCCGCGGTCGCGCCGGGGGCCGGCCAGTACGACTGCCGCTGGAACGCATACGTCGGCAGGTCGACCCGGCGGGCGCCGGTGCCGGCATAGAACCCGGCCCAATCCACGGCCATGCCGCCCACGTGCGCCTCAGCCAGCGAGGCCGCGAACCGCTCCGGCCCGCCCTCGTCCCGGCGCAGCGACCCCAACACCGTCACCCGGTCCGCGGCGTCCAGCGCATCGATCGTCTGCTCGACCGCCATCG
>JBJMII010000129.1:0-11363 GCA_045806925.1 Mycobacteriales bacterium
CGCCGCGGCCGGGCCTCCGCCGCCGCCGCGGCGACCGCGCCGGCGCCGTCCCCACCGGCGCCGACCTGGACCGGGCCGCCGAGGCGCGGGCCCGGGCCGAGGAGGACGGCGACGAGCTCTGGCTGGACGGCCCGCCCGGCCTGGACGAGGGTCACTACGAACCGCCGCCGCCCCCGCCGGTCCCCCGCCTGTCCCGGCAGGCCCTGCTCGGCCTCCTCGTCGTCATCTTCGGCGTGCTCCTGCTCGCCGCCCCCGGCGTCGTCGGCCTCGACGACCGCACCGGGCTGACCTTCGGCGTCGTCGCCATCCTCAGCGGCGGCGGGCTGCTCGTGCTGCGGCTGCGGGAGACCCGGGCCGACGACGGCCCGGACGACGGCGCGGTGGTCTGAGGCTCGACTACCCTCCGGCTCGGGGCAACGGCGCCCCGGCGCTGCGAGGAGGACCGTGAAGCACACCGAGACCGTCGAGATCAGCGGCCACCTGCTGGACACCGGCGTGCTGGCGCGGGTCCTCGACGACGTGCTGGAGTACGGCGGCGACTACAAGGTCGACCGGCTGGACCTGGGCAAGGAGCACGACGACGAGTCGTACGCGCGGATCAGCGTCGGCGCGGACGACGACGACGAGCTGCAGCGGATCCTGATGCGGGTGCAGACCCACGGGGTCAACCCGGTGCACGCGGTGGACGCCCGGCTCGAGCCGGCCCCCGCGGACGGCGTCTTCCCGGAGGACTTCTACTCGACCACCAACCTGGACACGTTCGTCCGGCTGGGGGGCCACTGGCACCCGGTGGACCGGCCGGAGATGGACTGCGGCCTCGTGGTGACCGGCACCGAGGTGCGCACCGTCCCGGTCTCCGACGTCCGCGCCGGTGAGCTGGTGGTCTGCGGCGCGACCGGCGTGCGGGTCGAGCTGCCGACGACGGAGGAGCTGGAAGCGAGCGAGGGGTTCGGCTTCATGTCCTCCGTCGTCTCCAGCGAGAAGCCGCAGGCGCTGCTGGTCCGGCAGATCGCGGAGCGGCTCCGCGAGGTCAAGGCGGCCGGCCAGCGGGTGCTGTGGGTCGGCGGCCCGGCGATCGTGCACACCGGCGCCGCGCCGGCGATGGTGGCGCTGGTGCGCGCCGGCTACGTCGACGTGCTGTTCGCCGGGAACGCGCTGGCCACCCACGACATCGAGGCCGCGCTGTACGGCACGTCGCTCGGCGTCGACCTGTCCCGCGGCGCCGGCGTGCCGCACGGGCACGAGCACCACATCCGGGCGATCAACACGATCCGCCGGGCCGGCTCGATCGAGGCCGCGGTGGCCAGCGGCGTGCTCACCGGTGGCGTCATGCACGCGCTGGTGAAGGCCGGCAAGGACTACGTGCTGGTCGGCTCGGTCCGCGACGACGGCCCGCTGCCGGGCGTCTACACGGACGTGGTCGAGGGCCAGCGGGCGATGCGCGCGCAGCTGCCCGGCGCCGGCTTCTGCGTCATGGTCGCGACCATGCTGCACTCGATCGCGACCGGCAACATCCTGCCCGCGTCGGTGCCGCTGGTGTGCGTGGACATCAACCCGGCGACGGTGACCAAGCTGGCCGACCGGGGCAGCGCGCAGGCGATCGGCATCGTCACCGACACCGGGCTCTTCCTCGAGCAGCTGGCCCGTGAGCTGGTCCCCGGCTGGGACCGCCCGGCGGACGGCTAACCGGCGACCACCACGGTCCCGGCCCGCCCCTGGACCACGTCCACCGCCTCGTCCAGCGCGCCGATGACCGCGCGCTGCCCGCCGGCGGCGACGAAGTCGCAGCACGCCTCGACTTTCGGCCCCATCGACCCGGCCGGGAACTCGCCTGCCGCCAGCAGCGCCCGCGCCTCGCCGACGGTGAGCTTCGCCACCGCGCGCGCGTCCGGCGTCCCCCAGCCGAGCTGGACCTGCGGCACCTCGGTGAGGATCGCCAGCACCTCGGCGTCGACCAGCAGCGCCAGCCGGGCGGCGGTCCGGTCCTTGTCGACCACCGCCTCCACCCCGCGGTACGTCCCCGCCTGGTCCAGCACGACCGGCACCCCGCCCCCGCCGGCCGCGACCAGCACGTGCCCGGAGCCGGCCACCAGCCGTATCGGCTCGGCCTCCACGAAGTCCACCGGCAGCGGCGAGGCGACCAGCCGCCGCCACCGGCCCGGCGCCACCTCGCCGAAGACGTGCCCGGACGCGGTGGCGATCTCCTGCGCCGCCGCGGCGTCGTACCCGGGCCCGACCGGCTTGGTCGGCCGCCGGAAGGCCGGGTCCCGGCCGTCCACCACCACCTGGGTGATCAGCGGGAAGACCCGCTGCGGCAGCCCGCGGGCGCGCAGCGCGTTGCCGAGCGCCTGGGCGAGCAGGTAGCCGACCTGGCCCTGCGACTCGGCGCCGCAGACGTCCATCGGCATCGGCGGCACCTCCGGCGCGGCCGCCTCCTGCTGCAGCAGGATCCGGCCGACCTGCGGCCCGTTGCCGTGGGTCAGCACGAGCACGGCGCCGGCGGCGACGAGCTCGGCCAGCGCCTCCGCGGCGGCCGCGAGCGCGGCGCGCATCTCCTTCGCGGAGCCGGTGCCGCCGGTCGGGCTCAGCGCGTTCCCGCCGAGCGCCACCACCACCCGCACGCCGCACCTCCACCCGGACCCGACACCGTTGTCGAGACCGCCGAGGCTACCCGGCGCCCTCGCCCGACCACCGCTGAGCGCTCCCGGCGGCGAAGCCGGTGGCGGCGGTGTAGGCCGGTGAGATCCGCTGCCAGAAGTTCGCCCAGGAGCTGCTGGCCCGCTTCGCCCGGGGCGGCGGCACCGCGGCGGCCGGCTGGACGGTTCGCCGGCGACGGCGGACACTCAGCGGTACCGGCCGCGCCGGTCCACCGCCGGGGAGGCACCGCCCATGGCTGCGAACGGCGTGCAGGCGCTGCGCAAGCTGCACGAGGACTACGTGTGGCGGGTCAACGCAGCGATCGGCGAGGGCCGCGAGGACATCGTGGCCCGGCTGGTCGCCGAGTATCCGGACGCCGCCCTGCGGCTGCTCACCGAGTGCGCCGCGCCGGCCTGTGACCGGCCCGGCTGCGCCGCGTGCGCCGCACCGCGACCCCGGGCGCCCACGGGCGGCCGGCGGGCCCGCTGGGCGGCCTGGCTGGGGGCCCGCCGGCGCCGCGGCTGACCCGCGCCGGTCAGCCCATCGCGGTCAGCCCACCGCCTTCCCGGCGGGCGGGCCGTAGTCGACACCGCCCGCGGTGCGTCTCGGGGTCAGCGTCTGGGTCCGGCCGGTCCGCCAGGCCCGGTCGGCCGCGCCGGCGAGGTCGAAGGCGGCCAGCGCGTCCGCCCCGGTCACTGCCGGCGGCACCCCGTCCAGCACCGACCGGGCGAACGCCTCGATCTCCGCGGCGTACGCCCACGGGTAGCGCTGCTCGAAGTCGCGCACCAGCGGCGCGGACGACTGCCCCGGCGTCAGCCACCGGTAGTGGTGCCGCGGCGGGTTGCCCACCCGGACGGTCGCGGCACTGCCGACCACCTCGGTGGAGCACTCGTAGCCGTAGCCGGCGGACCGGCTGTTGTCGATCACGCCGAGCGCCCCGCTCTCGAAGCGCAGCGTCACCAGCGCGGTGTCGATGTCGCCGAGCTCGGCGGAGCCGGGATCGGACAGCCCGGCCCCGTGCGCGCCGATCTCCACGATCTCGCCGACCATCCAGCGGGCCACGTCGAGGTCATGGATGGTCACGTCGAGGAAGAAGCCGCCGGAGCCGGCCAGGAACTCCGGCCGCGGCGAGCGCATGTCCCGCAGCGAGGTCCGGAAGAGGTAGACCCGGCCGAGCTCGCCGGCCCGGATCCGTTCGGTCGCCGCCACCCAGTCGGGGTCGAAGCGCCGGTGGAAGCCGACCTGCAGCGGCACCCCCGCCCGCGCCACCTCCGCCAGCGCGTCCAGGGTGGCCTGCCGGTCCAGCGACACCGGCTTCTCACAGAAGACGGCCTTGCCGGCCCGGGCCGCCCTGGTCACCAGGTCGGCGTGCGTCCCGGCCGGCGTCGCCACCGCGACGGCGTCCACTTCGGACAGCAGGTCGTCGTACGACGGGAGCACCGGCACGTCCAGCTCGGCACCGGCCCGCGCGGCCAGGCCGGGGTCCGCGTCGGTGATCCCGGCCAGCCGGGCGGACCGGCAGCGCCAGGCCAGGTTCGCCGCGTGGATGCGGCCCATCCGGCCGAGCCCGGCCAGCCCCACCCGCAGCCGCGTCCGCTCCGCCACCGAACCTCCTCAGCCGGCCGGCCCGCCCGGCTCGTCGCGGTCCCGCTCCCCCGGGCCGGCTCGCTCAGACCCCGGCATCTGCGGCCGCGGCCTTGAGGTTCTCCGCGGCCAGCCGGAGTCCCTCGACCGGGTCGTACGCCTGGTCCTCGTGCTCGATGTTCACCGCCATGTCCGGGTCCACCGCGTGCAACGCGGTCAGGAACCGGGCCCAGAAGTCCACGTCGTGCCCGCGTCCCACGTGGACGAACTCCCACGAGGGCTCCGACGGCCACCGGTTGAGGAAGCTGCGGCCGCCGAGGTTGAGCGGGTTCTGCTCCGCCGGAACCCGGGTGTGCCGGTCGTCGAGCACGCCGTAGATCCGGCAGTTGTCCTCGTGGATCAGGGTGTCCTTGGCCGCGGCGTGGAAGACCAGCGGGCCGAGCCAGCGGACCGCGGCGACCGGGTCGATGCCCTGCCAGAAGAGATGGCTCGGGTCCATCTCGGCGCCGACGTTGGTGGCACCGGTCCGATCGACCAGCCGCCGCAGGGTCGGCGGGTTGAACACGATGTTCTGCGGGTGCATCTCGATGCACACCTTGACCCCGGCGTCCCGGGCGCGGGCGTCGACGTCCCGCCAGAACGGGACCGCCAGGTCCCACTGGTAGTCCTGCACGTCGGTGTACTGGCTGTCCCAGGTGTTCACCACCCAGGACGGGTACGCCGCGCCGGGGTCCGAGCCCGGCACGCCGGACATGGTGACCACCCGGCGCACCCCGAGCAGGCCGGCGACCTCGATCGAGCGGTGCAGGTCGGCCGCGTGCGCCGGGCCGATGTCCGGCAGCGGGTTGAGCGGGTTGCCGTTGCAGTTCAGCCCGGTCAGCGTGATCCCGGCCTGCTCGAACTGGCCCAGGTAGTCCTCCCGGGCGCCCGGGCTGGCCCGCAGCTCGCCCATCGGGATGTGCACCGGCGGGAGGAACCCGCCCGAGTTGATCTCGGCGCTGGTCAGCCCCAGCTCGCCGAGGACCTTCAGCGTCTCCGGCAGCGACCGGTCGTGCAGGACGGCGGTGTAGGCGCCGAGCTTCATGGCGGTCCCCCTTCAGTCGACGGCCACGGCCGCGCCGTCGGCCTGGGCGGAGTCGGTGGCGGCGGCCAGCACCCGCAGGTTGTGCAGGCCCTCGGCCAGCGACGGGCACGGCGGCAGGCCGCCGATCCCCGCCACCTGCTCGAGGAACGCGCGCGCCTGGTAGACGAAGAAGTCGTTCTGGCCGTGGCCGACGCCCGGGAAGTCCATCGGCAGGCCGCCGGCCAGGTACGGGTGCGCCGGCCCGACGAGCACCTGTCGGTAGCCGTTCACCGGCGCCGGCGCGGTGTCGTCCGCGACGGTGAACTCGGCCGCCCGGTCCAGGTCGAACTCGGCCGCGCCGCGCTCGCAGAAGATCTCGAAGGCGAGCTTGTTGGGGTGTCCGTACGCGATCCGGGACACCGAGAAGGTGCCGACGGCGCCGCTGGCGAAGGTCGCGGTGAAGGTCGCCACGTCCTCGTTCTCGACCGGCTCCCGGGTGTCGCTCACGGCGACCCCGGCGGAGTGCCCGACCGCCGCGCCCAGCGGCACCGGCCGGTCCTTGACCGCTGTGGTGAAGACGGTGCCGCGTACCGTGCGCACCGGCCCGCAGAAGAACTCGCCGAGGTCGACGAGGTGGCTGCCGATGTCGGCGAGCGCACCGGTGCCCGGACCGCCCCGGTACCGCCAGCTGATCGGCGCGTTCCCGTCGAAGCCGTAGTCGCACCAGTAGTGCCCGTTGAAGTGGCTGACCGGCCCGAGCACGCCGTCGGTCACCTGCTCACGTACCGCGTTGATGGCGGGCGACCGGCGGAAGGTGAGGCCGATCGCGGTGACCCGGTCCGAGCGAACCGCGGCGTCCACCATCGCCTGCCCGTCCGCGACGGTCGGCGCGAGCGGCTTCTCGCACAGCACGTGCTTGCCGGCCGCGAGCAGCCCCTCCACCACCTCCCGGTGCAGTGCGTTGGCCACCGCGACGCTCACCACGTCCACATCGGACGCCTCGGCCACGGCCTGCCAGCTGGTCTCCGCCCGCCGGTAGCCGAACCGCCGCGCGGTCTCCGCCGCGAACGGCTGGTACGCGTCCGCGATGGCGACCAGCCGCACCTCCGGCAGCCCCGGCCCGAAGACGGTCGGGGCCTGCCGGTACGCGTTCGCGTGCGCCCGGCCGACCATGCCCGCGCCGACCACGGCGACGCCGAGGGAGCCGGTCACCGCGCCCACTCCTTCGTGTACGTCTCGATCCGCTCCCGGTTGACCCGGCACGAGTCCGCCGCCCGGTCCTCCCAGGCGAAGACGCAGACGGTCATGATGTTCTGCTCGCCGGCGCCGAAGCCGAGCCGGCCGAGGGCGCCGAAGAGCTCCTCCCAGTCCACCTCGCCCTGACCGATGTCGAGGTGCTGGTGCACCCGGGCGGCCGAGCCCGGCGGGTTGACGATGTAGCGCAGCCCGGAGGACGCCCGGTGGTCGAAGGAGTCCGCGACGTGCAGGTGGGTGAGCAGGTCGCCGGCGTAGTCCATGATCCCGGCGATGTCGCCGCCCGCCTTCGCGGACTGGTGGAAGGTGTGCGGCGCGCAGTAGAGGAAGGAGACCAGCTCGGAGTCGATGCCGCGGATCATGTCCACCGCGACCCGGCCGTCCTCGACGAAGTCGTCCGGGTGCGGCTCGAGCCGCAGCTGGACCCCCTCCCGCTCGAAGACCGGCAGCAGCTCCTCCATGGACCGCCAGAACTGCGCCTCGCTCGCCGGCGCGGCCTCCGGCCGGCCGTTGAACTCCGAGTTCATCACCCGGCAGTCCAGGTCCACGGTCAGCTGGATGGCCCGCTTCCAGTACCGCACCGCGGCCCGCCGCTCGTCCTCGTCCGGTCCGGACCAGCGGTAGAGCGGCAGGTGCGAGGCGACCCGCACCCCGGCACCGTCCAAAGCGGACTTGAACCGGCGGACCACATCCCGGTTGGCCCGCGGGTGCAGGAAGAACGGGGTGAAGTCGGCCCGCGGGGACAGCTCGATCCACTGGTAGCCCAGGTCGGCCACCACCCCGGGCAGCTCGGTCAGCGGGGTCGAGCGCAGCATGTACGGGTCGAGCGCCAGCTTCATCGCAGCGTCCTCATCTGGGTCCTCACTTGTCGTAGAGGTCGGGCTTGTCGGCAAGCGCGACCGGCACCCGGGCGCCGGTCCGCATCGCCGCCAGGGCGGCTTCGGACACCGCCGCCGCCGCGTAGCCGTCCCAGCTGCTCGGGCCGAGCTCGCCGGCACCGGCGACCGCGTCCACCCACTCCTGCAGCTCGACGTCGTACGCGCGGACGAAGCGCTCCCGCCAGTCGGCCGGCACCCGGTCGGCGGCCGTTCCCTGCCGGCGGACCCGGACCGGGCTGGCCTCGCCGAGCGACGCGGTGCCGTCCTCGCCGACGACCTCGCCCCGGACGTCGTAGCCGTACCGGATGTTGACCGAGATCTCCACGTCGACGAGCAGCCCGCTGGCCATCTCCAGCAGCAGCACCAGCGGGTCCTGCAGCTCGCCACCGTTGCGGCTCTTGCGCGGCACCAGCACGGAGGTGGCCGCGATCTCCTCGTCGAACAGCCAGCGCACCAGGTCGATCTCGTGCACCGCGGTGTCGGTGATGGCCGACTCCTTGCGGTAGTACCCGGGCACGCTCGGGTTGCGGTGCGTGCAGTGCATCAGCAGCGGCAGCCCGATCTCTCCACTGTGGACGACCTCGCGCAGCGCCCGGTACGCCGCGTCGTAGCGGCGCATGTAGCCGACCTGGACCAGCCGCCGCCGGCCGGCAACCTCCGCGTCCAGGATGCGGAGGCAGGCCTCGGGGGTGGTCGCGAGCGGCTTCTCGCAGAAGACCGGCTTGCCGGTGGCCAGCGCGGCGAGCACGTACTGCTCGTGCGTCTCGCCCCACGAGCAGACCACCACCGCGTCCACCCGGTCGGCCGCGACCAGCTCCTCGCCGGTGGCGAAGACCTCGGCGTCGGCCAGCCCGTCCGCGACCGTGCGGGCCCGCTCGAGGTCCACATCGGACACCGCGACGACGTCCACCCCGGACAGCACCCGGGTCAACCGGCGGATGTGGTCCTGGCCGATCATGCCGACCCCGATCACCCCTGCCCGCACCGTCATGCTCCGCCTCCCGTTCAGTCGCCGCGCCGCAGTCACCGAGCCGCTCAGTCACCGAGCCGCTCAGTCACCGAGCCGTACAGCCGCCGAGCCGTACAGCCGCCGATCCGGTCAGGGACCGACCCCGACGCCGCGCAGGTACTCCCTGGTCCGGGCCGCGACCGGCGCCGGCACGTCGAAGTCGACCGGGTACATGTCCTGCTCGACCACGACGAACAGGTCCGCGTCCAGTTCGGACAGTGCGTCGACGACCGACGGCACGTCCGGGAGGCCTTTCGGCGGCTCGCACGACGCGCCCATCGCCACTGCCTGGCCGAAAGCCAGGTCCTCCCGCTCGGCCCGGTCCACCACCGCCGGGTCCATCTGCTTGATGTGCACGTAGCCGATCCGGTCCGGGTGGCGGCGGATCAGCTCGACGCTGTCCGCCCGCCGGTACGCCAGGTGCCCGGTGTCCAGGCACAGGTTGACGTACCGCGGGTCGGTGTCGGCCAGGAAGCGCTCGGCCTGCTCCTGGGTCTCCACGTGGCTGTCGGCATGCGGGTGGAACTGCAGCCGCAGCCCGTACTCCTCGGCCACCACCCGGCCGAGCTCGTCCGCCGCCCGCACCATGCCGGCCCACTGGTCCGGCTGCAGCCCGGCCGGCTCCAGGTACGCCCCCGTGCTGTCGTCGCGGTAGCCGGGCACCGGTACGAAGACCAGGTGCCGGCCGCCCACGGCGGCGGTCAGCTCGGCCACCTTGCGGGTCTTGGCCAGGATCGCCGGCCAGTCGGCGGGCCGGTGCAGCCCGCTCTGCCCGTGCATGGTGCCGCCGGCGACCCGCAGGCCGCGGCGGTCCAGCTCGGCGGAGAGCCGGACCGGGTCCGTCGGCAGGTAGCCGTACGGGCCCAGCTCCAGCCACTCGTAGCCGACGCCGGACAGCTCGTCCAGGAACCGCTCCCAGGGGGTCTGCTTCGGGTCGGAGTCGAACCAGACCCCCCAGGAGTCCGGGCAGCTGCCCAGCCGCAGCCGGTGGGTGGGGAGGGTCACGCGCGGGCCCCCGGGGTGCCGCTGCCGGCGATGCCGAGCTCCTTCAGCTCCGCCTCCATCGTGTGGGCCGCCTCGGCCGCCGCCCCGCCGACGCTCTCCAGCTCGTGGCTGAGCTCCTCCAGCTCGGCGCCGCCGGCCATCAGCGCCGTCAGCTCCTCGCGGGTGATCTCGTCCTTGCGGTAGTAGCCGAGGCTGCGGCCGCGCTTGAGGAGCAGGAACCGGTCCCCCACCGGGTACGCGTGGTGCGGGTTGTGGGTGATGAAGATGACGCCCAGTCCCCGCTCCCGGGCCTGCAGGATGTACTTGAGCACCACGCCGGACTGCTTGACCCCGAGCGCCGCGGTCGGCTCGTCCAGGATGAGGACCTTCGCTCCGAAGTAGACGGCGCGGGCGATGGCCACACACTGCCGCTCGCCGCCGGACAGCGTGCCGATGGGCTGCTCGACGTCGCGCAGGTCGATGCCCATGTCGGCCAGCTCCTTCTTGGCGGTCTTCTTCATGAACCCGAGGTCCATCAGGCTGACCGGGCCGATGCCCTTGCGGACCTCGTTGCCGAGGAAGAAGTTGCGCCACACCGGCATCAGCGGGACCACCGCGAGGTCCTGGTAGACCGTGGCGATGCCGCGGTCGAGCGCCTCCCGCGGCGAGTTGAAGTGCACCGGGGTGCCGTCGACCTCGTAGCTGCCTTCGGTGTGCTGGTGCAGTCCGGCGATGATCTTGATGAGGGTGGACTTGCCGGCGCCGTTGTCGCCGAGCACGCAGGTGACCTCGCCCCCGCTGACCTCGAGGCTGACTCCCTGCAGGGCGATGATGTTGCCGTAGTGCTTGCCCGCGTCGGTGAGCCGGACGAGCGGCGCCGCCGTCCTGGGCTCGGCGCTGGTGTCGGTGGTGGTGGTCATCGCATTGCCTCCGCCCGCCTGCGGACCCAGCTGTTGAGGAGGATGGCGCCGAGCAGCAGCGCGCCGAGGAAGAAGTAGAACCAGTCCGGGTTCCAGCCGGCGTACACGATGCCCTGGTTGGTCATCCCGAAGATGAAGGCGCCGATCGCGGCGCCGATCACCGATCCGTACCCGCCGGTGAGCAGGCACCCGCCGACGACCGCGGCGACGATGTAGATGAACTCGTTGCCGACGCCGATGCCGGACTGGACGGTGTTGAACTCGAACAGGATGTGCATGCCGGTGAACCAGGCCATGAAGCCGACCGCCATGAACAGGCCGATCTTGACCCGGTTGACCGGCACGCCCACCGCCCGCGAGCTGGGCGCCGAGCCGCCGGTGGCGAAGATCCAGTTGCCGAGGTGGGTGCGCAGCAGCACCCAGGTCGCCACCAGGACGAACAGGACCCACCAGAGCAGGGTGATCCGGATCGAGACGCCCCCGATCGTGAACGAGGACGCGAACACCTTCTTCGCCGAGTCGAAGCCGTCGATGTTGGACACGTCGTTCGTGCTGACGTTGCCGGTCACCTGCCGGGTGATCGCCAGGTTCAGCCCGCGCAGCATGAAGAACGAGCCCAGGGTCACCAGGAAGCTCGGGATGCCGGTCTTGACGACCAGGTAGCCGTTGAGGAAGCCGATGACGAGCGCGACCACGAGCGAGACGAGGACGCCGAGCCACATGTTCGTGGTGAACTGGTAGGCGAACATCGACGCCACCAGCGCCGAGCTGGTGACGGCCACGCCGGCCGACAGGTCGAACTCACCGCCGATCATCAGCAGCGCGACCGCAACCGCCGGGATGCCGTAGGTGGAGCTGACGTACAGGACCGTGGCCAGCGAGCCGGCGTCCCGGAACGGCGGCGCGACCGCGAAGAAGACGATGTAGATGACGATGGCGCCGAGCAGCGCCCCGACCTCCGGCCGGGTGAGCAGCCGGGACAGCGGGGACCGCCGGGCGACCCGTTCGTCCCGCGCCGGTGGCGGCGCGACGCC